>JAFYHA010000126.1 GCA_017539425.1 Clostridia bacterium
ATGGTAACATACGCTTCGGCAACGCTGTAACAGTTGCTCGCCACAAAGGGGTATTGAACCTTTTTTACCTTGAGTTCAAAGACGTCGTCAAAGTTCTCATAGGTAAGCTTTTCAAGATGTATCATAATGCTGACCTCCGTAAATCCCGTTCTGTCAGTCGGCGGGATAGTTCTCCGTTATCCACGTGCGCCACTCTTTGTATGCGACGCTGAAGTTCTTACCGAACGCCTCTTCAAACGTCTTCTGTCCGAAGCAGAACAGACTGATCTGTTCAAATCCGTATGTATCTTCCAGCCAGGCGAGGAAAGACGCCGCCGTGAACGCCGTCAGCAGGGTATCTCCCGATTCTTTGTCTTTGAATCTAGTAAAGTCGGGTTCTTTTGTAACAGGCAGACTCTCACAGTAACTGCCCCAGTGTGTCAGGCCTTTTTCAAAGCAGACCCGTGCGCAGGCGTCATAGACCGTGCGATAATCCGCGGCAGTCATATTCGCCGGATCTGCGCCTGCGGCTATGCACAGCGAATAATAAGGGAGTTCCGGAATGAGCGGCCACTGATCGATAACTTCGGTATACGGATCGATACAGGTGCCGACGTACCACGCGTAACCGAGATGCTCCCAACCGACGGCTTTGCAGTTCATCAGGGCGAGCAGATACAGAAACTCTCTGTGTGTTCCGATCTCGTTATACTTAAGCGTGATCTTATCCTCATCCGTCTGATACTCATACAGATTATCGATCCTGATCACGACCGGAAGCTCCGCGAGTTCGGACGGATACGCGGCGCCTGCGTTTTCGCTCAGATACTGCCGGATAAAGCGGAGGCTTTTCGCCGTCCTGTCGATAAGGCCGGGCAATTCCGTCTGTTCGTCCACGCCCAACTGCCGCAATAAGACGAGATAGGCGTGGAACTTAAACCCGTCGCCTTCAACGTCCACCGACCGCGCGTCTTTTATCTCATCCGGAAACGAAATCGCCGCGTAGTCATTTGTTCCCGTTACGTAAATCCTCTGTTCTTTGGCGTCATATTCGATTGAAGGCTGCGATCCGCAACCACCCAAAACGCTAAACAATATACAAGCAACCGACAATGCCGCGATCGTTCGTTTCATTACAATCCCCCTGTTAGAGTTTGACGCTCCTGCGATATACCGTTATGCTTTTTTAAAAAGCGTTAGTTCGCGTCTCTTCTCGTCAGCTGCGCGACGGTCTCGACATGCCCTGTTCTGGGAAACAAATCGTAGGGATATAAGGTTTCGCACCGGTAAGACTGCCTTAAAGAGACTAAATCTCTGGCCAGGGTCTCCGGATCGCATGAAATGTAAACAATTCTGGGAACATTTGAATTCATCAACAGATCAATCAGATCCTGAGCGCATCCTTTTCTGGGCGGATCCAGAATGACCGCATCTACGCTTCCCTTTGAACCTCCCAAAAGTCCGACTAGATACCGGTTGACGTTTGCCGCATCCTCACAGATAAATTCCGCATTCTCCACACCGTTCCGGGCAGCGTTTTGTTTAGCACATTTCACGGCGTCCTCTACAATCTCGACACCGATCAGCTTGTTTAGGCTATGCGCCATCGACAACCCGATGCTGCCCGTTCCGCAATACAGATCCAGCACGGTTTCATTTCCGGTCAGTCCGAGAAGATCCTGCGCTTTCGTGTAGATAGCCTCAGCCACATCATGATTGACCTGATAAAATGACTGAGGCGAAATACAGAGATCAACCCCGCAAAGCCGGTCCGTAAGATAATCGCGTCCATACAACAGGCGGTAATGATCTCCGCATATCACATTGGTCTGCTCTGTATTGCTGTTCAGCAAAACACCTACGATTTTGTTTTCAGTGTCAAGCAGTTGCCGGACCAGCCGTTCCTCTCCCGGAACGGAAATTCCATTGATGACCAGTGTCACAAGGACCTCTCCGGAAACCGTTCCCGTTCTCAGATAGATATGGCGAAGAAGGCCTTCCCCCGTAGTTTCATCATAAACGGTAAGCTGCTCTTGCTCCGCAAACGACCTGACCGTTTCCAGGATCGGCCGGAACGAAGGGTCCTGAAGCGGGCAGTCCGCCGCTTCCACTACCCTGTGCGATCGGGAAGAAAAGTATCCGATCACAATCTTTCCTTCCGGTGACAAACCGAACGGCATCTGAATCTTGTTCCGGTACCCGGACATGACATAGTTGGATCCTTCATCCTTGATTCCGGTCACGGGTGCCACTTCAAGATCGGCAAGCCCGTTCTTCCGCAACGCCGTCCTTATGCGTTCCCTTTTGAGCTCCAGTTCATGGGGATAGGACACAGCCTGATAGGCACATCCGCCGCAGCCTCTGATCTTACAGGACGATTCGATCCTGTGGGGCGACGGTGTCAGGATGGATTCAAGACGCGCGACGGCATAGGTACGGTTGACCTTGATCACCCTGGCCGAGACGGTCTCCCCGTCCACGGCTCCCGCGACAAAGACCGTCATTCCGTCGATATGCCCGACTCCGTAACCCAGGTTGTTCAGGTCCGTAATATTCAGTTCAATCAGACAATTCTTCCGGATGGTGGTGACCATAGTTTTCCCCTTGCACCTATACCCTCAATTATCGGGTTCGCTGGCATAGAACTCCTGTCCGTTATCCAGACACAGACAGCCCAGGCTTCCGCCCTGCGTGACTTCGCAATTCAGGGCAATCAGGTTCGGACCGTAAAAAATCTTGTTTGCCTCAGCGTCCGGTATTTCGGAAACCGGGATATGTCCGACAATCACAACGCGGTTCGGATCGTGCTCGACTTTCGGATCAAAGGATTCGCTGAGAAAATCGTCCGGTCCGCATACATCCAGATCCAGATCCGGGGTGTAGTCCGAAACGCCCTTGTGAATCAACAGATAATCGGCTCCCTTCACATTGATTTCCGCATACAGGAGCATATCCTCAAGATAATCCAGGATTCCTTCCTGCATCTCATCCGACAGTTCCCGGAACTGGTCCAGCGTTTTCTGTCCGCCATCGGATACCCAGGCAGCCATTTCCCTGAGGAAAGCCTTGTCCGGACTCTGCTTCTCCTGTAAGAGCGTTCTCATCTTGCTGAGTATCGTATAGGCACGGTAATCATCGTCCCCAAGGATGGGCATGACATTGCTCTGCATACTCATTTCGGTTACCAGTCCGATGGGGTCAGGGCCGTCCCCGACCAGATTGCCCAGCACATACATTGTATCCGTATCTCTGAAACGGATCTGTTTCAGAAGGTTGCGATAGACGGTCAGACATCCTTTCGGATCTGAGATCACATAGGTCATACTGCTTTTCTCCTACTCTTTCTTATTGGCCGTCCGGATGCAGCGGCTGGACAGGCGAATGATGTCAGCCTCCAGGAGGATTTCGGCCGCAAAACCGGCCAGTGCTTCCGTTACCGGATCTTCAGTTTCAAAATGTCCGGCTTCGATCAGGTTGATGCCGAGTTCATTGGCCTCAATGAGCGTATGATAGCCGAGTTCGCCGGTCACAAAGGTGTCCGCACCGGCCTGAATCGCCGATTGGACCTCATCTTTCCCGGAGCCGCCCAGGACCGCTACCCTGCGGACCGGTTTCCCGGCACCGGAATAGCGTACCGTATCGGCACAAAGCACGGTCCTGACATACTCGGCGAACGCATCCAGATCCGTTTCTTCAGGCAGATCTCCGATACGTCCCATCGGCAATCCCTCGACCGGGAACGGGCGCACGGTCGATGCCGAAAGTCCGATCCGCGCGGCGAGACAGTCGTTGACGCCGCCGGACAGAGCATCCAGCCGGGTATGAAAGCACATGACGGAGCATCCGGCCCGGATCAGGCGGACACACAGATCGCCTTTGGCCTGGGAAGCATCGACGGTCTTCAAACCGGAAAACAGGAACGGATGGTGGCAGATCATCGCGTCAACATGACGGTCGACGGCCTCGCGGACCATCCGGTCCGTCGGATCCAGACAGACCAGGATCCGCTTCACCTCCCTGTCCGGGTCCGGACAGACCATCAGTCCGTCGTTGTCCCATTCGCAGGACAGTGACCCCGGAATCCGGGCGTCCAGCGCCTCATACAGTTCCTTAACTCTCATGTAAACCTCTTTCGGATCCCGGAATCCCGCTTAGCGCGGCTTTCAGGATCTCCGCTTTTTTTATTTCCGCTTCACAGTCATGACCGGCCTGGCGCAGCGCGTTCAGGATCTTTTCCTGCGTCCCGAGCCATCCGGAGAGGTAACTGCGGACGACGTCGGGCGGATTATCACGGACAAGACGGCCCAGCCATTTCCATGTTTCCGTCATCGGTTCCGGAGACTGTCCAGGATCCGCCCCGATCGTAACGTAGAACTTACCGTCCTCTTCGGAAAGGATCTCCCTGCATTCCGTATAGCCGTGTCCGTTCAGCCAGATCCGGACCTGTTCGGCATGCGTCATGGGCTGCAGGATCAGCCGTGCACCCGAATCCGCAAGCCAGTGAGCCTGATCCAGGATCCGGGAGATCAGATCCCCGCCCATCCCGAAAATCAGGATCGCATCCGGTTCAAAACCGTCCACTCCGTCCAGCCCGGGCGTCTGAAGGGCGCGGATCCGATCGGAAAGACCGGAGGCACGGATATGATCCCGGGCACGCCGGATCGGTCCCGCCGCGATATCCGTAGCCAGGATTTCCGGGCAGATCCCGTTCCGGATCAGATAGATCGGAAGGTAGGCATGGTCCGTGCCGATATCCGCCGCCCGGTCTCCGTTTCTCAGAAGAGGAAGCGCACTGAGCAGGCGTGGACCCAGCGTAAGCCCCGAAGGGCGGTTTCTCACTGACATAGCAACGATCCCCTCGTTCAATTACAGACAGAATGGTAGAAATCCAGTGTGGAAAACCCGTGCCCGACGTGATACAGGAAGAAGGCTTCCGACGCACGGCACAGGCAGTCCAGATCCTCAGGAGCCTGAAGAGAAAAGGCCAGGATCTGTTTCGGATGTGCCTCCGCTATGGTCCTCAGAGCCAGCAGTGCAGCCGGTCTGAGCAGAACGGAGGTCTTCCCTTCCGGACGTTCGTCGCCCTTCGGAAGGAACCGGTTTTGCTTTTCGTAACACTTACGGCACAATACGTGTCCGTTTCCGACGTCCAGGATTTCCGGTGAATCCGAGCGGCATCCCGCACAAAGTCCCAGATCCGGCGCGTAACCGGAAATCACGGACAGGCGGAATTCCCAGACGGCCTTGACCAGACGCGGGGGCCGTTTTTCCTCGGCCAGCGTGTACAGCATGTTGAGCATCAGACGCAGTTCCTCTTCCGCGGGCACTCCCTCGCTGGTGAATTCCAGCACCGTTTCCGCCATATAGGAGGCAACCGCCAGGGATTCCAGGCGGGAGGACAATCCGTAGAATGACCGGATGACCGAGCCCCCTTTGAGCCAGCGCCTTCCGTTCTTCTCATACAGTTCAAGGTTGGAATAGGTAAAAAGCTGTGCCAAAGGAAGCTGGTCACTTTTGGTGGATCGGCCGCCTTTGGCACAGACATAGACGCGTCCGTGTTCCGCGGTCAGCAGCGTCAGGACGACATCGTTTTCCCCGGACTTTCTGGACTGGATCACCAATGCATCGATCGCGAGCATAACGGAGTCCGGTCTCAGCTTCCGGCTTTTTCCGAAAGGAACTTGTTGATCTTGTTCACCAGTTCCCCGACATCCTCACCGTGGACCATGCAGGCCTCTTCCAGCGTTTCACTGCGGGACATCGGGCAGGAGAGGCAGTGCATGCCGATCTCTTGAAGAAACTTTCCGGTTTCCGGATCAATGTCGAGCAGATCGCCGACTACGGTATCCTTGTTAACAGTCGTCATAATGGTTTATACACGGGGATTCTCCCCGCTCCTCCTTTTCAATCCGTTTTCTTTTCGTTGAGTGATTTGAGATACGCGTTGATAAAACCGTCCAGGTTGCCGTCCATGACCGAATCGATGTTGGCGGTCTCGTACTGGGTGCGGTTGTCCTTGACCAGCGTATAGGGCATGAAGACGTAGGACCGGATCTGGGAACCCCATTCGATATTGCTCTTGTTCCCCTGGATCTGGTCAATGGTGTCCAGACGTTCGCGGATCTTGATATCCATCAGTTTGGATTTCAGCATACGAAGAGCCGTTTCCTTGTTCTGGGTCTGGCTCCGCTCGGTCTGGCAGGTCACCACGATGCCGGTCGGCTTGTGCGTGATCCGGACGGCCGAACTGACCTTGTTGATATTCTGTCCGCCGGCTCCGCTGGAATGGAAGGGCTCAAAGATGATGTCCTCATCTCGTACGACCACTTCGTCCAGTTCCTCGAATTCCGGCATCACCTCAATGGATGCGAACGACGTATGCCTGCGTCCGGCAGCGTCAAAGGGCGAGACCCGGACCAGGCGGTGGACGCCGTTTTCGGATTTCAGCATTCCGTAGGCGTTGAAGCCTTCCACGTAGATGGATGCGCTCTTGATCCCCGCTCCGTCGCCGTCCTGCCAGTCGGTCAGTTTATAGGCGTACTTATGCGAATCGCACCATCTCGTGATCATCCGGTAGAGCATCTGGGCCCAGTCCTGAGCCTCGGTGCCGCCGGCACCGGGGTGGAAGGACAGGAAGGCATTGCTGTGATCGTACTCTCCGGACAACAGCACGGCGATGCGCTGTGTCTCCTCGATCCTGGCGATTTCCTCATGCTCGCTGCGGACTTCCTCCAGAACGGATTCATCCTTTTCCTCCAGTCCCATCTCGGCCAGCGTGATCGCATCCTCCAGACGGGAGCAGAGTGCTTCGTAATCGTGTATGGTGCTTTGCGCCTGCTTGAGCTGCTGAAGCACTTTTGAAGAGGTTTCCTGACTGTTCCAGAATTCGGGATCCAGGGTCTGCTCCTCCAGTTCCCTGGCCTTTTCGGTCAGGGTCGATATGCGGAGGGCACTGCCCAGTTCCTTCAGTGTGGCGCGCATCGCGATCAACTGCAGTCTCTCTTCTTCGAGTTCTATACTCAAGGTCTTGTTCCTCGTTTCCAGGTCTGTGTCCCGTCATTCCGGGGCCATCCGTACTATTATAACAAATATATTTAATCCCGTCAATTATAATGGGTAAAGGTTACGATTTTAACGAAAAAAAGTAAAGTGAAAAGTTAAGTTCAACACTCCCGGGCGGCGAGTGGATTTTAGTCGTCAACTAATCGCAAGTTGATTTTTCTTTTCAAGTTGGGTATACTTTGAGGACCCGGTGGACAAGTTGAAGGAGGCAACTATGTCTAC
>JAFYHA010000127.1 GCA_017539425.1 Clostridia bacterium
GTAGCGCTTGGTGTAGGGGTAGAGACCCGCGTTCAGCAGCTTGGTGATGACCTCCCGCTTCACCTTCAGGGAGCGGGCGCTCAGGTCCATGAGCTTGTCCAGCCGGGCGTAGAACTCCTCTTCCGTCTTGCTCAGGTAGGCGATCCGGGGCATGTTGATGGTGACCACGCCCACGCTGCCGGTGCTCTCCCCGGAGCCGAAGAAGCCGCCGCTCTTCTTCCGCAGCTCCCGCAGGTCCAGCCGCAGGCGGCAGCACATGCTGCGCACATCACTGGGCTCCATGTCGCTGTTGATATAGTTGGAGAAGTAGGGGGTGCCGTACTTGGCGGTCATCTCGAAGAGGAGACGGTTGTTTTCCGTATCGGACCAGTCGAAATCCCGGGTGATGGAGTAGGTGGGGATGGGGTACTGGAAGCCCCGGCCGTTGGCGTCGCCCTCGGTCATGATCTCGATGAACGCCTTGTTCACCATGTCCATTTCTTTTTTGCAGTCCTTGTACTTGAAGTCGACCTCTTTTCCGCCAACGATGCAGTTCAGCTCCGCCAGGTCGGCCGGAACCGTCCAGTCCAGCGTGATGTTGGTGAACGGAGACTGCGTGCCCCAGCGGGACGGGGTGTTGACGCCGTATACGAAGGACTGAATGCACTGCTTGACCTGCTTGTAGTCCAGGTTGTCCACCTTGACGAACGGAGCCAGATAGGTATCGAACGAGGAGAACGCCTGAGCGCCGGCCCATTCGTTCTGCATGATGCCTAAGAAGTTGACCATCTGGTTGCACAGCGTGGACAGGTGGTTGGCCGGGGAGGACGTGATCTTTCCGGGAACGCCGCCCAGGCCCTCCTGGATGAGCTGCTTGAGGCTCCAGCCCGCGCAGTAGCCGGTCAGCATGCTCAAGTCATGCAGATGGATGGCTGTGGAGCGGTGAGCGGCCGCGATCTCGTCGTCATACACTTCGGACAGCCAGTAGTTGGCCGTAATCGCTCCGGAGTTGGACAGGATCAGACCGCCGACCGAATAGGTCACGGTGGAGTTCTCCTTGACACGCCAGTCGTTGATCTGCAGGTAGTTGTCCACGGTATCCTTGTAGTTGAGCAGGGTGGATCCCACGTTGCGGATCTTCTCGCGCTGACGGCGGTACAGGATATAGGCTTTGGCGACATCCGCATAGCCGGACTCGGACAGGACTTTTTCCACGCTGTCCTGGATCTCTTCGACGGAGATCCTGTCGTTCTTGATCTTGCTCTCGAAATCGGCGGTCACATGCAGCGAGATCAGGTCGATGACGCTGGGATGGTACTGCTTGTTCAGGGCTTCGAAGGCCTTTGTGATGGCGGTCGTGATCTTGCTGATATTGAAATCTACGACCTTGCCGTCTCTCTTAATGACTTGATACATATACACTCCTTGATAAGGTAATAATTATCTATACACTCCCGTGGGGCGTGCATGTATCATTATACTGGAAGGCCGGATTCATGTCAATATATTGTGGTCGCAAAATTATAGACAAACTATATGTTGATTTTTTGTGGAGTTTTACCAAGGACGGAATTGTCAAGGGGAAGACGAAAAAAAGAGGCCGCTTTTTTTGAAAAAAGCAGGCCTGATCCGGTGAAACCGGGTATGGTAAGGTGAAAAAAAGCGGGTCAGTCCACACCGCGTAGTTCGGCGGAAGGAACGTAGGTCTTCGCGACGGTGAGGAATTCGTCCAGATCGGCGCGGGACGGGGCGTGAAGATCCCCGAACGGGACCGAGTCCCGGTCGGTGAAGCACTGGATATAGTAGCGCTTCGCGCCGCGGATCAGTTCGCCGATGGAGGCGATGTCCCGAACCTTGTGGAATTCGGCGATGACGGTCGTGCGGAACTCATATTCGGTACCGGAGGACATGAGCAGACGGATGCTGTCCAGAACCGGCTCCAGGTCGAGATGAGGCAGTCCGCAGGTCCTGGCGTATTTTTCGGGGCTATTCTTGACGTCCATGGCCACGTAATCCGCCAGGTTGGCGTCCAAAATCTCGCGCAGCCAGTTCGGATGATACCCGTTGGTGTCCACCTTCACGGCAAAGCCCTGTTCCCGGATGCGGCGCAGGAACGGGATGAGACCGGGGTGGAGCAACGGTTCGCCGCCCGTGACGGCGACTCCGTCCAGAAGCCCGTGTCTTTTATCCAGAAACGCGAAGAACTCATCGTCCGTCATTTCCGGCTTTGCGGTCCCGTCGACCAGCTCAAAATTGTGACAGAACGGGCAGCGGAAATCGCAGCCGCCCAGGAAGACGGTGCAGGCCACGTGACCCGGGAAATCCAGAAGAGTCATTTTCTGTAAACCGTGAAGTTGCATAGCATTCTCCTTACAGTGCGGCCAGGATGTGACGGTTTCTCAGATCCGGGTCCGCAATGAGATCGTTGACGGAATAGGCGTGCTTTTCCAGGTCGCCGCATACCGCGCGGGTCAGATCCTGGCGGACCAGCTCGTCTATGACGTCCTGGGCCAGACTTTCGATGAGACCGATTTTTTCGGGGCTCCGGTCGGGTCCGTTGCCGCTTTCGAGCAATGCGGCCAGCCTGTCCCCGGACTCGGCCAGGATGGGTAGCGAGCGCAGGGCGCGGAAAGTCCATTTATAATAAGGTTGATAGGTCCGGTTGAGCAGGAAGATCACGGAGAGCGTGCTTTTTACAAATTCGCACACCGCGAGCTGGGCGGCGGCGGATTCGCCGTGACGGAGGCAGCGTCCGTAGTTGTACTGCCCGGACTGGGCCATGAGGAACAGCTGGGCGGCCAGCTTCTTCTTCCTGACGTCGTCCGGCATTTTGGAAAGGGCGCTGCGGATGGCTGTGACCGTGCCTGGATTGTCGAAGAAGATCTCCCCGTTCGTGCACTCGGCCAGAGACTGCTCCGGAACGTAGAGCCAGGCCTCCCTGTCCAACTGTCCGTCTGTGCTTCCAATCTTATCGTAAAAAAATTCCGAAGTTCTGAATACACCGTGCCTTGCGCCTCCTACGGGCTGCATAACCGAGCGTCGGAAACCGTGAAATTCCCTGGGCAGACCGGCATAGGCGCGCTCCAGGCGGAATGCCTGTTTCCGGTCCACAACGGTCTCATCGGGCAGAAAGATGCAGAATCCGGGCTCAAAATCGTGGTCCTGCGAGATGTCGTCGTCAAAGCCGAAGCATTCGGAACCGCTTCCGAACAGGCCGCAGCACAGATGGGGAATGAGATCCGGGAACTCCTCTTTCAGCATGGGTTCCCCGCATTCCCGGAAGAAGTCCCGGCCGAGATCAAGTCCTTTGATAGATGGCATTTGCTTTTTTCTCCAGTTTCTCCGCTTCGAGGAAATCACCGTAATAGGAAAACGTCGGGGCGCATTTCTCGCAGACGAACGCGTAGTAGCCGTCTTCGGGGGCGTCCGGATGTTCCAGAAGGTCCGCCGCTTTGTCCAGGAGATCAAAGACGGTGCTTTCCGCTTCCGGCATGCCCCGTTTCGCCGCTTCTGCGTCCGCCATGTTGAGGTAGGTGATGGCCTGCTCGAGGCGTCCTCCCGGGACCGTCCCCATGATTTCCAGAGCCTTGCGGTAGAGTCCGTCCGCTTCTTCGTACCGGTTCAGTGTCACGCAGTTCAGGGCCATGTTGTTGTACAGACCGCCCAGAAGGGAAGGTGTGGTATGCGGATCCGACTCATAGACGGCCCGGGCTCTTTCAAACAGGCCGCGGGCCTTCTCCGGAAACCCGAAGGCCTGACACGCCGTGGCGGCATTGGTGTAGGTGGTCCCGGCGCTGACTGTTCCGGAGTAACCGATCCGTTCCACGAGTTCCAGTGCCGCGTCCACGTTGTCCATGGCCTGTTGCTTTTTTCCGGTTTTCCGGAAATGCCCGATCAGTTCGTTACGGACCAGAAGTTCACCGCGCAGATCCCGTCCTGCCCTGGCTTCCTCAAGCCAGTACAGGAGGTGCCGTTCCACGGCCGGATAGTCCCGGCGGCTCATGTATTCGTCTGTTTTTTCGATGATGCGCTGTTGCGGGATAGGCTTCACCGGATTTTCGCTTCCGAACGGTTCACCGCACAGAAGGCACCGCGGTTCGACATAGTCCTCGGGCTTTATCGGAGTGTGATCGGATGACATAGGCAGACCTTTCTGAATCGTTTTTTTCCATTATACCCGCTTTTGCTCCGGATGTCCACATCTGAGGCCGCGGGAAATCCCGAAATACCCTCGCGGACCCGTTGACCTTTGGAAGGAATACTGCTATACTGTATCCGTAGGACAACCCGCATACTCAGTAAGCGGAACCGATTTTTCACTTGGAGGATAGAATTATGGAAATGGTATTTCTGCGCTGCAAGCACTGCGGACAGATCGTGGCTGTGGTCAAGAAGACCGGCGTACCGATGATGTGCTGCGGCGAGAAGATGGAAGTGATCCAACCGGGCACTACGGACGCTTCCCTGGAAAAGCACGTGCCTGTCGTCACTGTGGAAAAAGGGAAGGTGACCGTGACCGTAGGATCGGTCGAGCACCCGATGATCCCCGAGCACTACATCGAATGGATCTCCCTGCAGACCAAAGCGGGGAACCAGAGAAAGATCCTGAATCCGGGCGACCGTCCGGTCGCAGAGTTCGCGATCTTTGAGGGCGATGAGGTCATCGCCGCGTTTGCGTACTGCAATCTGCATTCGCTCTGGAGGTCCTGATGGTCACACTCAATCCGAACGAAGAGATCGTCCGGCTCATCCGGGAAGGCCTGGAGAAGACAGGCGGATACTGCCCCTGCCGGACCGCCCGTACGCCGGAGTATAAGTGCATGTGCCAGGAATTCCGGGACCAGATCAAGGACCCTGAATTCGAGGGCTTCTGCCACTGTATGCTGTATTACAAGTCCAAAGACAAGAAAGCGGAGGAATAAGACCGTGGAAATCACCATTACAGGCGCGAACTATGAAAAAGAGGTCGTACAGTCCGATCTGCCGGTGCTGCTGGATTTCTGGGCGACCTGGTGCGGCCCGTGCCGTATGCTGGCCCCGATCATAGAAGAGATCGCGGAAGAGTATGAGGGAAAGATCAAGGTCGGCAAGGTCAACGTGGACGATGAGCCCGGACTGGCCATGAGATTCTCAATCAACAGCATCCCGACCGTGGTGCTGATGAAGAACGGAAAAATCGTCAAGACGTCTCTCGGATACCGTCCCAAGGCGGATATCGTTGCAATGTTTGAATGAAAGAAGTGGAGGAAAATACTATGAAATACGTTTGCCAGGTATGCGGCTATGAATATGATGAAGCAACCGGAGATCCGGATAACGGGATCCAGCCCGGAACCAAGTTCGAAGATCTCCCGGAGGATTTTGTCTGCCCGGTCTGCGGTGTGGACAAGGACAATTTTGAAAAAGCGTAAAAGGAAGGTACACAATCATGAGCGAGAAGAAAACCATCTATTCCGGTACACAGACCGAAAAGAATCTGCAGGCGGCCTTCGCTGGTGAATCCCAGGCCCGGAACAAATACACCTATTTCGCATCCAAGGCCAAGAAAGAGGGCTTTGAGCAGATCGCGGCCCTGTTTCTCGTGACTGCCGAAAACGAAAAAGAACATGCCAAGATGTGGTTCAAGGAACTTGACGGGATCGGCACGACCGCGGAGAACCTCGCGGCTGCGGCAGACGGGGAAAATTTTGAATGGACCGATATGTACGAAGATTTCGCAAAGACGGCGGAGAAGGAAGGCTTTACCGAACTCGCGGCCAAATTCCGCGCCGTGGGCCAGATCGAGAAGCATCATGAGGAGCGCTACCGTGCCCTTCTGCACAACGTGGAAGCCCAGGAAGTCTTTGCCAAGAGCGAAGTGAAAGTCTGGGAATGCCGGAACTGCGGACACATCATGGTCGGCACGAAGGCACCGGACATCTGCCCCGTCTGCGCACATCCTCAGGCCTATTTCGAAGTACACGCGGAGAATTACTGAATCGGGACACGGCTTTGCCCGAAAGGAGTTTCAATGGATCCTAAAGCTATGTACAGCCTGACCTACGGCGTATTCATGGTGGCTACCCGCGTCGGGGACCGGATGAACGGTTGCATCACCAATACGGCGATCCAGGTCGCGGCGAATCCGACACGTCTGGCGCTGTCCTGTATCTCCACCAACCTGACCACGGAGATGATCCGGGAAAGCGGTGTCTTCACGGTCAGCATACTGGACCAGACCTGTTCGTTCGAGACGATCCGTCATTTCGGACTGCAGTCCGGCCGGAACGTGGACAAGTTTGCCGGTATGGAACCGCCCCTGACGGGGAACGGGCTTCCGTATATGGGCTGGTCGGCCTGTGCCGTGATGAACTGCCGTGTGGTGGAAACGCATGATCTGGGCAGTCATATCCTGTTCATTGCCGAGATCGACGACATGTTCCGTACGGGAGAGGAAGAACCCCTGACCTATGCGGATTATCAGAACCGGCTGAAGCCAAAGAAGGCGGAACCTCCGAAAGCCACCCGGAAGATCATCGGATGGCGGTGCAAGATCTGTCAGTATCTGTACGAGGGAGAAGAACTTCCCAAGGATTTTGTCTGCCCGGTATGCGGACACGACGCAAGCGATTTCGAACCGGTTTACGCGGACTGATCCAAACCAAATAGCAAGAGCGGTTTCTTTGCGGCATGACTGCCGGGAGAAACCGCTTTTCCGTTAAGGCTGCAGGTCGGTATCGGGGTCGCTGAGCACGATGCGCTCAAGTTTCAGGGCCCGGACGAAGAAGAGGAACAGCACGACCGCCAGTATGCAGCAGAGCACGTCCGCGATCGGAGTAGCCGAAACGATCCCGCGGACCGGGTCGATCCGCTGCAGGATGAACATCAGGGGAATATCCAGCCAGCCTTTTCTGGACAACGCGACCAGGAGAGCCTTGCCGCCCTGCTTGGTGGCCTGGAAAAAGGATATGATGGCATAGGCCAGTGCCGAGAAGGGACACCCGATGCAAAGGAGCCTCAGGAACTGGGCGCCGTACAGGATGGAGTCGGATTCGCTCTGGATGAACAGTCCGACAAAGAAGCGGCTGAACAGCAGATAGGCGGCCATACAGATCAGGGCGAGGATGCAGGAGGCCGACGCGGAGCGGTAAAAGGCGGAATACATACGCTTGTGGTCACGGGAACCGTAATTGTATGCGATCAGCGGAAGGACGCCCTGGGTGACCCCGCGCACGATGCTGTGCGAGAGCATATTGATCTTCTTGGCCACGCCCAGACCGGCCTGCATCACGATTCCGTTGATCTGCATCAGGTTGTCCAGAATCATGAACGAGATATTCTCGAACAGGGTCATGAGGCAGGCGGGAAGACCGGAGATGAAGATTTCCCCGATGATCTTGCCGGACAGCCGGATGGACCCCGGATGAATGGACAGGATCGTCTTATTTTTCCGGCTGATGGTCAGGATGAAGACCAGATAATACAGAACGGCCAGGAGATTGGAAAGGGAAGTGGCGACGGCCGCGCCCAGGATCTCATGGCCCGGAGGCAGGATGACGAACATGAACAACGGGTCCAGGAGGATATTCATCACTCCCCCGAACATAATGCCTATACTGGCCTGCAGGGCATGGCCCTCCGAGCGGACCAGATGGGACAGCAGCGTGCTGACGGACGCGCACAGTCCGAAGCAGGTGACCGTCCAGAACAGATATTCCTTGGCCAGGCCGTGGACCTCGGGATGACGTCCTCCGAGCAGATCCACAAACGGGTCGGCCAGGAGATAGGATCCGAGCGCATACAGGACCGTGACCAGTACACAGGCCCAGAACGCGAACGAAGAGATGCGGGACGCGGTCTGCGGGTCCTTTTTTCCGAGCATACGGGATATGGCGGAGCCGCCTCCGATCCCGAACAGGTTGGAAAAGGCGGACAGGAACATAAAGGCCGGCATACAGATGGTGACGGCCGTGATCATGGAGTCGCTTCCGGTCAGTCCGATGAAGAGCGTGTCCGCCATATTGTAGGCGACCAGGATGATCTGGCTGAGCACAGCGGGAACGGCCAGTTTGACGATGGCGCGGTTGACCGGCACGGAGGCGAACAGTTTGCTTTCTTTGTATTCCGGCATTTCGTCTCCTCCTTTCCGTTGTGACCGCTGTGAAAAAAACAAATCTCTGCGGCATGCGGATGCCGCGGGAAGTTGAAATATCCATTATCTTAACGCAAACACAGGCACCTGTCAAGAGCCTGAGGACCGATTTGAGTGTTTTTTCGGAAAGAACTCCCGCCGAAACGGGATGAGGAGCGAACAATTCCCGGCGGGATAAGAGTCTGTCCCTTACCCGCCGGGAAATAGCTATTGCAAAATACCTCCGGTAAAACTCTGCCCGGGAGTATCCAGGGAAACGGACAGCATTTCCGCAACCGTCGCGGCAAGGTCCGCAAACGTGGAACGGGTGCCGAGATCCGCAGGACGTATATGTTGCCCGAACGCCAGGAGAGGCACATATTCCCGTGTGTGATCCGTGGTTTTCATGAAGCTTGGATCGCACCCGTGGTCCGCCGTGATGAACAGGACATCCTCCGGAGCCATTCCGCCCAGGAACGAGGGAAGCCATGTGCCGAACTCGTTGATCGCCCGCGCGTAGCCGTCCGGGTCCCGCCGGTGTCCGTACAGCATGTCGAAGTCGACCAGATTGACAAAGCAGAGTCCGTTAAAAGGACGGCCCAGGCAGTCCAGGGCGATCCGCATGCCTTCCGTGTTGTTGTGGGAGGCGATCTCCTCCGTAAACCCGCGGTGTGCGAAGATATCCGCGATCTTTCCGACCGCGATCGAATCCAGACCGGCATTCTGTATAGCGTCGGGAAGCGTGGTTCCGGGAGCGGGAAAAGAGAAGTCGTGCCGGTTTTCCGTGCGGTAGAAATGCCCCGGCGTTCCCCTAAAAGGTCTTGCGATCACTCGTCCCACCCCGTGCTTCCCGGTCAGTACGGCTCGCGCTTTCCGGCAAATGTCATAAAGGGTTTCTACGGGGACGATATCCTCGTGTGCGGCGATCTGAAAGACGCTGTCCGCGCTGGTGTAGACGATCAGTTTTCCGGTCCGGAGATGCTCGGGACCGTAATCCTCGATGACTGCCGTTCCGGAATACGGGCGGTTGCACAGCACTCCATAGCCTGTCGCGGCGGTAAAGGCCTGCAGCACTTCGTTCGGAAAGCCCTCCGGATAAGTGGGCAGGGGCCTTTCCGAAATCAGGCCGGCGATCTCCCAGTGGCCTATGGTTGTGTCCTTTCCCCGGGACCGTTCGGTCATCCTGGCCACGGCGGCCCTGGGGGCAAACCGCGGAATGGCCGGACGCAGAAATTCCAGACCCTCGATCCGGGACAGTTCGCGAGTGAAAGCCGTATCTTTCTGAAAGGCGGCGGAGCGGGACACGGAGAGAGCCGTATGGGCCCCTTTGTCTCCGAACAGTTCCGCATCCGGGGCTTCGCCGACCCCGAAACTGTCCAGGACGATCAGAAAGACCCTCTTCACGGTTGGCTGACTAGTCATGCTGGCTATCCATCCTGTGAGCGGTTTCCATGGCCAGACGCATCATATCCGTGAACGAGTTCTGGCGTTCTTCCGCGGTCGTGCTCTCACCCGTCAGAAGATGGTCGGATACTGTGAAGATGCCCAGGGCCCGTTTGCCTGCCCGTGCGGCGTTCAGATACAGGGCTGCGGATTCCATCTCCACGGCGAGTACTCCCATTTTTCCCCACAGATGTGCCGGGGTCTCCGACGGATCCAGTCCGTCGCCATCCCCGTAAAACACGTCTGAGGAGAGCACATTGCCCACGTGTACATTCGGGATCTTCAGCTCTCCTGCGATGCGGTAGCAGGTTTCCAGAAGAGTGAAGTCCGCGGTGGGTGCGAAAGTTCCGGGAAGACGGAACGTGGACGCGTAATTTGAGTCCGTGCAGGCGCCCATGCCCAGCACGATGTCGCGGATGTGCACGGACGCTAGGATCCCGCCGGCGGATCCCACGCGGATGATGTTCTCGACCCCGAAGATGTTGAAGAGTTCGTAGGAGTAGATCCCGATGGAGGGCATACCCATTCCGCTGGCCATCACGGTCACCGGAGCACCTTTGTACAGCCCGGTATAGCCGTTCACGCCGCGGACGTTATTGATCAGCCTGGCGTTTTCCAGAAAGTTCTCGGCGATGAATCTGGAACGCAGCGGGTCGCCTGGCATCAGGACGGTCTTGGCGAAATCAGCGGGTTCCGCCTGAATATGTGGAGTGGGATAGGGCAGCATGAGGTACCTCCTTAACACAGTGATTCCGATTCCATTTTACCCCCTTTTTTTCGGATGCGCAAGACCCGAAAAAAAGAGAGTTTTGGATTTCATATGCCCACAAAGAATTGAACTATTGAAATATTTATGCTTGCCGGGAACACCCGTGACTTCAGTCATGGGATGAAAGGCAGCCATTTTTTGTCAAACACCTCATTGTCGGAGCGAATCTGTTGACCTTTGTCAGTCAGTTTGGTACAATGAAATCATCAAAAATATTCTCGAAGAAAGGAGGTATTACGTATATGTATCACGTTGAAAAAATCAACATCAAACCGAAGCATCCGTTGTTTGAGTTCTGCGATACAGCCACTCA
>JAFYHA010000128.1 GCA_017539425.1 Clostridia bacterium
CCTTCGAGTTCTCCCAGAAGTACAAGTCCAGGCTGCCGGCCCTGTTCGCCTGCGACGGATACGTCATCAACGCGGACCGCTGCTCGGACGCCCTGCAGTGCTTCTACACGATGAAGTTCCTGCGCTGTGCCCACGTGGGCCTGAACACCGTGACCGACGAACAGCTCAAGGAGTTCGGCCTGGACAGGATGGGCCGCGTCATTACCTTCGACTACAAGCTGGACGCGGACGGGGACAACACCCTGGAAACCACCATCCAGTACATGCTGATGATCAGCCCGAAGACCGAACGGGGCACGTATTACATCCTGTCCCCGTACACGGACATGATCGTCGAGGTGCTGGACAGCTACATCCCGTTCCTCGACTGGACGAAGGATATGTGGCTGGATGAGAACTTCTTCCAGACCAATCTCGCGTTCTGCACCGAGATCACGATCGAGAGTCCGAGCCAGTCCATCACCTTCACTCTGGACAACAGCGCGACCGACCAGAGTCAGACCATCGGCTCGGCCAACGTGCGCGTGTTCGCCAACGGCGAGGAACTGCTGTACAATATCGAGACCACGTCCTCTACCGGACGGCCCAAGACCGTATCCGGCGTGGACAACTTCCGACAGTTCTACAAGGCGATCCTGTACGCTTCGCTGGAAGGACTGGCCGGGAACGACCTGACCCCGGAGCAGATGCAGGCCTACCGCGATGCGGGAGACGAGGGCTGCCAGCTCAAGATCACCATCCACGCGGTGGACCAGGCGACGCTCCGCAACCCGGACAACTGGGACGAGAACAACCGGCTGGACGTGGTGATGCGGTTCTACCAGTACAGCGAGAGACGGTCCTTCATGACCATCAACGGGGAAGGCGAGTTCTACATGCTCTCCTCGTTCGTCGAGAAACTCATGGCGGACGCCAACCGCGTGCTGAATGAGGAACTCATCGATTCCACGAGCAAGTACTGAGGACTTCGTAAAATGCCCAATAGGATCAAAACGATATATGTCGTGCAGCATTCCCATACCGATATCGGGTATACGGATCTGCAGGAGACCGTGATCGACGCGCAGGTGGAGAACCTGTTCAGCGTGCTGAAGCAGTTCCGGGATCCGAACTATTACAAACACTACCGCTGGGTCTGCGAGACCCTGTTCGTGGTGGACCGGTTCCTGGACCGGGCCGGCAAGGAGGAAAAGGAATTCTTCGCCAAATGCGTCAATGAGAACCGGATCGGACTGTCGTTGAGCTATCTCAATTTCAATGACGGCGTGAACGGCAGGGTCCTGGAAAGCCGGATCCATGCCGTAAAACTCCGGCTGGCGCGTATCGGAGTGAAGAATCTGAGATGCGCGATGTGCGCGGACATCAACGGGATCTCGATGGGCCAGCGGAACGCGCTGATCCGTTCGGGTGCCGAGTTCCTGTACATGAACGTCAACGCCACGCACGGCGGTCCGCCTTTCAACCGGCGCCACGTGCCGTTCTGGTGGGAATGCCGGAACGGGCAGAGGATCCTGGTGTGGTCCGCCGAGCATTACAATCTCGGAAACGCGCTGGGACTCCGACACGAGGGCATGTGGAACGGATTCTTCGGGCTCTTTGTCGGCGATCAGTACGACAAGGATACCATGACCAATCTCAAGAACAACATCCACACCTATCTGGAAAAGCTGGAACGGGAGGGTTATCCCTATTCGTTCCTCCCGGTCTCGGTTTCGGGTGTGTTCACGGACAATGCGCCCCACAACCCGGAGATCGCACGGAACATCTTTTTCTACAATCAGCTTCCCGACCGGGAGGTCCGGATCCGTATGGTGACCCTGGAGGAACTCTATGACCGGATCCTCGCACGAAAGTTGAGGATCCCGACGTTCCGCGGGGATATGGCCGACTGGTGGGCAGACGGCATCGGGTGCATCCCGACGGCCAATCATCTGTACCGCGAGACCCTGAGGGATTACCATGCATTGTCCGAGTACGGCCGGAAATACTATCTGCCGATTCCGCCTGAATTGAGAAAGCGGGCGGAAGAAAATATGCTCCTATTCTCGGAGCATACGCTCGGACATTCCGCAACCGTATCGCACCCCTATCTGCCGCTGGTCAACGATCTGGACATGCATAACCAGCGCTACGCTGTGGAGGCGCATGCGGCGGTTGCCGAGATGAAGAATTTCAGGGTAATACGGGGGCACCACTGGCTGCGCTCGCTTGAGCAAATCACCTCTGTGACCGTGATTCCGCCTGTGTATAGAAAAGAACGACCTGAAATCGCACACTTTGAGATGGAGGCCAATCCCCAGGTCACCCAGGTGGAAATCTCGGACGGCGTGCACAAAGCCTTTCCGGCCCAGTGCCGGCCTTCTCCGAGGGGGCTGGACATTACGTTCGCGTACACCAATTCCGGCGGCAACCAGATTTTTGTCGTCCGTCCCTGCGAAAAGAGCTTGGCCGCGGACCCGAATGTCCGGATCTATGCGGACGGTATCGCCAACCGGTATTTCCAGATCGACTGGGCGATCGGGGACGGGTTCCGGTCCGTCTGGGATATCGAAAAGAAGCGGGAACTGATGCACCGGTTTGGACCGGACAGTCTGTTCACCCCTCTCTATGAGAAAACGCCGATCCTTCACGATCCCATGACCGACCGAGGTCTTCTGGGCAAGAACATCCGGGGACAGAACTTTGAACTGTACCGGGGTGTGATTACGGGAAGCCGGGTCACTTTCAACGGAACGGTCTATACCGAAGTCGAGCTTACGTGGCGGCTGGAATCTTTCCGGACCTGCAAGGAACTCATCCGTCTGTACCATACCTTCCCGCAGGTCGAGGTCATCCTGCAGATGTGCAAGGGCCCGACTGAGGAGATCGAGAGCGTCTATCTGGATGCGACGCTGGATCTGCCGGGAGCCGAGATCTGGAACCGCAAGGGCGGAGAGGAGGTCTACCGTCCCGGTCTTGACCAGCTGGAGAATACGGCGGGCGATTATGCGGCCACGGATGATGGCCTCCTGTACCGCTGTCCGGACGGCGTCTGCTACGGACTCATGATGCCGGATACGCCCTTGGTAGCGTTCGGGCCGTTCACGCATAGAGACAACTGCGATTTCATACCCGGGCAGACGGAGAACAACCGCCCGGCCCGCGCCTGGATCATGAACAATGTGTGGGAGACCAATTTCCCGATCTCACTGGCCGGGTTCTGGTCGTTTAGATTCTCGCTGTTCCGGTTTGACGGGACAGACCCGGAAACGGATTACCAGACCATGGCGGACAGGCTGCCGGACACCTGCGTGATCCCGAACCGGTTCCACCGGGAAACGGAAGACATCATGCCGGCCGTAATCAAATATAAAGAGAATAAATAGTAATATATTCTTTGTATTATACTTTAAGGAGGAACTCAAGATGAAGCAAACATTGCGCTGGCTCTGCATCTGCCTGGCCCTTTGCATGCTGGTTGGAGTCCTGGCCGCCTGCGGCGCGCCGGCGACGGACAAACCGGACGGAGGCAAAGACGGTGAGACCAAGGACCAGACCGAATCCAAGGGCATCGAGACAGAAGGCGAAACTAAGCCGGTGTATCTGGACAGTCTGCCCGAGAACCTGAACTTCGGAGGAGAAGAGATCCGCTTCCTGCCCGTGACCAACCGACACGGCATGTCCGTGTATGTCAATGTGGAAGATTCCACCGGCGACATCGTGGAGGATGCGATCATCGAACGGAACGCCGAACTTCAGGAACGGCTGGGCGTGGTCATCGAATGCCTGCCCCAGGCCGGCTACCGTGAACTGACCGGCCGGGTGACCAATGCGGTGGGTTCGGGCGCGGATGACTATGACGTGGTCATCGGCTACTGCTCGGCGGATATCGGGATGGCCCAGAAGGGCTTCCTGATCAATATGAACAACCTGAACTACGTGAACTTCAAGGCCCCCTACTGGGGACAGGAATACATGAAGGCCATGACCTACAAGGGGACGACCTTCTGGGCCACGGGCGACATCAACCTGACCTATACGTCCTTCTCGTATGCGTTCCTGGTCAACAGCAAACTCTGGAAGGATCTCTATCCGGACGAGAATATTTATAAGATTGTCAACGACCGCGAGTGGACGATCGAGACCCTTACGGAATTTGCCGAGGGCGCGACGGCCGAACTGGACGGCAATGACAAACTGGACAAAGAGGACCGTTGGGGCTTTGCCATGCAGGACGGCCACTACGAAATGGCTATGGCGATGGCCTGCGGGATCGAGTACAGCCAGGTGGATCAGAACGGAGACGTCCACATCACCCTGGAGAGCGAAGAGACCGAGACCATCTATGAGATTCTGCACGAACTCTTCTTTGAGGCCGAGAACGCGACCCTGATGATGGATCTGCACGAGTACGACGACGGGGCAAGACAGATGTTCACCGAAGACCGTCTGCTGTTCTTCAACATGACGATCGTGGTTCTGGAAAACTCCGAAGTGCGGAACATGAAATCCGACTACATGGTCATCCCGATGCCGATGATGGACGACGCGCAGGACGACTATTACAATATGCTTCAGGACGGCGTCGCCATCTATGCCGTGCCGACGACCGCGAGTGCCGCCAAGTATGACGCCATCGGCGCGACCCTGGAGGCCATGGCTTCCATGAGCGTGCAGCAGGTCCTTCCGGTCTACTATGACAACGCGCTGAAGTTCAAGTACTCCCGTGACGAGGAGTCCGGCAAGATGATCGATTTGATCCACGACACCGTGCGTGCGGACTTCGCGTTCGTATGGGGCGCGAACATCAACGACATCACCTGGTTCATGTATCATAACATGAAGAAGGGAAGCACCAGTCTGGCCGCCGCCTTTGCCTCCAACCGGGATGCCTGGACAACCAGTTTGGAAAAACTGACCGAAGCTCTTGACGAGTACGCCGATTACGGCGCCTAAAGGGTAAAAGCCCGCCTTTCCGGCCGGATTTGCAACGATCCGGCCGGAACAGACGGACAGTTTTGTCGGTTGTGTGCAAAATATACAAAAAAGTTGCGTTCGGCTTGTGCAAAAATTAGTTGAAAAAAGTTGAAAAAAGAACTTGACACTTTCGAAAAAAAGTTGTAAAATGCAAATGTAAATTGAAACGTGAAGAGCAAAGCACTTGAAAAGGTGTGACGCAAAGCTATAGGGCCTATGGAACGGCAGCCAGTTGCTAACGGATTATTCGTAGCAGGCTGTGGTTCTTTTTTTACGTTTGAAAGGAGAACCGATGCCTAGAGCGCTCAAGGAAGAAAAACTGCTCGAGCAGCTCCTCGACGAAGATATCGAACCGATGGAGCTGTACTACACAGAGATCCGGGATACCGGCGACAATTCCGTCCTGGGACTCCGATCCAAGACCGTGATCCGGTCCATGGAGCTCGGGGAACTGGATCCGGAACAGTACTGGCCGGTGGCCAACAAATCGCCCTCCGGGACGGCCGTGTTCCTCTGGAACCTGCGGCAGCTTTGCCGGGACGCGATGGCCATTGAATCTGAGGCGCTGGCCATGACCAAGTGGCTGAGCGTACAGACCCCGATCTCCGCGATCGAAGAACTAGACTTCGCAGAGGCCATCCGGGCCATCTTCGACGAAGAAGGGTTCAAGGCTCCTTCCAGCATCTGCCTGGAATTCCCGCCTCCCGCGATTTACCTGGACAAGGATCTCCTGTTCGGAGCGATCCAGAACATCAAGTCGGTCGGCGTGAACGTGATCCTGACCGGCGTCGGGGAAGTCAACTACCCGATGGGCCGGCTGTTCGGAAGCGAAGCCAAGTACCTGTACCTGTCCCACACGCTGTCCTCCGGATTCCTGGAGGGGGCCAACAACCTGGCTGTGGCGGAAGCGACCGTCGCTTACCTCAAGACACTCGGGTTCCTGGTCATCGCGCCGTGGATAGAAATGGATGACTCGACTGGAAGGCGGAACGCCGAAGGCGCGGGATGCGTAGGATACGCTCCTGAGCAAGCCGGATGGAAGTCGATGAAGATGATCAGAGAGGCGAAGGAGCGGGAGAACAGATGATTCTTAGGAGGTTAAGACATGGGCGTTGAAGATAAAGGCATGTCGACAGCCATCTTAAGGACCGCGACAGAAGTCAAGCAATA
>JAFYHA010000129.1 GCA_017539425.1 Clostridia bacterium
GGTGTGCCTACTTACTCTTCCTCATCGGTTTGAGGTCATTATAGTCCCGATCCCCTGCCGTGTCAAGGGGATTTCAAAAAAAATCAAAATCCGCAAGCTATATTTTGTACAAATCTATTGAAAAAAAACGTACACACCATTTATGATAAACGTAGAGTATGGTTTTGAGGAGACGATTCGCATGTTCATTACCGCAACCGAATTAAAGTCCAACTTGAGCAAATATCTTCTGCTTTCTGTCACGGAGGATGTTTTCATTACAAAAAACGGAAAAGTCATCTCGAAATTGACAAATCCGTTCCAGAGCAGAGTAGATATTGCAAAATCTTTGATCGGCAGCATTTCCGAGGCTGTTTCTCTGGAAGAAGCAAAGCAGGAGCGACTTGACCGCTTATGAAAGTCTTGCTTGATACCTGCATAATCATCGACACTCTGCAGAACAGACTGCCTTTTTCCGAAGTTTCTTGAACTTTTTCCAAACAGCCAGTGAACCGCCCCCTTCTTCAGGGGGCCTTTCTCTGTTTCCCACCGTTTTGCAAACTGAGTGGTTCACAAAAACGCACGCGCGTGATATAATAAAACTGGCAGAAGATAGTCTGCGCCGGAGGATCAGGTCTATGCAGCGCACCGTAACGCATTCCGAACTGGAAACCGAACACATGGGAAGGGATCTTGCGCAGGCTCTGTCCGCAGATCCGGCCCTTCCCCGCTACATTGCCCTGTTCGGTGATCTGGGCGCCGGAAAGACCGCCTTCACCCGCGGGTTCGTATCCGCCCTGATCCCGGGCGCCCGCGTCAAGTCCCCGACCTTCTCCATCGTCAAGGAGTACCGCGGAGAGTCTGTCCGCGTGTTCCACTTCGACATGTACCGGATCGAAAGCGAGGACGACCTGTACGGGATCGGATACGAGGACTATCTCCGCCTGGAGGGGTTCATCGTCGTGGAATGGCCTGAAAAGATTCCGTATGCCATTCCCCCGTCCTGCATCCGCGTCCGGATCGAACGGAGCGGCGGCAGTCCGGATGAACGGATCCTTACGATCGAGTACCCAGGAAACGAGGTTTCTTCATGATTCTTCTTTCATTTGACACGTCCGCCGGAACCGCTTCAACCGCGCTTCTGGAAGATGAGCGCGTCATCGGACAGAGTGCCCTGACGGACGGCAACCGGCACAGCGAGGTCCTTCTCCCCATGGCTGAGAGGCTGCTGGAATCGGGAGGCCTTACGGCAGACGACGTGGACCTGTTCTGCTGCACCACCGGGCCCGGTTCGTTCACCGGCGTCCGCATCGGCGTCGCCACCGTCAAGGGTCTGGCCTTCGGGCGGAACGTACCCTGCATCGGGGTCTCCGCGCTGGAGGCGCTGGCCGTGACCGCGGCCGGAACGGCCGGGCTCATCTGCCCCGTCCTGGACGCCCGCCGGAACCAGGTCTACCATGCCCTGTTCGAAAGCGACGGGACCGGGATCCGGCGTCTTGTCGAAGACACCGTCGGGGATCTCGACGAACTGTGTGGGACCCTTTTCAAAATCGGAAAACCCGTATGTTTCTGCGGAGACGCCGCCCGGGCGGCACAAGACCGGTTCCAGGGAACCGGGACCGTTCTTTCCCCGGAAACCGCGGACACCTGCGCCGCCGGAGCGGCCAGGGCCGCCCTCAGGCTGTACCGGGAGGGCGGCCGTACACGGGATACGGACCTGCGTCCCGTCTATTTACGCGTACCACAGGCCGAGCGCGAAAGGCTCGAGCGGCTCAATGCGGCCGCCCGGGATGCGCTGGACCGAAAAACTACCCAATCCTAATGTGAGGTGCACTATGGCCATCGTACAAAAAGTGATTATCGGCTCGGATCATGCGGGCTACACGCTCAAGCAGGAAGTCATCGCCCATCTGAAAGAGCAGGGGCTGGACGTGACCGACGTCGGCACGGACAGCACCGCGTCCTGCGACTTCCCCGTTTTCGCCGAAGCCCTGTGTCATCAGATCCAGGACGGGACGTTCTCCCTAGGCATCCTGATCTGCGGGACCGGGATCGGCATGTCCATGGTGGCGAACAAGTGCAGAGGCATCCGGGCCGCATGCTGCTCGGAGACCTATTCCGCACGCCTGACCCGTATGCACAACGACGCGAACGTGCTGTGTTTCGGCGCGCGCGTGGTCGGTTCGGGTACGGCGCTGGATATGGTGGACGCGTTCCTGTCCACCGAGTTCCTGGGCGGCCGCCATCAGCGCCGCGTCGATATGATCTCCGACGTGGACGAGCGCAGGCCCTAACATGGAAAGACATCCCTGCACCCTGTGCGTCCTGGCCGCCGCCGGCTCGTCCGAGCGCATGAACGGCCGGGACAAGCTGTTCACCGAACTCTGCGGCAAGCCCGTACTGCAGCGCACTCTCGAGGCCTATGCCGCCTCCGGTCTTGTGGACGCGATCTACGTGGTCACGAAAGCCTCCTCGATGGAAGCCGTCACCGACCTGATCCGTAAGGCCGGCATTCCCAAGGTGGAGTGCGTGCTCCAAGGCGGGGAGACCCGTCAGATCTCGGTCCGCAACGCGCTGGACGAAGTGGGCCGCAGGCGCGAAGAGCGCAGATTCAAGTACATTGCCATCGCGGACGCGGCAAGATGCCTGATCACCGTCGAACAGATCGACAGTGTCATCCGGGAGGCCTACCGGACCGAAGCCGCCACGGCGGCCTGCCCCGCCACGGACACCGTCGCGCTGGGCAAGGACGGATGGATCGGAACCGTACCGGACCGTTCCGGAGTCTTTCTCCTCTCGACTCCGCAGGTCATGAAATATACGCTGTACATGGCCGCGGCCTACAGTGCCGAACAGGACGGTTTTACCGCCACCGACGACAATGCCCTGGTTCTGCGGATCGGACACGGCGTAAAACTCGTGGACGTGGGCCGGGAGAACATCAAGATCACCACGCCCTCGGACCTCACCGTGGCCGAGGCGCTGCTCAAAGCGCGGAAGGAGGTCCCGTAATGCGCATCGGACAAGGCTATGACGTCCACCGGCTGGTCCCCGGACGCAGGCTAATACTGGGCGGCGTGACCGTTCCCTTCGACCTGGGCCTGGACGGTCATTCGGACGCGGACGTGCTGACCCACGCCGTGATGGACGCCCTGCTGGGCGCCGCGGCGCTCGGTGACATCGGGCATCTGTTTCCGGATACGGACCCGGCCTATCTCGGTGCGGACAGTCTCGGACTGTGCCGCAAGGTCTCGGAGGTGCTCCGGGAGCACGGATTCCGGGTCGTCAACGTGGACTCGACCGTCGTGGCGCAGAAGCCGAAACTGGCCCCCTACATTCCCGCCATGCGGGACAACCTGGCCGGAGCGCTCGGCATTCCCGTTTCCTGCGTCAGCGTCAAGGCCACGACCGAAGAGCATCTGGGATTCACCGGCAGCGGTGAGGGTATGGCCGCGCAGGCCGCGGCCCTGATCGAGTCCCTTCCCCAGTCCAGTCAAGAAAAGAGGTAGACATCCATGGCGATCAAACCCATCATTGCCGCATCCGTTCTCTCCGCCAACCTGGCCCATCTGGGCGACAAGGTCGCGGAACTGACCGATCTCGGCGTCAAAATGCTGCATCTGGACATCATGGACGGCGCGTTCGTGCCCAACCTTACGTTCGGACCGCCCGTCGTCGCCGCGCTGCGCAAGGAGAGCAGCCTGTTCTTCGACGTGCACCTGATGATCAACAACCCGATGAACCTGGTCGACGCCTTCATCAAGGCCGGCGCGGATTCCATCACCATCCATTATGAGAGCTGCAACAACCCGCGTGCCGTCCTGGACTACCTGCGTTCCATGCACGTGCCCTGCGGACTGGCCATCTCGCCGGAAACGCCTGCGGAGGCCATCCTGCCCGTCATTGACCGCATCGATCTGGCGCTGGTCATGACCGTCCACCCGGGCAAAGGGGGGCAGGCCTTCATGCCGGCCATGATGTCCAAGGTCCGCAAGATCAAGACCGCCTCGCTGACCCGCAATCCGGAACTCATGATCCAGGTGGACGGGGGCATCAACCCCACCACCGTCGGGGAGGCGTCCGCAGCCGGCGCGAACGTGTTCGTGGTCGGGTCCGCACTGTGTGATTCCAAGCGTCCGAAATCCGTCATGGCCGGCCTGAAGGACGGGATCCGCAATCACCCGTACAAGGGTTGAACCATGTCCGTCAAGGAGCCGTTATGTCCAATCTGCTGATCTGCGACGACGATCACGACATCGTCAACGCGCTCAAAATCTATCTGTCCGATCCGGACTACACGCTCTTCACGGCCTACAACGGCCTGGAGGCGCTGGAGATCATGGGACGGGAGTCCATCGACCTGGTCCTTCTGGACATCATGATGCCCGGGCTGAACGGCCTGGCCGTCACCGCGGAGATCCGGAAGACAAGCAATATCCCGATCATCCTTCTCTCGGCCAAGAGCGAGGATTCGGACATCGTGCTGGGCCTCAATCTGGGGGCGGACGACTACATCACGAAGCCGTTCAATCCCCTCGAGGTATCGGCCCGCGTGAATTCCCAGCTCCGGAGGTATTTCAAGCTGGGGACCGGTGTGCAGCCCCAGAGCAGCGTGCTCTCGGTAGGCGGTCTGGAACTCAACGACGAGACCAAGACGGTCACGTCGGACGGGGCCCCCGTCGAGCTGACGCCCAAGGAATTCGACATCCTGAAACTGCTGATGTCCAATCCCGGCAAGGTCTATTCCCCGAAGGAACTCTTTGATACCCTGTGGAACGAGAAGTCCCTGGATTCGGACAAGAACCTGGTGGCGGTCCATATCCGCCATCTGCGTGAAAAACTGGAGATCAACCCCGCCGAACCGCGCTACATCAAGGTCGTGTTCGGACAGGGCTACAAGATCGAGGACGGAGGGCGTCATGTCTGATTTTCTGCGCACGATGCAGGGCAAGTTCATCCTGTTCCTGCTGGCCACGCTGTTCCTGTGCGCGCTGATCCTGTCCTCCATCGCCGCGGTCACCATGGCCGTGTACGGGTTCTATACCGACACCGAGCACAGCGTCTACCGCAACCTGGCCTCGGGCAACCTGCGGTTCGTGGGCCGTGACGCCGTCAAGGAGGCCGTCAATCCGGAGGGAGTCAGCAAGATCTCGGACTGGAACACGGACTCCAACCTTCTGCTCCGGGTCACGAGACATGGCGGAGAGGTCATCTTCGAGACGGACACGCTCCCGGAGAACGACGAATGGGAATACCACTATTCCTACGGCGTCTGGCGGGCCAACGGCGTGGTGGAGTTCATCGCGCCCCTGGAACCGGGCAAGACCGTCAAGGAGGCGATGAAGGACGCCTTCTACGTTCCCGAGACGACCGAATCCGGAACCGAGGAGTACTATGACCTTCTGGTCAGCATCAAGCCGGACCTTCCGGTGAACGACTGGTACGCTTTCCTGTCCCGGCTGGTCTATTACGGCTACAGCGCCCGCGTCATCGTGCTGACGCTCGTGCCCCTGTTCTTCGTCCTGTCCGCGGCCTCCCTGGTCGCCCTTCTGACCGTCGCCGGCCGCAGGCCGAAGAGCGACGGCCTGTTCCCGGGTCCCCTTCACAGGACCCCCTACGATCTGCTCATCCTGGCCGTGGCCGGCTTTGCCGTCGCCGTGTTCTACATCGGCAGCTACATCAGCTATCTGTCCTACAACGGCGGACTGGCCGTCCTGATCGGATCGGTATTTGCCGGAGTCCTGTTCTTTCTTGCCCTGGCGCTGTCCGCAGCGGTCCGGGCCAAGGACGGCTCGTTCCTGCACAACACCCTGCTCTACAGGCTGGGCATCCTCATTGGAAAAGCCTTCCGCCGTCTCAGGCAGAACGCCTCCGGAATGGCCGCGACCCTTCCCGCCTACTGGCCGGTCTTCCTGATCTTCCTCATCATCCTCATCGTCAAGGCCGTCTTCTTCGTTCTGGACTTTACCCTGAACAAACCCCTCCTTCTGTATATCGGCTGGATCGGGACCGACATCTTCGCCGGCATCCTCGTGTTCATCGCGGCGTTCTATTTTTCCAAGCTGGAGCGTTCGGGCAAGGAGCTGAGCGAAGGCAACCTGGACTACCAGACGGACACGACCGGTATGCCCCAGCCCTTCCGGCGCCACGCCGAGAACCTGAACAGCCTGGCCAAGACGACCCAGCGGGCCGTGGACGAGCAGCTGCGCAGCGAACGCTCCAAGACCGACCTGATCACGAACGTATCCCATGACATCAAGACGCCGCTGACGTCCATCATCAACTACGCGACCCTCATCGGGCAGAACCCCTCCACGGATCCCAGGATCCGGGAGTATTCCGAGGTCCTGGTCCGCCAGTCGGTCCGGCTCAAGCACCTCATCGAGGACCTCGTCGAGGTCTCCAGGGCTCAGGCCGGGAACCTGGAGGTCCATCCCGAACCCTGCGACGCATCTGTCCTGGTGGAACAGATGAGCGGAGAGTATGCCGAAAGGCTGCAGTCCGCCGGCCTGACCCTGGTCACGAGGCTGCCGGACGAACCGGTCCGGGTCCTGGTCGACGGAAGGCGCATGTGGCGCGTCTTCGACAACCTGATGGGCAACATCTGCAAGTATGCCATGCCCGGATCGAGGGTCTTCGTGGACGTGGAGGTCAGCGGAGACCGTGTCCATATCCGTTTCAAGAACACCTCCAAGGATCAGCTGGACATGCCTGCGGGAGAACTGATGGAACGGTTTGTCCGGGCGGACAAGACCCGCAATTCGGAAGGGTCCGGGCTCGGCATCCCGATCGCCAAGTCCATGACCGAGATCCAGGGCGGCCGCTTCCTTCTGGAAGTGGACGGAGACCTGTTCAAGATCACGCTGGACTTTCCCCTTTTTAAGGGCGGAGAAAGCCCCTCTTCCGAAGCCGCAAAAGAGTAAAAGCCTTATTTTGCGCGCGCAGATTACAAATTAAGCAAAAATTAAGAATTTTTAATGTTTAATCTTCATTTACGGAAGAGTATACTTAAAAGCAGTGAACGTCGGCCTTCTGCAAAGGCATTTCGGTTCGCTGCTTTTTTGAGTTTTCCGGAGGACGTCATGCACGCACTTCAAATCATAAATATTGTCATCACAATCCTGATCATGGGCTGTTACGCCTATCAGTTCTTCGTCTTCATTCCCGTATCCCTGATCGGCAGAGGACGCCGCAGAAAGAAAGCCGAAACGGAGGTCGTCCCCGATCCCCGTTCCTTTGCCGTGCTCATCAGCGCGCGCAATGAGGAAAACGTCATCGGAGACCTGATCGACAGCATCAAGGCGCAGGACTATACCCTGGGTCCCGTCACGACCATCGTAGTCGCGGACAACTGCACGGACCGCACGGCGGACATCGCCCGCGAACACGGCGCCGTGGTCTACACGCGGTTCAACGACAAGCTCATCGGCAAGGGCTACGCGCTGGACGAACTGTTCGGCCATCTGCGGGAAGACTATCCGGAAGGCTTCGACGCCTACCGGATCTTCGACGCCGACAACATCCTGTCGACCAATTACATCACCGAGATGAACAAGACCCTGTCCGAAGGCTTCGACGTCGCTCTGGGCTACCGGAACGGCAAGAACTACGGAGACAACTGGATCAGCGCGGGATACTCCCACTGGTTCCTCCGCGACAACCGCTACCTGAACTACCCGCGTTACAAGGTCGGCTCCTCCTGTGTGGTGGCCGGTACCGGTTTCGCCTTCACCCGGAAGGTCGAGGACGAGCTGGGCGGCTGGCCCTTCCATATGCTGACCGAGGACACCGAATTCACGGCCTACTACGTCACGTCCGGACGCAAGATCGGATACTCGCCTTACGCGGAATTCTACGATGAACAGCCCCGCAAGTTCTCCCAGTCCTGGAAACAGAGACTGCGCTGGGCGCGCGGCAGTCTGCAGGTGTTCCGCAAATACGGAGGCAAGATGGTCAAGGGCTGGTTCAAGTACGGGTTCTCCTGCTTCGATCTTTCCATGTCCATCATCCCGGCCTACTTCCTGACGCTGGCCGCTGTATTCTTCAATTTCACGCTGGGTATCGTGACCGCCATCCGCGGTGAGGACGTGCTGGGTGTCCTGAGCTCATTCGGCACACTGTTAAGCAACCTGATGGGCGCCGTATTCATCATGGGTATTTTCACGACCATCACGGAGTGGAAGCATATCCACACGAGCGTGCCTAAGAAGATCCTGTACCTGATCACGTTCCCCTTCTTCATGGCCACCTATATTCCCATTGTCATCGCCTCCCTGTTCTACAAGCCGAAGTGGACTCCCATCACCCATTCCGTCACGATGAGTTCCCTCCAGGACAAGAAGAACTCCGGACTCGGAGATCTCGTAAAGTCCGGGGAGAACACAAACAGTCAATCCGATGCGTATGAGCCCAACGGATAGCAGATCCATTGAGAATTGTACTGTGCGCAGAGAAAAAGGTTTCACGGTGAAATCATTCCGTCGTGAAACCTTTTTTGCGTTTTCTACTTTTGTTTTCTAATGATTTCCAAGAACTCCGCCGCAGTTACGACAATTGGGTCATTGGGAAAATGCCTTTTGTTTCCGGTAATGAGATAGGCTCCATCTTCTTTCTTTTCCAATACCACCTCGTAAAAAACCAAATCCTTTGTATCGACAAATGGTATACCGGATGGCTTGGGGTTGACCTCCATTCCCCTGTTAATGACGAGAGCAATTGTGTACTTGACTTTCTCATTATCCAATGAGAATTTCTTCCTTGAAAGAACCTCTTCATATTCCTTGAGAATATCTGCCGAGTACAAAGGGACTACCTCGGATTCGATGATTTTTCTGTATACCTGGACGACAGCGGAGTCATCATGGCTGGAAAGATGAGCCGCTACAAGCACATTCGTATCGATCACGGCATAGTATTTTTTCCTCATTCGATTCCTTTCCTCGCCTTGGCAATCTCTTCATCGATTTCTTCCATAGTCATATCCGCGGTTCCGTTTTTCACGGCTTGCTCCCGGATTTCATTGAATGTCCGAAACGCTTTTTCTTTGCTGAAGACGTCACTCGCGGACACTTCAAAAGGAATCCTCTTCTCTTTTACGACAGCTCTTGCGAAGACGTTAATCGCAGTCGACATATTCATGCCCATATTAGTGCAAAGCGCTTCGAATTCCATTTTGAGGGTTTCATCCATTCGGACGCTGAACGTTGCCTGTGCCATATTGCCACCTCCTTAATCGATACTATTATAATCCAAATGGTGCATTTTGTCAACAATTTGCACCTGATAGGTTCAGATTGTACAAAATGAAACAGGGCCGGACTTCATTGCCTTCATCCGACGGAGAGGTCATGATCTTCAGTTCGCCGGTTTCCGGGTTCTCCACTTACCGGACGCCGGAGCCTCCGCCGTCCAGGTTGAGGGCAGCCGTGGCTCCCAGGTACTTGAAGATCAGGGCCATGTCCATGAAGGACGCGCCGTTTGAGATTTCGGACTGCCCTCCGTCGATCTCCACCAGATACAGCGTCTTGTCCTTGTCATATCCGATTGCCGTCCGGGATGCGAAACCGGCAATCAATTGTGCCGATATTCAGCGAAAACTCACACTTTTTTTGAGTTTTCGCTGATTATAAGGAAAAAAATACGCTATATTCAGCGAAAACTTGATAGAAACAATACTTTTTCGCTTGCTTTTCATCTCCACGTGTTATATAATAAGAACAGGCAAACATGGAGGTATCCGTATGAGAATAATCGGCAGAGAAAAAGAATATTCGAAATTGCAAGCAATCTATAACTCGGGCAAACCGGAACTTGTGGTTGTGAAAGGCAGGCGAAGAATCGGGAAAACGTATTTGGTTAACAATGCTTTTGGAAACAGATTTGCCTTTAAGCATACCGGCATGTCGCCTGTCGATCTAACTGAAAACACGGGCTCAAAAATTACACAACAACTTGACTCGTTTTGTCTTTCGCTGAGAAGATACGGATATAAAGGAAAGAAACCCACAAATTGGCTGGATGCTTTCTTCCTGTTGGAAAAATTGCTTGAATCCAAAAACGACGGAAAAAGACAAGTCGTCTTTATCGACGAATTACCTTGGCTCGACACTCCGAGATCCAGCTTTGTCAGTTCTTTTGAGCAATTTTGGAACAACTGGGGCTCTACAAACGAAAACTTGATGTTGATCGTATGCGGCAGTTCCAGTTCCTGGATTAATGACAATCTGTTGAACAATTACGGCGGTTTGTACAATCGTATCACACAGATCATCGACCTGAAGCCTTTCAATCTGAGAGAAACAAAGGAATTCTATGAATACAAAGATATAGTCATGTCCGATTATGATATCGTGCAAAGTTATATGATTTTCGGAGGTATTCCTTTTTACCTGGACCAGCTTGATCGATCGTTATCCCTGGCGGAAAACGTTACCGAACTCTTTTTCCAGAAAAATTCGGTACTGAATAACGAATATGATCATCTGTTCAGATCAGCGTTCAAAAGTCCCGAAGAGATCAAAAAAATAGTGTTTGCTCTCTCAAAAAAGCGTATTGGATTAACCAAAAAAGAGATCACAAAATGCACCTCAATCAGTGACGGAGGCAGTTTGTCCTCCCTTCTTCTATCGCTGATTGCCAGTAATATCATTATTCGATACGTTCCGTTCGGTCGAAAGAAAACCGAGCATCACTACAAACTGGTCGATCCGTTTTGTCTGTTTTATCTTTACTTTATTGAAAAAAGCGATTCTTTGGACAGAACTTTCTGGCAAGACAACGTACTAAGCCAAAGCGTGATTTCCTGGCGTGGTTTTGCATTTGAAAATGTATGTTTCTATCATATAGAGGAAATCAAGGATTGTTTGAGGATCGGCGGCTTGTCGACCAGGACAAGTGGATTCAGTTACGGTGCGGATGAGAACGGAAAAGGCGGACAAGTCGATCTGCTAATCATCAGGAATGATAATATAGTGGATATGTGCGAGCTTAAGTTCTATAGCAAAACATACACCGTCACATCCCATGACGTAGAAATGATCAAAAATCGGGAAGTTAAGGTCTTGGAGAACCTATCCAAAAAGTTTGCTATCCACCATATTCTGATCACAACATTCGGGGCCAGCAAAAATGCTTACTCAAGCTATTTTCAAAAAACAATAACCATCCAGGATTTGCTGTGAAAAAGGTTTCACGGCGGAATCATTCCGCCGTGAAATCTTTTTGCGTTCCTTACTTTTTTCGGTCGATCAGAAGAATGGAGTTGACGCAGGGCCGGACTTCATTGCCTTCATCCGACGGAGAGGTCATGATCTCCAGTTCGCCGGTTTCCGGATTCTCCACATACAGGACGCTGGAGCCTCCTCCGTCCAGGTTGAGGGCATCCGTAGCTCCCAGATACTTAAAGATCAGGGCCATATCCATGAAGGACGCGCCGTTTGAGATATCGGACTGCCGTCCGTCGATCTCCACCAGATACAGCGTCTTGTCCTTGTCATATCCGATTGCGGTCCTGGGGTGGTTCTCGTTGAAGAACTGGTCATTGATCTGCTCCACGATCTCGCCGCTGCGCAGGATGATGCCTTCCCCGCCGACCAGTTGGTACCACAGGCTGCTGTTCACCTGGGTCCCGATGTAATAGGAGCCGTCCTTCTTGATCCCGAAGCAGTGCTTGGTCCAGGCCTTCGTGCCGTCGCTGTTGACATGTTTTTCCGCGATCAGTACGCCGTTCTGGTACATCGGGCCGAGCGGATAGCAGTATCCGAACAGGTCTCCGTTCGCGGCCGCGATCACGTTCACGTCCCACTTCTCTTCCATGGCTTTGGCCTGTCCCAGAGGCGTCTGGACGGTGTCGATACTGGTCTGCGCCTTCGGACTGCCGATCATGACGTCCGCGGCGTCATAGGTCGCGATGACCGCCTTGGCCACGACCGGTTTCCCGCCCTTGTTCGTGTAGGTCAGCTCGATATAGGTAATTCCTTCCTTGATCACGGTATCCTTCCGGTCGACCAGGCGGATTCCGTTGTCGTATTTGACGTTCGGCACATAGGCCAGCCGGGTCAGCGGACTGGTCTCCACACTCAGGTCCTTAGTCTCAGTGTCGGAGAACGTGAAATATTCGGTCAGAAAATCGTTGACGACGGTCTTCAGGTAACCGCCGGGAGCCCGGATGATCACGGACGCGTCCCTGCGCTCGACCGAGTAGTCCAGTTTCCCGACCCCGCCGTACAGATAGATCCCGGTCCCGCTCTCCGGTTCCCCGGTAATCGGAACGAGTCTGGGCATGAGTCCGGTCAGGTTCGTGATCCGTTCCCGGATCAGGGCTGCGGCCGCTTTTCCGTCGGTCCCGGAATAGTAGATGTTCAGCCTGCCGGCTTTCGTTCCGTTGAAGGAGAGACTATCGAAGGGATAGGATCCTTCGGGAATGACCCGTTTGGAGTCCAGGGCGATCCCGGCCTTTTGGCCTGTCCCGGCGCCCGTATAGCCGTACATATCCTCAAGGAAGGCCGAGGCCGCCTTCTGCATCGTATCGGCGTCCCAGCCTCCGATGACCACGGCGCTGTCACCATGCACGGCATACATGCAGTCCTTCTCCCTGAGGTCCTCCATATCGGAGACCGCGGTCTCCTTCAGGACCGGTCCGACCAGGATGGCCTTTTCCTCAAGGGCGGACACCTGTCCGGCCGGCGTCTTGTCCATCCGGATCTCCGGAGTGAAGCCGAACAGTTCCGAAACGGCCTTCTGCAGGGTATCCGCGGCTTGGGACGACTCGGTCCCGGCGGCCCGGAGGATCACGAACGATTCGTCCAGGACCAGGCCCTCAAGCTTTTCTTCGGTCTCGGATTCCGTCCGGGATCCCGGATCCTGCGTTTCGGATTCCGTCTGTATACCGGGATCCGGTGTGACCGGCTGTTCCCCGCATCCCGCGCACAGGATGAGCAGGACCGACAGGCACAGGACCATGCAAAGGCCAAGCGACGCTCGGCTAAAGACTGAACATTTTTTCATAATTCCTACGGGCAGGACGTATCCTGCCTTTTCCTTTCTCTATGAAAGAGAACCGGCATAGCCTGGCGGTTGCCCAACTATGCCGAGATTCTTCTTGTAATGATGAAACCTGACTTCGATTTGAAATCTCTGCTTTGTGTTCCGGATACGGTCCGTTCCCGGGCCTCAGCCCTGCAGTTCCTGCACGGCTTCCAGGAATTCCTCGATCTTGATCCTCGTGCTGTCCTCGTAGGTGGCGAGCAGGGTGGTCAGGGCGATCTTGGTCTGTCCCAGGGTCGTGATCTGGTCTCTCAGCGGGCCGAAATCATAGAGGAAACCGGGGTCAAACACACGGTTGGCCAGCACTTTCCGGATCGAGGATGCGGACTCCTCGTCCCGGCTGTATTTGGACATCAGGGACTGCTGCACGTAGGCCACCTGCAGGTTGTCCGTGGACTGTTCGGACATGGCCTCCACGACCATGCTGACCCGTTCCAGCGCCTCGCCGTCCAGCGTGGCCGGCAGGGACAGGATGCCGCAGATGTGCGGGCTGACCAGGGAGTAGTAGTTGTCCTGGAATTCCTCGAATTTAGGGGTCGGCAGGATGCCGAACTCGGTCTCGGAGGCGCGCATGTTCGTCACTTCGTCCAGACGCATCCAGAAGAACAGTCCGTGCCCGTCCGTAAAGAGCTTGCAGTACTGCACGTCGTTGGTGCCTGCGGTATGATGGTTGTAGAACCAGGTCTTGGTGTTGTCCATCACCTGCATGATGTTTGCCACGACGTCCACGTCGCGGTCGTCCTGACCGATGACCAGGTCATAGGTCTCCGGATCCGTTTTCGTGACGATCCGGGCACCCGAACCCAGGAAGAAACTGATCATGACGTCGTTTCCGCCGACGAATCCGAAGAAATCGCTTTCGCCCATACGGCCGTCCGAATCCAGATCGTCATACGCGATCTCCGCGTTCTCGATCAGGGCATCGATCGTCCAGTCCCCGTTTTCCACCAGCTCATAGAAATTGGCCAGGTTGCGCGCTTCCCTTTCCTTCTTGTTGAATGCCAGGGCAGCCGTCGCGTCCTTGTCGTTGACGTTCATGTCGGAGGCGCAGAAATACAGCGCGTCGCAGATCGTCAGTTCCTCCACGCAGTTCTGATCCCAGCAGGACCGGCTCAGGTCGATATAGGGCGTGTCGTACAGGTTCAGGAAATTGCCGCCCGTGATCAGTTTGGCCGCCTCGTACAGACGCGGATAGACCACGTCGTATTCGTGACCGCCGCTCGCGACCTGATTTTCCAGCGTACGCGGAACGTCGTTCTGGTGCTGCAGTTCCATGGAGATGTTCACGCTGTAGCGCTCGCTGATCTCCATATTGCGCTGATAGACCGCGTCGTTGACCAGTTCCCCGATCTCCTCATGGGCCACGATGTCGTGCGGCGTCCTGACCAGGTTCCAGTCCGGACGGTTCCAGCACAGGAACTTGATCTCGCTGTTTTTCCAGTTATAAGACTGGGGCAGGCCCGATTCCGGTACGGGATCGGTCTCCGTATCCACCGTCTGCCGGGTATCCGTCTCCTTTCCGGTTTCCCTGTCACCGGCAGCGGACGTAGCCTTTTCTTTGCCCGGGTCCGGGGACACGGCTCCGCCGCACGAAGCCAGTATGCCCAGCAGCATGACTGCGGCCAGAAGCAGGGTCACAAGAGAAATAACTCTAGATCTCATAATGTCCTCCAAAAAAGCCATGATCAGGGACACATTCCCTGATTCATATTGTAAAGAATCGGTACCGTTTTGTCAAGAGAAAGTCGTCCGGCCGGTGCGTTGGCACCGGCCGGACGGTCATGTATGACGTCTCAGATGACGTAATTGTCTCCCTCGTCCCCGGTCAGCATCAGGTCGGCCAGAGAGATCCCGTCAAAATAGTCCCGGATCAGGGCATAGAGTTTTTCCCACATCGGAAGCGTCCGGCACTCGGACGCGCGCGTGCAGGGCTCCGCGCCCTTGTCCAGGCACGCGATCGGAGCCAGGTCGCCCTCGGTCGTCTGCAGGATCTCCAGCACCGTAATCTCCTCGGGACTCCGGTTCAGGCGGTATCCGCCTCCTTTGCCGTGTACCCCGTCCAGAAGCCCGGCTTTGGACAGATCGGTCATGATCCCCTCCAGATACTTCTGGGAGATCTCCTGACGCTTTACGATGTCCTTGAGCGGGATATAGGGGCTTTGCGCGGAATGCTCCGCAAGATCGATCATGACGCGGAGCGCGTAGCGTCCTCTTGTTGAAATCTTCATAAGCGGTACACAGGCCGGTGAGGCCTCCTCCTTTTCCGAAACGGTATGGTTTTGTGCAAACTCAATCCTGGAACAGCGGCGTGGACAGATAGCGGTCGCCGGTATCCGGCAGAATGACGACGATCTTCTTGCCCTTGTTCTCCGGCCGTCTGGCCAGTTCAATGGCCGCAAAGGCGGCGGCTCCCGAAGAGATCCCGACCAGGATTCCTTCGCTCCTGCCGATCAGCTTTCCGGTCGCAAACGCGTCTTCGTTGGAAACCGGAAGGATCTCGTCATAGATCTTGGTGTTGAGCACGTCCGGAACGAAACTGGCGCCGATGCCCTGGATCTTGTGCGGACCGGCGACACCCGTGGACAGGACCGCGCTGGTCTGGGGTTCCACGGCCACCACGCGGACATCCGGTTTCCGGCTCTTCAGATACTCTCCGGCTCCGGTGATCGTGCCGCCGGTACCGACACCGGCGACGAAGATATCCACATCCCCGTCCGTATCCGCCCAGATCTCGGGACCTGTGGTCTCGAAATGGGCCTTCGGGTTGGCCGGATTGACGAACTGTCCGGGTACGAATCCTCCGGGGATCTCCTTTGCCAGTTCCTCGGCCTTGGCGATGGCGCCCTTCATGCCCTTCGCGCCTTCGGTCAGGACGAGTTCCGCACCGTAGGCCTTCATCAGCTGACGGCGCTCGACCGACATGGTCTCGGGCATCACGATGATGATCCGGTAGCCCTTGGCCGCGGCGATGGAGGCCAGTCCGATGCCGGTATTGCCGGAAGTCGGCTCGATGATGACCGAATCCGGTTTCAGCACGCCTTTTTCCTCGGCGTCCTCGATCATGGCCTTTGCAATGCGGTCCTTGATGGATCCGGCCGGGTTGAAGTATTCCAGTTTGGCATAGATGCTGGCTGTAAGGCCCAGCGCCTTTTCGATGTGCGTCAGCTCCAGAAGCGGGGTCTTGCCGACCAGCTGATCCGCGGATGTATATACGTTAGACATAATGATGTTCTCCTTGTATTATTTATGGAATTATTGGATCGCGGCGAAGCCCTGCTCCAGGTCCGCGAGAATGTCGTCGATGTGCTCCGTGCCGATGGACAGACGCACGGTATTGGGTTTGATGCCCGCGCCCAGCAGTTCGCTCTCGCTCAGCTGGGAGTGGGTGGTGGAGGCCGGATGGATGACCAGGGATTTCACGTCGGCCACGTTGGCCAGAAGGCTGAACAGTTTCAGGCTTTCGGTGAATTTCTTGGCCTTCTCCGCGTCTCCCCTGACTTCGAAGGTGAAGATGGAGGCGGCGCCGTTCGGGAAATA
>JAFYHA010000130.1 GCA_017539425.1 Clostridia bacterium
AAGATCAGGTCATAGGTCAGGAACGCGATGACCAGAACGTCAAAGATACCGACACCGATGGCGTGTTTCCAGTTCTTGCGGATCCCGTAGAAATAGTCGGAAAAGACGAAGCTGTCGCCCCGGACCAGTCCGCGGGCCACTTATGTGATCCCGACGTGCTGTACGCCCCAGGTCCCCAGCACGAACAGGGCGATCAGCGCGATGCCGATATAATAGCCCGTCGCGTGATAGATCGGAATATTGAGTTGCAGGGAACTGAGCGAAAGAGGGAACTGTACGGACGGGGAGGACGTGAACAGGGATGTTCCGGACAGCACCGCAAAAGCAGGACTGGACATGGTCCCGGTTTTGGGAATGCTCAGGTAGATATAGACGATGAGTGCAATCGGAATCAGCAAGGGAAGCATCATCAGATTCAAGGACAGGATCTGGCTGAAACGGCGTCGGAACAGTTTGAAATAGTATCGGACCGTCGGAGTGGTATCCTCATATCCGACCACGCCTTTTCCGTCCCGGTTCCAGTCCAGAAGCTTGAACTTTTTGGCCATCTGAAAACCTCACAAATGTTCTTTTGAAATGTTATATCGGGCGACGCTTTGGGCGAGGATCGCGGCCGCGGCCGCGGTGCCCAGGGAACCCTTGAAATCGCTGCTGTAGTCAATGCGGACATTCAGGTCACAGGAATCCAGCACGCCTCGGGAAATCCCGCGTTTCTCTCCGCCGATCACAAGCAAGAGAGGAAAGGAGAGATCCGCTTCCTCCAGGGGAACGGAGTCCCGTATATTGGCGCATACGATCCGGAACCCGTAATTCTTGAAACAGGCAGCGGCCTGTTCCGGACTCTGACAGCGAAGCTGAAGGATCCTTTCGGAAAGGCCGGCCGAGGACCGGCAGACGACGGAAGCCGCGTTGGACCAGTCCCGCTCGGTGACGACGATGCCGTCCGCACCGAAGGCATACAGGGAACGGATGCAGCTGCCGAAGTTGTAAGGGTCCTCAATACCTTCCAGCAAGGCGTAGAAGCCTCCGGAAAGAGGGGTGGATTCCAGCGCAGGGACCGTACGGTCGGTACACTCCGCCACAAATCCGCCGTGGGAATGACCGCTGACAAGCCCGGAAAGCTCGTCAGCCCCGCACTCGGTCAGGGAATAACCGAAAACAGGGGATTGGGATTTAAGAAAGGAGATTTCCCTGAATTTCTTGTCTTTGCGGGATCCGTCATAGAAGATGCGAGTCACGGACCGGTCGTTCACGCCGGTACGGATGCCGTCAAATAAGGCATTGATGGATGTCATGCCTTCCAGATAGGTCAGATTCGGATCGGGGACTGCGGACATAGGGAAACCTCGGATTTTGTATTAAACTTTGATACAAAATTAATTAGACAGGAGTGGCAGCACAGGACATGAAAGGATCGAAAAGCCCTTTGTACAAGGCCTTTTGGTGATTTTGTCCGTCTGGACTGTGTGCATGTGGATGAAGAACCGGTGGCTGCGGGAGATGATCAGACCCTCAGCACGGAAACCGGCAGCCATCGTCCGGAACCATCGGATCGGAAAGACTCGATGATGGTGCTGAAAATCAGGTTCCGGGATTGCAGTGGCGGAGGTGCGCCGTGAAGGAGACCTCATAGGGAGAACCTCCAGAGGGAACGTCAGGAAGAAGATCCTTCACGAAGTGTGTGAAGGAGACCTCATGGAAGACCCTGAAAATAGGTTCCATGATACGGTCCGCAGGATGCGTCCTGTAGATCCGTCCTGGATCATGCCATTGGGATATGTCGGATTACGTGTGATGCAATTCACGATTACTGTGATCAGGACCCTGAAAACGCTCCTGGAAGCAGGCTCCTGGGATGCCTGAAAACCTATGGAGGCACAACGGGGGACAGATTTTCACTTATCTATGTTTTGATACAAAATAAAAATTTTGTATCAAAACAGGGGCATATTTATGGATTTTTGGGGGTATCCGGCCTATAACGCCAGGATTGGCCCGTTACGGACCCGTGTCCCGGGCGCCTTTGTCCCACGAATGCTCTCCATGGCATGTCCTGTAGGACTGTTTGAACAAATTGACTTGTCTTGTTCAAACGGATTGCAGATAAGGATGATTACAGATTTGCCGATTGGCCCGAACGAACGGCCGGCATGCATGATCCGTATGCGGGACTGTTTCTGAGAGATCGGATCAATTCAAAGCCATATTGCCATAACCATCTCAATATCGGTTGTTACGGCTGATAATGTCTCTTATGAGACACTCATACGGTTTAGAACCAAAAACGGATCAGCAGATGTGCGGCTCCGACCGCGCTCAGTCCGCATACAGTACCCAATATGAATTCACGTACCGTATGCCGTTTCAGACGTACGGATGCCCATAAAGACAGACCATACACCGGAATGCTGACTAGGCACAGCCACGGGTTCATACAGATCACGAGGATGCACAGCGGTCCCGCAATACCGGCCGCATGCGCGCTGGACCGGATATGCATTCCGAAGTTGAAGGCTGTGAGCACCAGCAATGAGATGAAGTAGCTGTAGTAGATCAGTCTGGCCGGACCTGCGGTTCGTGAGATTATACAGTAGACCAGTCCGGCCGTATAGCCGGAAGCGCTCATAATAAAGGCCAGTTTTCTCTGAAACGGTCTTCCCTGCTTTTTCCACTCCGGAACGACCATCTGGATAGGATAGCCCATTATGGGGATGATCGCGAGAAAAACCGTCAGAAGGATAGGCTCCAGTATGGAACCGCCGAATGCTGCGGGTTCGTAGGCGTACAGTGAGAACGCAAGGATGGCGGCCAATACCAGGGGTAAGGTCAGGATCCGGATCACAAGGGCCAATCGGTCCAGGACTTTCCGTGAAGTCCCGGTTGAAGGATCCGAGTTATCCATAGGGGTCATTCGGCAACGAAAATGTAGTCGTATACGTCCTGGCCTCCGTTGACCATATAGACCTCCACATCCGGGTAGGCTTCATGGATGTAGGCTTCCAGGGCCTGGTTGCTTTCCTCGTCCGTGTCCTTGCCTCCAAAGACGGTCAGGGCGAACTTCTCGTTCATATTCATATGATCCAGGAGAGATTTGGCAACCTCGAAACGGTCCGGATCCGAAGCGAGCATTTCCTTCCCGATGAAACCGATATAATCGCCGGTATGGATCTCGATACCGTTCAGGTTGGTATCACGGACCGCAGTGGTCAGCATACCGGTCACCACGGAGTCCATGGCCTCGTTGAGAGAGTCCGCAATGGAGGCCGGATCGTCCAGGTTGTAATCCAGCGCGCTGAGCGCAGCATATCCGTCGCCCAAAGTCCGGCTTTCGATCACAAAGATCTCGGATTTGTCATAGATCCCGGCAGCCTGTCTGGCGGCCAGAATGATGTTGCTGTTGTTGGGCAGTACAAACACGAAGTCCGCGTTGACGGCGTCAAAGGCCTTCAGGAAATCTTCCGCGGACGGATTCATGGTCTGTCCGCCGTTGACCACATAATGGGCGCCGAGGTCCTTGAAGAGATCCCGGATGCCGTCCCCGGACGCAACGGTCACTACACCGTATTTCCGGCGCGGAGCGATCGGTTCTTCGGGAGTTCCCTCTCCGATCTCGGCCGGAACGGTTTCGTTGTGGGAAACGGACATATTCTCGATCTTTACGGTCAGGAATTCCCCGTATGTCCGGCAGAATTTCAGGACACGGTCCGGTGTGAACGTATGCACGTGGATCTTGACGATGGAACCGGTCTTGAAACAGACGATCGAATCTCCGATCTTTTTCAGGTAGTTGATGATCGTCTTGACATCAAAGTTGTCCGGGTCCGTTTTGGATCTCTGAAGTCTGAGAAGCAGTTCCGTACAATATCCGAACTCCAGAGTGGAATCTTCCGTGAAGGAAGAGAAATCCACGGGAGCGGCAGCCGGAACGGCTTTGGCGTGCTCCAGTGTTGAGTCATCCAACTCTTCGGGCTTGGCTCCGCTCAGGATCTGGTTGAATCCCTCCATGATGTATACGAGGCCGGCTCCTCCGCTGTCGATGACGCCCGCCTCGCGGAGCGCCGCCAGCAGTTCGGGTGTCCTCTGCAGCGAATTGTTCATTTCCTCGCTCAGATCGTCAAAGAAACTCTCGATCGTGGAGTCCGGAGTGATCCGTGAGACCGCATAGTCCACGGCTTCCCTGGCCACGGTGAGAATGGTCCCTTCCGTGGGCGTGACCACGGCGGAATAGGCCTGCTTGACACCGACTTTCAACGCCTTGCCTACGGTGTTGACGTCCGCTTTTTCGCAGCCGTTGAAAACCTTGGCCATTCCTGCGAATAACTGGGACAGGATGACACCCGAGTTCCCTCTTGCGCCCAGCAGCATACCGTGGGCAACCTGCTCGGATACCGTTCCGAGAGACTCATCCGCGGTCTTGGATTTATCCACGGCGGCTACGCCGCCTTCCATGGTCATGGACATATTGTCGCCGGTGTCTCCGTCGGGAACCGGAAACACGTTCAGCTTATTTACGGTGTCTGCTTTTGAATGCAGTTTGGCAGCTCCGCCTTTAAACATTTTGGCAAAGAGCTTACCGTCCAGAAAACGACGAAATGCCATAAAGAAAAACCTTTTTCTGAATTATTAGTCGACTCGTTTGTCTCCCCAGAAGAAGAGAGCGACGGTGCCGGGACCTGTGTGGCTTCCGATGACGGTGCCGATGTTGAAGATCTCCACCTTGCCGCCATTGATGTGTTTGAATTTGGATTCGATCAGGTCGGAAACGGCTTTTGCGTCCTCTATGCAATTGGACTGGGAAATAAATACTTTTCCGGAATAATCCAGACCGTTATCGGCATGTTCCTCCATCCGTTTGACGGTCTCGATGATCACCTTTTTCTTGGGACGGATCTTGGCTCTCGGAATCAGTTTCCCGGTGTTGCTGACATTGAGCAGCGGACAGATACCCAGCATACCGCCCAGGGCACCGGATACTTTGGAAACGCGGCCGCCCTTGACGAAGAACGTCAGGTCACTGGTAAAGAACCAGTGATGCAGGCGAAGCTTGTTGTTCTCGACCCAACTGTACAGATCCTCGACAGACATACCCTCGTCACGAAGATCCGCCATTTTGTCGAGCAGCAGACCCATACCGCTGCTGGCAGCCAGTGAATCCACCACATAGATCTTGCGATCCGGGAAAAGCGGCTGCAGTTCAGTTGCGGCAGTCTTGGCCGCGCTGTAGACTCCGGAGATGCCCGAGGACAGCGAAACGTGGATCACGTCCTTTCCGTGCGTCAGGAACTGGGTGAAGAAATCCATAAACTCGACGGTGTTGACCTGAGATGTCTTCATCTCGGCACCCTCAACCATAGAATTGTAGAAATCTGCTGGCGAAACCGTCTGGTACAGGTCATCATCGAAGTTGACACCGTCTTTGGTGTAATGGAAATAGATATACTTGATTTGCCTTGAGTCCAGATGGTCTTTGGTTAAATCGCAGGTCGTGCAGGTACTGATTACATATTCAGACATTGTGCACCCTCCCAAAAATACTTGTGAACCGGCATGAGCCCAATCTCACAAACTCCATTATATCATAATTTAATAATAAATACAAATTAAAAATTTATGAAAGAAAAAGACGCTTTCATCTCGGTAATTGAATTACCGAGGATTCCCGCTTATCATCCTAAACTGGTTTGCCTTTTCTTGACAACTCTTACAAAGCCGCCCACACCTAACTCCCCTATCATCTTCAATTCTATTCGGAAACAATAACTCCTTCTTCCCACACAAATCACATACTCCATAATAATCCATTGAAATATGAGGCTGAAATAATGTATCTTTCGGATCCCCTGGAATGATTTTTACTATTCCCCAAGGAAACACCAATGGGACCAATGGGGCAGTATCAGCAGAAAAAATAGTCTTATACCACTTTTTGCAAGCAGGATACGCAACCTCATAATAATTGTCTATAGGAACAATCTCGAGACTCTGCATATTCCGTGCCGAATTCTGCGGGAAAAAATTAATATACCACATTACCTGATTATGAAAACAAATGGAAGTTTTGATGTATTCATTTTTTCTTATATCGCATGCAACACAATAATGATAACAACCAGTGTGTGAATCGTAATAATTTATTATCTTATTTGGAAAGGTCTTTTCAAAATTTAAACGATCAAGCGAGGGAGATAAGATGTATTTCGAATGAGAAAGCTGTATTTCTCCAGTTGTAAAACTAATCATGTTGTTCCTCCATATCATTAAGGAATATTGATCAAATCGTATATGGCACTGAACACTAGGTCTTCTTCAAAGTCAGTAATATAGTATTGAAATTATCTCTGCTATATCCTCCCTGTGAGCCAAGTAGCGCCTTGTCTTCTGCTACGGCTAAGGGCAAGTATATCATAAAAGATGAGTGTTCTGTTACACTTTTTCAAAAATGTCCTTGACAAAGGGTACATAGCAAATTGAAAATTTATGAAGTTCGCAAAAGCCGGTTACAAACTGCGGAAGCATCCGAACAAAAAAGCGTCCGGCCGGTCTGCTTGGCAAAAGCAGATCCGACCGGACAGGCCGGGTTTGTGTGGGAAACGCGTCAGACCAGAACCTTGGACAGGAATTCCTTGAGACGATCGCTCCTGGGATTTGAGAACAGTTCATCCGGAGTTCCCTGCTCCAGAACGGTTCCTCCGTCCATAAACAGGACACGGGTCGCGATCTCTTTGGCAAATCCCATCTCATGCGTCACGATGACCATTGTCATACCGGTCTCGGCGACCTGGCGGATCAGGTCCAGGACTTCCCCGACCATTTCGGGGTCCAGCGCGGAGGTCGGCTCGTCGAACAGGATGACTTTGGGGTTCATGGCCAGGGCCCGTATGATCGCGATCCTCTGTTTCTGTCCGCCGGACAGAGTGGAAGGATAGGCATCGGCCTTTTCCTCCAGACCGATCCGGGAAAGAAGGCGTCTGGCGTTGGCTTCCACATCCTGCCTTATCTGCTTTTTGGTGGTCGTGATCGGGATCTTGGTCTGCTTGGTCTTGCGGAACAGATTGGTCAGCGGCAACAGCCGGTTGTGCCATTTCTGCCGGCGCAATACCTCGTTGGCTACGAGTTCCGGAGCCAGGGTGATATTCTTGAGCACGGTCTTGTTGTTGAACAGGTTGAAGGACTGGAAGACCATGCCGATGTGACGTCTGTGGGTATTGATATTGACCCTCATGTCCGTCAGGTCCACGCCGTCGAAGTAGATGGCGCCGGAGGTCGGATCCTCCATGCAGTTCAGACAGCGCAGGAATGTGCTCTTGCCGGAGCCGGACGGACCTATGATCACGACTTTTTCGCCTTTATGGATCTGTTCGGTGATGTTTTTCAGGACTTTGAGGTTTCCGAAATCCTTGCACAGGTCCTGTATGTCCAGAATGACTTCAGATTCTGAAAGGTTATTTCCTGTTTCCATTCTGAAGCCTCCTTTCCATAAGCCGGACCAGAGCGGCGATGACCGCCACGATCACGATGTAGATCAGTGCCATGATCAGGTACGGGACCATATACTCATAGGAATTCGCGGCGTGGTCCTGGAAGAATTTCGTAATATCCACAGCACCCACGTATCCAACAATGGCGGTCTCCTTGACCAGCGTGATGATTTCATTGCCCAGGGTCGGCAGTATGTTCTTGACCGCCTGCGGGATCACGATCCGGATCATCGAGGTCGGGAAAGAAAGGCCCAGCGCGCGTGCTGCCTCCAACTGCCCCGAGTCAACGGACTGGATGCCTCCGCGCATGATCTCCGAGACATAGGCCCCGCTGTTCAGACCGAAAATGGTGACGCAGGAGGCCAGCGGAGTCATGCTCACACCGATCAGGGGCAGGATGATGTAGTATCCGACCAGAAGCTGGACGACGATCGGGGTCCCGCGGAAGAACGCCACATACAGATTGCATACCTTCTGCGCATACCGGGTGATCTTCCGATACGGGGGAATGACCTTGATGAGAGCGATCACCGTACCGATGAACAGACCGATCAGGAAGCCCAGGGACGCGATGATCCCCGTGTTACGCATGCCGGTCAGAAGACGCCGGTATCCGTTGTTGGTGACGAAGTGATAGTAGAAGGTGTCCCATTTCTTCTGGAAATTGAACCGGAAATAGATGGAACGGAACAAAAGGAACAAAAGAAAGGCTACGACAAGAATCACCAAGATGTCCATCCAGTGCTTGCGCAGAAAGCCGGGCTTCCCTTTCGTTTTCGGTTGTATCTGTGTCTGCATATCTAACGATACCTTTCAAAAAAAGTCGGGAGAAGAAGAGTCCTCTCCCGAGCGTGTGGGACGCTGAGGTCAGTTGGAGGCGTTCACGTTCTTCGTGATGGCCTTGGCCGGACCCTCGTCGATGATTACGTACTTGACGTTCCCGTTGAGGATGTTCTGTACGGCCAGAGCGCCGTTGGCGTATCCGACGGTTTCGAACTTGTATCCTTCGAAGCCCCAGTCCTCGTCACCGATGCAGTAGAAATAACCGGTTGTGCCGTTCTGGACACCGACCTTGATGGATTTGTCAAATGTATCCAGGATCGTCGTGACGTCAGCAGGTGTGACGCATTTGTCGAACGTGGTATCGGATTCGGGAACGATCAGGACCTGAGCCGCATTGTAATAGGAGGTGGAAAAATCCAGGATCTCCTTACGTACTTCCGTGACGGTAAGTCCTGCGGCCGCGACGTCGCATACGCCGCCGGCTACGGAGACTTCTCTGCCGTTTTCATCGGTATAGGTACCGCCCGAGCTGGAAACGGACAGGCAGACGGCGTCGAATTCCATGTTGTTGATGTACAGTTCCTTGCCCAGTTCCTTGGCGAACAGGTCCATGATCTCCATGTCGATGCCGTAATAATTCTCGCCCACCAGATATTCAAAGGGCTCGAAGGCGGCATTGGTCGCGACGATCAGCTGGGAGCCGTCGTTCTTCATGGTAGCGGCGCTTTTGACTGCAGTCGGAGTGCCGTCACCGTAATACTTGTTGACGATTTCATCGAACTTGCCGTTGGTCTGGATTTTGGTCAGGAATGCGTTGAGCTGAGCCAGCAGGTCGGAGTTGCCCTTGGATACGGCGTAGGCGTACTCCTCTACGGTCAGAGGCATGTCGATGACCTTCACTTTGGATGATGAGGCAGTCCCGCAGGAAGCCAGGGATACGAATGATACGGCTGCAAGAAGAAGAGCCAGGATCAGCGCTACTGTTTTTTTCATGATGAGAAACCCTTTCGATTCGGTAATTGTTGTCGCTTAGGATAACATCACAATAGTAGCACCGATCCCGGCGCTTGTCAATGAATATTTGAATATTTAATCACAATATGTGAATGAAAATGGCAAAATATGCAGAGTATTCAATAATTTTGAATATTTCGCACTGCTTTTTGACTTAACGATTCACTTTGGAACGTTTCCGCCGGAGTCCGACGGCCGCTCCACCTGCTCCGAGGATCCCGATGGCAAGACCGGGTGTACATATGGAACCGCAGCCCTTTTTCGGAGCCGGAGCCTCCGTTTCGGGCAGGTTGGGCGTTGTCTGTGCTTCCGTTTCCAGAGTCAGCGTGGTTTCCGTTTCGTCCCCGGTCTCCGGTTCGGAGGCCTCACGGAGCGTGATCACGAAATTGCTCTTGTTGTGCACGCTGGGGCCTATGAAGGAACCCGGATCGTTCCCTTCCGGGATCGGTTCATAGGTCTTGTCGTCAGGCGGGCAGTACCAGTTGAATGCGACTTTGGACCCGTCCTTGCTGAACCGGAACAGACCCAGCATGCCGACGGCCTGATTGTCATAATAGGTGTAATTCAGATGATCGTCCGTGTCCAGATACTGGGCGTTGATCATATACTGGTAGACGACCGTCCCGTCTTTTCTCTTCTCGTTCCGCGAGGTGATGGCGTGGTGGTCCGGATTGTCGGAGTGACCGGACAGCACCATTTTGATATTGCTGTTGGGCTTGATCAGGCTGTTGTACAGGACGTCCATGCAGGCGGCCTGGTCACCGGCCTTTTTCTCATCGGTCATGTACTGCTGGATCCAGGTCATATACCTTGCATCCGATTCCATCAGGTAGCCGTGAGTGGCGACGATGACGTTGTAATCCGCATATTTCCGGACAATGCTGTTGGCCCAGCGGATCACGGACGGGCGGACGCTGTATTCCAACTGCAGGATCATCCATTTCGTCCCGTGGATATCGAACAGATAATAGGAATTCTCTACTCCGCTCGGGTATTTGACGTAATCCGTCCCGGGCGCTGTCCCGTCATCCTCATACCACCCGGCAAAGGAATCGGAGGCCGCCGTGGCCTCGATCCGGTCCAGACCCAGGTACTGGTTATAGACCCTGGAGTCCCGGAAATCGCTGGACCAGACGTAATCGTGGTTACCGATCAGGCTGCTCCAGGAAACGTCGTTCCAGAATTTGGCCATTCCATCCGAGAAGACCTCCCAGATGTTGGACGTGTTGGACCAGGTGTCGTCCCCGGCGGAGATCACGTGAAAGATGTTTTCGGTCTCCAGATTGTCCCGGATCCAGTCGGTGATGGCTTCCCACTTGGCCTGATTGGCCTTTACGGTGATATTCTGCGGATCGGGGATGAAGGCCAGCGTGTAGTAGTCGCTGCCGATCTCTTCCGGGACCTGGTAGTCGATCCATTCGTTGAACCGGGTCCCCCGGTAGACGACAGGGTTCTGCCCGTACTGGCCGGATCCTGTAGCGTCCTTGAACTGCTTCAGAATATTCGTGATGCTGCCGTCCAGCGTCCAGGCGCCGATCAGTCCGGATTCAGAACCGGAAACGCCAAAACGCTCGGCGTCCTCAAGCAGTTTGTCTGCCGGCCTTTGGGTATCCCACAGCCGGAGATTGGACAGCACTCCGGAAAAGCGGGAGGAACCGTCCGGGTCGGCCCCGATGGTGACGTATAAAGGATTCTGCGCGCTGACTTCAAACGTATCCCGGACCGGAACGGTAGCCTTCAGTTCCCCGTCCAGATAGCCCCGGATCTCTTTCTTGCCGGTATCCCGGACAAAGGCCAGTGACACGAGCTCGTCATGCATTACGGAGGATTCAATGGTCAGGACGTCTGTCCCGAACCGGACCGAAGGGTAGCCGTCCTTGGTCAGCGTGAGGGCAAATGCGGGACCGTCGTCCCGGGAGGACAGGATGGAATAATGTTTCGCTTCCCCGTCCCCGGATTCCGAGGTGTCGATGATCCGGATCCGGGACAGGCCGACCACGGCCTCCTTGCCGGACCTGAGCGTGGTGGTGTGCCAGCGGATGAAGTTGATATTCGAGATGTCCAGAGGCTCCACCGCCTTGTTGAGGGTGGCCGAGGTGAACGGCAGGGTCAGATGGTTCCAGCCCGCCGACAGAACCCATGTGTCCTGTGTAAAATAGATCTCGTTGACGTCGCAGGTGTTGCCGGACGTCAGCTCCAGCTGACCGAACGTGAACTCTTCGGATCCTTCGGTCATGTAGATCCAGAAATCCAGGGCCAGATCTTCATACCGGGACGAACCCGCATTGACCCGGATAGTCTTGTCTTCGAATCCGAGCTTCGTGCCCGCGCCGACCCGGATCTCCAGGTAGGGCGCTCCGTAACCCGGTCCGGACTCCTCGTTCCAGACACGGTAGACCGGAGTGCAGTCATAGGTGGTTCCGTTGGCATAGACGTTCTGGATCGTGCCTTTCGTCCAGATCGGATATCCATCCTCGACAGGATGGGCGCGAAGGTTGATCTCCACGGTCTGCGGTGTCTTGGTCAGCGGCTTGGACAGGGCCAGATACGTATCCGAATTGTCTCCGCCGATCTCGATCCCGCCTTCCGCCATCTCAATATAGACCTTCTCCAGTTTGATCGTAGAACTGCCCGTGGACTTGGTGTTGGAATACAGACGGAAGTAGACGATCGGGGAGTCTATGGTGAACGCGGGACCAGTCCAGGTCGATCCGGCTCCGTCATGTCCGGAATTGAAGGATACGACCAGGTCGTTCTTGCCTTCCACCCATTCGCCGGCCAGGTTCCAGGTGATCTCCGAGGTGTCGCAGGTGTTGTGATTGCACAGTTCCACAACGGACTCTCCGTTGAGCATAGCGGCGGCTTCTGCGTTGACCGTGGCCAGGATGTGCAGCTGGAAATCACCTTTTTCATAACCTTCCGGCAGCTGGACGCGGAATGTCTGGGAACGGGCGAATGCCGTGCCCTTGGTCACGTTGATGGTCAGATTTTCAAACAGGGTCCAGGCGGAGAATGAATCCGCGCCTGCCGAAACGGGATAGATCATAACGGCTCCTAACATGAGGATACACAGGATCAGGCAGATCATGCGGTTCCTATTTCTTGACATTGTATGTTACTCCTTCCGTTAGAAAAAGTTCCCTGAGAACAATCATTTCTCAGGGAACGGACGGGTCAGGCCTTCTTGTCTTTCTTCAGTCCAGTCGCAATCTCAGAAATCGACGCGGTCAGACCGGCAATGCTCTGGATCTCGGACGGAATGATGATCTTGTTGGCCGGGCCGTTGGCCGCCGCCTGGAAAGCTTCCAGACTGCGCAGGGCGAGAACACCCTCTCCGGGTGCGGCTTCGTTGATCATACGGATACCGGCGGCGGTCGCTTCCTGAACGGTCAGGATGGCCTGCGCTTCACCTTCCGCCTCGCGGATCTTGGCTTCCTTGGTCGCTTCCGCACGGAGGATCTGGGCCTCCTTATCGGCTTCCGCAGCCAGGATCATGGACTGTTTCTTACCTTCCGCGACCAGGATGGCGGAGTTCTTCTCGCCTTCCGCGCGAAGGATGGCCTCACGTCTTTCACGTTCGGCTTTCATCTGCTTTTCCATGGCGTCCTGGATCTCACGGGGCGGAATGATGTTCTTCAGTTCCACACGGGTGACCTTGATACCCCAGGGGTCGGTCGCGTCGTCCAGAATGGATCTCATCTTGGTGTTGATGAGGTCTCTGGACGTCAGGGTGCTGTCCAGTTCCAGCTCGCCTATGATGTTACGCAGGGTCGTGGAGGTCGGGTTTTCAATAGCGACCATAGGCGTGGTGTGCCCGTAAGCGAACAGTTTGCAGTCCGTGATCTGGAAGAACACGACCGTGTCGATCTGCATACGGACGTTATCCTTTGTGATCACAGGCTGAGGCGGGAAATCCGCGACCTGCTCCATCAGGTTGACCCGCTTGGCAATCCTTTCCAGGAACGGAACCTTGACATGGATACCGGTCTGCCAGATGGTGTGGAATTTCCCTACGCGTTCGATCACATAGGCCTTTCCCTGCGGGACGATGGCCACATTGCTGATGATCACGATGATCAGAATGCCGATCAGGATGCCGACGATGATCAGGGCGACCATACCGCCTTTGGCCCCGCCGTCCTCACCGGCAGCAAAGACGGAAAGCACGCTGATGCTGAGCAGCATCAACACGCAGACAAGTACGGTTAAAATTTTTTTCAGTTTCATGGCTTTATTCGCCTTCCGCGGAATCTGCGGAGGCTTCCTCCTTTTGATTATCGGTTTTTGTGGGTACGGCTTCCACGACGAGTTTGGAGCCGATGACGCCTGAAATGCTGACCAGGGTACCGGACGGGATCACCGTATCGTCATCGATGGTCCGGAGTGACCAGTAGGCGCCGTTGAGCTTGGCGGAGCCGGTCCCTTTCAGATTGCAAACTTCCTCATCCACAAGGATCTGCTTGCCGATGATGGCATCCAGATTCGTTTTATGGGTCCGGTCGCGCTTGAGAAACTTTTTGAAGAACAGTCTGGACATGATCAAGAGAACAGCGGACAGGATCACGAAGATCAGAATCTGGATCCAGACTTCCTTGATAAAGAAGGACAGGATCAGGGTCACGGCCGCGGAAGGCATGAACCAGATTGCGACGAGAGCATCGGTCTGGGCCTCGATAAACAAGGCTCCGATCAGGATCATCAGCCAGATAAAGGCCATATGATAGTTGGCTAAGAATTCGTTGACGGCATCCATCAGCAGGTACCTCCTCAAATAATAATCAGTTAATTGTTCGGATTCGGGACTCAATGAGTTCCGAATAGTAGGACGGATCCCGGTCCATGACCACGTAGGCATGCGGCCCGTCCGGGTCGACCCGGAACGTGTTGGAGCCGTCGGCGGGATCCACCGATGCGTACCCCCGCACTTCCCTGTATCCGGCCGCTTCGGGAGAACCGGCCAGAGCCAGGACCGCGGTCATCGGATCCCAGGAAAAACGGCCCTTCGGAGAACCGTGGGCAACCATGGCCCGCTTGAGCAGGTCCTCATCGGAAAGTCCTGTTCCCGTAATGACTTTCTCGCCGATCTCGAAACCGAGAAACGTGACCGGTACCGGACACAGCCGGCAGAACGCGGCGGCGGCGGAGCGGCTCCTAGCGTTGTTGGCGAAGTTGTGCTCGATGCCCCTGTCTATGTCCCAGCGGCCGGCCATGACCCAGAACCGGGCGACTTTTTCCTTGACGAGCGCAAGCCCGCCAAGAGGCGAAATTGCGTCGGGAGGACTCTCCAGAAGAGCTGCGGCGGCCTGCAGAAAACCGATCTCCACGATGTCGACCTTTCCTTCCGAATTGGCCAGCAGGCGGCGGTAGAGCGCCACCCCGTCTTCCGCCTCCTCGTTGCTCCGTCCCGTGCCCAGAGAAGCCAGCAGGGTCTGATAGGAACCGGGTACGCCGGCGAAATCCGTGCCATAGCGGTCCAGGCCGATGGGGAGAGCGTCCAGGCCCTCCGCCCGGACGAACGCGTCAAACGAAGGAACGGAAAGGGGCATGCAACCGTTGAGGACCGCGCCCAGCCATTCGATCTCACCGTTCCGGTGCGCACGGGCCAGAATCCGGGCCGCAACGACGTCGTCGCAGTCGGTCCACCAGTCCGTGCCAAGAATGAATCTTCTCATGATCCTCCCCTCTCCGGCTCAGCGGCCCGTGGTCGTGTAGTTGACGATGGAGTCGATCTTGTAGGTCCCGTCCGTCAGGATGACGGTCAGGTACTGCTTGCGGCTGGAGTTGCTGCCGATGTCCTGCCGGAATGTGCCGTTGTTCCGGTAAATCATATACTCCAGAATGTAGACTCTCGAATTCTCCTCGTCCGTCCGGTATTCGGTGATCTCGATGTTGTAAAGTTTCTGAGCCGTAAACTCCGGGATCTCGGAGATCTTCATTTCGCTCAGACAGTTCTGCGAGAGACAGGATTGGTAGCCGTCCCGGTCTCCGGAGATGATAAACTGTATCATTTGATACAAAAAGTTTACATATCCGTCATGCTGAGGCAGGTTTTCATTGTCCAGGGATTCGGTGGTCCCCATGTTCGGAATCGTGTAGTACACGCTCCGGTCCAGACCCATGTACACCTGGTCCTGGGAGATGTCCTCCTCATAGTCCGCGGGATAGAAATAGTAGGTTTCGGTCTCGCGGGCGGGCTGTTTCGAACGGTTCTGGACCAGATGCTCGGCCAGGATCAGGATCAGGTAAACGATGACTATGGCACCGACAGTGAAGCCGGCGATTTTGAGGATCCGGATGACGACGGCGCGGTCGCGCTGCTTCCCGGGTGGCGAATTGGGTTCTTGATTGGGTTCCATGTGTACCTCAAAAAAAGAGAATGGATTATTACAGTTTTGGAAGGCGAATTTGGGTATTATCAACTACCGTTTTCGGTATTCGGTTCATTGCTTGCAGTGGCTTTCGTGATGTTGCCGTTTCCGTCGTAGGTGTGCGTCCAGGTCACGGCCGCGTTGTTCCCGACCTGACTGGTGAACATCCGGACCCGTTCCAAAGTGTCGGTCTTGTCAGGTATGAACGTGTATCCTACGGTGTTGGTGTAGCCCTGCTCGAATCCGATCTCAGATGAAAACTTGTGAGTCATTTCGTCCAGACGACCAACGAGCCGTATTGATAGCTGATCCGGCTTGTAGTCGTTTCGGTGCAGGCCGTGTAGTTGTTCAACCTTTGTTTTGCACTTAACAGGTCTTCTTTATTCTGCCTTTCGTACCCATACAGCAATTATACACCTGGTGTCAATTTCTCAGCGCAGTCCAACGTTTTAGTGTTGCATAGTGTCGTAGAAGACCAACAGCTCTATTAAACCCGAATACGTTAAAAAATCATAGTAAACAACTCCGCCCCTAACATCTTTTACATTATAGACTATTTTTAATACATCAATGCCCGGACGATACGGATAAGGATACCCATAAACATGTTCAATTAAGGTAACATCTTCCCATCGAACAAACGTTTGTCCCAATAAAGGATCGTGAATTGTTATTCCTTCACCATCATAAGTAAGTTTGCTCTTTGTATAGAGAAATACAAAAAATGGACTGACAAGACAAAGCAATACTGCAAAATCTAACCATCTTAACAATAATGCGACAATTAGCAACACGAGTGTGGGTACGAGAGTTATTACCAAAAACCGTTTATTGTGCTTAACAATGTGCTGCACTTGAGGAGAGTTCATTTAGTCGCCTCCCCATGTACATATTTGGTGATAATAATCCCACCCAACATAAGCGGTTGCGACAGAACTTCCTAACAGTCCAAAAGTTATGCTTACGGCTGCAACCGAATTCGGCGATACGTCTGGTGAGCGCGAATACTCCGCGCCGATTCCATTATAGGCTAATCCGCAATTGATGAAATGCCCTCCATAATCACCCGGCTTTTCATAGTTATGCACGATTCCAACCGAGTATGAAACCGGACTCCCTGGAGTTGAAGCAGTAAGACCTTCATGTCCGTATAGATCAAATGTCTCGTTTTTGAAATCTATTACAAGCGAAAGGCCGGTTCTTTGCGAAGTAACGCGATTGCTTACAGATGCATCTATGACCATGGCTGATTCCTCAATTGCACACTGAGTTGTTATCATCCCTGTTGTACCAATAATAATGCCAGCTTCCAATACAAGTGTTGCGCCTAATGGAGAACCAATTCCACATGATGCCACGGTAACGGCCAATCCAATTACGGCCATTGCTGCCCCTACTAGGACGCCCCACCAACATACACAGCCCGTC
>JAFYHA010000131.1 GCA_017539425.1 Clostridia bacterium
AAATAAAAAAAATAAAAAAGTGACAAACTAAAAGGAGAAAAACAAAAATGAACACTTCCAAGATCATTTCACTCATTCTTGTCGTGGTCATGGTCGCCTCTTTAGGCATCATCGCAGTTTCTGCGAACAACATGGGTCAGCCCAGCGTCACCGCTCCCGAAGCTCTTGAGCAAGAAGGACCGGGCGTCGTGGCCAACCCTGACGGCTCCCCTGCCGCTTCCGTTACCGTCATTGCCGTTGCGGATAATGACGTTAACCTGACCGAAGCTCTTGAGCAGGTCGAGGACGCCGGTTCCCTGTACAACCTGGTCCCGATGACCACCCTGAAGGAAGCCATGAACATCACCGTTGAGGGCGACCTCAGCGAAGAGGGTCTGGCTATGTTCGCTGCTTTCGGTCTTGAGGCCGACGGCGCTACCCCTGGCGATGATGGTAAAGTTGCGGTTACCCTTGAAGGTCTGCAGCCCAATTCTTTCCGTCATTTCGCATTCATCTACCTGCCGACTACTTCCGTAACCGCTGCTGCAAAGAGCGATTTCGAACTGCTGGCCGGTTCCGAATGGAAAGTCCTGCCGAAGGAAGACGTTCAAGTCAATGATGACGGCACCGTTACCCTTCGCATCACCTCCTACGGTTCCTACATGATGATCACCTCCAACAACAGTGACCTCGTGAACCCCTTCACCGCTGATTCCATGTGGTGGCTGTTCATCGTGGCCGGTGTGGTTGTTGCCGTGGTTGCAACCGTAGTGGTCCTGACGGCTTCCAAGAGAAGAGCTTAATTTCGGATTCTTTTCCGGAGTTCATGAAAGGAAGTACCTTCCGGTACTTCCTTTTTTGAGCCAACAATACTCAATTCAAGGTTTTGTATGGATTCAACGACCCAAGCACTCATAAACAGGCGAAGGACATTCGCCATCATTTCCCATCCGGACGCAGGTAAAACAACGCTGACTGAAAAACTGCTCCTGTACGGAGGCGCCATTCAGTCTGCCGGCACGGTCAAGGGCAAAGCCTCGGACAAGCATGCCGTATCGGACTGGATGGAACTGGAAAAGCAGCGCGGTATTTCGGTCACGTCCTCCGTCATGCAGTTCCGTTACCGCGACTACTGCATCAACATTCTGGACACGCCCGGACACCAGGACTTTTCCGAGGATACCTACCGCACCCTGATGGCTGCAGACAGTGCCGTGATGGTCATTGACGCGGCCAAAGGCATCGAGCCCCAGACAAGGAAACTCTTCCATGTCTGCGCCAAGCGCGGCATTCCGATCTTTACATTCTTCAACAAACTGGACCGTGAGGCCAGGGATCCTTTTGATCTGATCGACGAACTGGAGACCGAATTCGGTATCCGGACCTATCCGATGAACTGGCCGATCAGCTGCGGCGTGACCTTCCGGGGCGTCTACGACCGCAATCACAAGACCATCCTGACCTTTGCGGATGCCCATAGCGGACGCAACCGCATCGAGTCCATTGCCTGCGACCTGAACGACACGGAACGCCTCAACAGTCTGCTGGGACCCGAGCAGGCCTCTACTCTGACCGAACAGATCGAGCTCATCGACGCGGCCGGGTTCGAATTCAACCGGGAGGATATCGACCACGGCAGGCTCTCGCCCGTTTTCTTCGGCTCCGCCCTGAACAATTTCGGCGTGGAGGACTTCCTGGAGTACTTCCTGAGCCTGACACCGGAACCGCTTCCCCGCTTGAGCGAGGGCGAACCCGTTTCCCCGTATGACGACCGTTTTTCCGCATTCATCTTCAAGATTCAGGCGAATATGAACAAGGCTCACCGGGACCGGATCGCGTTCATGCGCATCTGCTCAGGCAAGTTCGAAAAGGACAAGGATTACTACCATATCCAGGGCAAACGCGAGCTTCGCCTGTCCCAGCCCCAGCAGATGATGGCTCAGGAACGGGAAGGCATCTCGGAAGCCTACGCCGGAGATATCATCGGCGTATTCGATCCGGGTATCTTCTCCATCGGCGACACGATTGCGGACATCGGATTCAAGGTCCGTTATGCCGGCATTCCCACGTTTGCTCCCGAGCATTTCGCCATTGTGGAGCAGATCGACTCCATGAAGCGCAAACAGTTTGCCAAGGGTATGACCCAGATTGCCGAGGAAGGCGCCATCCAGATCTTCTTTGAACCCGGTGCCGGAATGGAACGGGTGATCGTCGGAGTGGTCGGCGTCCTTCAGTACGACGTGCTGGCCTTCCGTATGAAAGACGAATACGGTGTCAGCTACACCAAGCGGGATCTTCCCCACCAGTATATCAAGCGGCTGGACTCCTCCGTGGATCCGTCCACGTTACGGCTGGCGGAAGAGACCAAATGGGTCAAGGACGTAAAAGGCAACGATCTGCTTATCTTCTCAGGCCAGTGGAGTATGGATTTCGCGAAGGAGCGCAATCCCGGTCTGGAACTTCTTGACTTTGACAAAGACGCGTTCTGATGTCTCATACGCGCAAAAAAGACTGCCCCAGGGCATCCTTTTTCGGTAGTGCCTTCGGACAGTCTTTTTTCTATCGGGCCGAACTCATCCGCCGATCTGGACCGGCAGTCTGTATTTTTCGGCAACCTTTTTCAATTGCAGCATTCTCTCCTGAGACAGAGGTTCCAGACCCATCAGGAAGTACGAACGGCCGAGACGGCGGTATTTGTCCTCACCCAGCCGGTGATACGGCAGCAGGTGCAGGGCCTTTGCGCCCTTCCCCAGTGAATCCGCGAATTTCGCGATGGCATCGATCTCTTCCTCCGTATCGTTCACGCCCGGAATGACCGGTACGCGGATCGTGAGGTCAGGATGATGGTCCGCGATATACTTTGCGTTCTGCAGGATCAGGTCGTTCGGCTGACCGGTATAGAGCTTATGCTTTTCCGAATCCATATGCTTGATGTCCATCAGCCAGTAATCCACAAGCGGGATGAAGCGTTTGACCACCTCGCTCGTCGCGAAGGAAGTCGTCTCGATGGCTGTGTTGATATGGTATTCGTGGCAGGCTTCCATAATTGCGCAGGCAAACGAGGGCTGCACCATGCACTCGCCACCCGTAAGGGTCACGCCTCCTCCGGACCGGTAGTAATACCGGCTGTCCTTGGCGACCTCCTCCAGGACTTCCCTTACGGTCACCTCGCGTCCGACGGGCGTGGAACCCGGGCCGTCCGCATCCAGCATGTTCTCGATCTGGATGTTCTGGGATTCCGGATTGCAGCACCATTTGCAGCGAAGCGGGCAGCCTTTGATGAACACATTGGTCCGGATGCCTGGGCCGTCATGGATGGAATAGCGCTGAATATTGAAGATAATGCCTTTTTCTTCAAATATCGTCTGATTCATTATACCTAATATCCTTTGATTCAAAAGTATGTGAGATCGGGACAGGATCAGCTTTTCAGGTTCTGTTCTGTACGGTTGATGATGTCATCCTGCAGGGCCTTGGACAGCGACGTAAAGAGTGCGCTGTATCCCGCGACGCGGACCACCAGGGTCTTGTAATTCTCCGGATGCTTCTGCGCATCCAGGAGAGTCTCACGGCTGACCACGTTGAACTGTACGTGGCTGCCCTTTTCGTCAAAGTAGGTGCGGATCAGGTTGATGAACGCTTCGATTCCGCTTTCGCCCTTGAGTGCGGACGGATGGAATTTCTGGTTGAACAGAGTTCCGTTCGAGGCAATGGCATGATCCAGTTTCGCAACCGAGTTGGCCGCGGCCGTAGGACCGAGGACGTCACATCCGGACACCGGCGAGCAGCCGTCCGCGATCGGGGCGCGCGCATAGCGTCCGTCCGGAGTGGCCATGGCCTGCGTGCCGAGCGGAACGTTGGCGGAAACCGGATACAGTCCGGCCTGGTAACGGCCGCCTCTCGGATTGCGGAACTTTTCCACATATCCGGTATACATATAAGCGACTTCCTTCGCCATATCGTCCGGTTCGTCCAGGTCGTTGCCGAATTTCGGGCATTCCATGATCTGTTTGCGGATCTGGGCCGCGCGCTCCGCGCCCATGGAAGAGCCGACGAAGTTGTATGCGGACTTGTTCTGGCTGTTCATCACGCGCTGCGCGATGGCTTTGATCTGATCATCGGTCACGATCTTGCCCTGTGCGGTCAGCTGATCCACAATGGTACGGACGATGGCTTCCGTACGGGAATCCACGCCCGTGGAGGCGTTGTCGACAGGTTTGCCGAAATTGGCATCCATAGCGGCCTTGAGATCCATTAGCGTGAATGCGTGTTTCTCGAATACCAGTTTCTTGACCGCCAGCATGCCGTCGCCGATGTTGGCCACACCGAATCCCTGAGGACCGGTGAAATTGTACACGGCACCGCCGCACTGTGCGCTCTTGCCGCGTCCGATGCAGTCCTCGATCATCGTGGACAGGAACGGGAGCGAAGCTCTCTGCGCATGCGCGTAGTCGATCGCGTTATCCGCATTGACCATCAGTTCGATGAAGTAATCCTGCTGCTGACGGTAGGCGTCCTTGAACTCCTCGAAAGTCTTCATCGAGGCGATCGGCATGGTCTTCGGGCCGACCTGTTCGCCCTCGTCCTGACCGGAAGTAAATACGAATTCCATCGGACGGCACATATTGTAGAAGGCCGCGTCATGCCAGCCGTCCGTCTTGCCGCCCTTCTGGGGCTCCACGCATCCGATGAGGTTGTATTCCCGGGCATCGTAAATGGTCAGACCGCGGTTGATCAGCGCGGGGATGATCACTTCATCATTGTAATAGGCCGGGAGACCGATACCGGTCTGAGTCACTTCCACGCACTTCTTCAGCAGATCGTGCGGTGTCTTGTTCCAGATGCGGACCGACAGCGAAGGCTGCGGCAAACGGGTATGATAGGAAGCCTGCAGGCACATAAACGACATGTCGTTCGTAGCGTCCCGGCCGTCCCATGTCTGGCCGCCCACGCAAAGGTTCTGGAACAGGCCGTATCCGGCGAAACCGGCTGCGGAGAACGCGTCGCGGCATTTGCTGATCTCGTTGAGCTTGATCCAAACGCAGTCCACCAGTTCCTGCGCGGCATCCGGAGTCAGCTTTCCGGACTCGAGATCCTTTTTCAGGAACGGATACATATACTGGTCGAAGCGGCCTGGCGAGATGGAATGCCCGTTGGATTCGGTCTGGATGATCAGCTGGACAAACCAGAAGGACTGCAGGGCCTCATAGAAGTTCCCTGCGGGATTGGCCGGCACACGCGCGCAGTTCTGCGCGATCTGCTCCAGCTCTTTGCGACGCTTGGCGTCCGTGCAGCTCTTGGCCATACTTTCCGCCAGCTTGGCATAGCGGCCGGCGAATGTGATCGCCGCGTTCAGCGAAATCTTGGCCGCGTCCAGGAATACCCGGCGCGGATTGTAATCCGGCTCGGTAGGATCCATGGAGGCAATGGTCTCATCGATCTCTTTCAGGATACCCAGCATACCTTTGTTGAGCACCTTGGCATAGTCCACACAGACATGGCCGATACCGTTGTACAGATAGTTGCCCGGAGTGAAGACGTTATGCTTCATTGCGAGCTTGGTCTCGTCGGTCATGTAGGCCAGGGCAAGGTCCGAGACAGTCTTGCCCTTCCAGTACGGGAAGATCTCTCTGAGAGTCTTCTTGTCCTCTTCTGAAATCTGGAACGGGTCCGCGGCACGCTTGTCCAGCGTGTCGAGTTCCGCCTCGATCCATTCATAGGAAAACTCCGGGAAGACCTGGGAAGAACGGGGCGCTTTGGTGTTGGCGCCTACGATCAGTTCATTGTCCCGGATCACGGCCGTGAGGTTCTCCAGAATATGCTTGAGGGCCAGCGCCCGGCGCATGTCGATCGGAAGATCCTCGGTCTGCTTGTAGGATTCGGTGATCAGGACGGCTCTCTGGGCTTCCAGCTGGGGCTTTCCGCCGTAGGTCATATCCTTCAGTTTCTGAACACGTTCTGTCATTTGGGTATCGTACATCTGGTATGACATGATACGCTCCTCTTCTGCCCCGCCTCCGCGGAGCACATAATAATCTATATAGTATTATAATCTTTAAATCGCCAACTGTCAACAAACAAAAGCAAGGCGGTCGCAAGATTGCCAAAAAAAGAGGTGTTGTTTTGTGAATTTTGAGGTTTCACTATTGATAATATAACTGGAAGCGTTATAATTGTTTTAGGCAAGGTGGTGAAACTTAATGCTTCATTCAATTTTGAAAGAAAAGAGTATGACAATATACCAATGTGCAAAGCTCAGTGGTGTTCCTTATACGACTCTCTCCGAGCTGATCAGAGGCAAGACACGGATGGAAAAATGCTCTGCAGAAACGGTATATCGCCTTTCCAGAGTCCTGCATGTTTCGATGGACTATCTGATGCAGGACACCATAGAACCTCGTTCCGACTTTGAAATATTCAAGAGTAACATGTGCCACCGGATCAAGGATACCGACGACCTTGACTTCATTATCGACACTTTGAAATCGAATGACATTCGCAGCTACTGGAACAAGAAATGGTATCCGGAAGCGTTCTATCTACTTGCTGCGGTTGATTATCTGTCTCGAATCCATAAAATACCGCTTTGCAGTCAGTATGACGATATCCGTTTATATTCCCTGAAATCGCCGCTGTATCCGCGTGATGTGCAGATGTCTTCACAGTTGGATCGCAATTCCGAGAGCAAGGAAAGATGCCGCAGGGATGCCATCCCCGAATTTTCCAGATTCAACATCATGGAAAGCGAGATCCGAAATGTCTATTGAGGTTCCATTTACAAAAAACCTGGAATACTATTTGAAAAAGAAAAGCAACAGTGACAATCCCTGATTGGGTAGAATGTCATCCAATTGTTTTCATTAATTTGAAGCCGCGGGCTGCAAAAACCCGCGGCTTCTCTGTCCATATTACGATTTTGTATAGGCGGTATTCTTCGGTGAAACGGATCCGGCCAGATCCGTGTTCAGGAAATCCACCCCGATCGCGGAACCTATGGAAGCGCTTCCCTTCGTCCCCACGAAAATATCGATTGTTGTCGGTGTCTTTGCTTGCCTGGTGAAAGCGCCCGCGGCATCCAGAGTGCCGACATGCTGGAAGACGATTCCGGACAGTTCGGCATAGCCTCTTTCCACACGCACAGCGCCTTTGCCGCTGGCCGGAGTAACACGTGCATCGAAGCCGTTCAGGACCAGACTGCCCGTAACCACACGGACCAGTCCCTCAGGCACATAGTTGTAGCTGGACGCACCGCTCGAGATCATACGGACCTCGGATTTGTCGTCGGTTTCAACATATACCGCAAGGTTTCCTTCCGGAGTGGTCCCCGGGACAATGTCATCAAGGAAAGCCAGGAACGTGAGCGGCTTCTCATAGGATCCGGTCACCTTCAGTCCGCACAGGGATCCGTCCACCGCACTTCCCACAATCGTACCGTCAAAGCCGCCGGTAAAGACCATGCCGTAGCGGGCGCGGTAGTTGAAGACGAATAGGAGCTGTTCGTCCACGGTAGACCCGAAGCGGTAAGCGGTCAGGTTCGCGTTCAGCAGATTCAGCAGGCCGACGAACATATCGTTGCCTCCCACTCCGCTGGAATCCTTGAGTGTGCTGTTTCGGGACAGGTTGGTATAGAAGGTCAGGTTGAAATGGGTGTTGCGGATCGTGCCGCCTTTGGTGCTGCCGTCCAGGACGATGCCGGTCTCCAGCACGCAGCCGGTGATATTCTCCACATAATGGCCGCCGCAGTCCGCGGAGCCCATATCGATTCCCCGGTAGGTGTTGCCCAGGCAGATATTGCGGATCACGCAGTCCTGCCCGTTTACGCGGACCGTGAACGGATATGTCTTCAGTGCGTTCCAAGCCTGTCCGGGATACCAGAACATGACTCCGCGCAGTGCGGACGAGCGGCTCATCGTGATGAACGCCTCTCCATCCGGATCGTCTTCTCCGGCCGTGACCAGGAGCACCGAGCCTTCACCGGACGACACGTGCAGTCCTTCGCTGATGCCCCGCAGTTCCACACCGGTCGGGATGACCAGCGGGCCGGAGACCAGATAATGTCCGGCGGGCACATAGACGATACCTCCGGTCTTGCCGGCTTCGCTCAGGGCTGTGCGGAAGGCCTGCAGGCAGTCGGTCGAACCGTTTCCGACAGCTCCGTAATCCTTTACGTTGTATACGGAAGCGGACGTATAGACGACCGGTGCCGGATCCAGTTTCAATTCAAACGTATCGGTCTTTCCCGGCGTTCCGGATCCGGTCTGGACCGTGCAGCTTTCCGCCCTCAGTTCGCAGTTCACCGGATCGGCCTCATCGGCAAACCGGTTGCCGGACACCGCTGCTCCGCGCGTGTCGGAACCGATCTGGATGGCGCGTCCTGAACCTTTGAAGTCGCAATCGGTGACGGAAAGAATCCCTCCGTCTGCCGTAACAGCCGGGCTTCCGGACTTCCAGGTGCGGAATTCGGAATTTTGGACAGCCAGGATCCCTCCGGCGCCTCCTTCGATCTCAAGGCAGTTTCCGTCCGGATTCTCGAACAGGATGTCATAGAACCGCAGTGCGGATTCATTCGGGGCGTCCTCTCCGAGCCGGACGCAGACGGCGTCCTTGCCTGAGACGGAGATCTGTCCCCCTGAAAAGCTGCAGGAGTTGTACTCACTGTATACGCCGGTCACGGACCGGGTGATGAAGATCTCCGAAATGTCGGTATAACCCGCCGTTTCCCCGGAACTGGATTTGTCCCGGCTGAGGTACACGCCCGTCTTGCAGGAATCCAGTTTGACGTCATGCATCATCTGCATATCCGTCCTGGACAGGACAAGACCGGTCAGGGAGGACCGCATGGCCCCCGAAACCGTTTCCTCGGAGATCCCGGAATACTCGCTCCAGATCTTCGGCGTGACATACAGGGTCGTGATCCGGGCGCAGTCGTAGCACTGATTGATCCGGAAGCCGACCGAAAGCGCGCTCATACGCACGTCGGTCAGGGTGGGCAGCTGCAGACCCTCGTCCGCGCTGATCCCCACGTAGGGATTGACCAGAACGACCTTCTCCACATACGAGGCGTGCTGGGAGGCGTCACCGGCCAGATTGTCCTTGATGCGGATGGCCGGAGGATAGGCCTTGACGGCATCCGGTTTCTGATCGGGATAATACACGGTCAGGCCGATGACACCCGCGCTTGCGCCCAGGGTGATCAGGGATTTCGCACGGTCTTCGGACCCGGCATTGCCTGTCGCGAGCAGGACGGAACCGTGTCCGGATCCGCCTGAACCGACCAGGTAGACCGAACGGCCCACCGTAAGCGATCCTTTGATCAGGTACTGACCGGCCGGAACGTACACCGTTCCGCCTCCCTGGTCACGGACGGCGTTCAGCGCGCTCTGGAACGCGACCGTAGCGTCGGCTGACCCGTCCCCAGCCGCTCCGTATTCCGTTACGGACGCCGTGTAAATCAGAACATCATTTTCATTACGGGGGTCTTTCACGATCGTATCCACCTTCCCTGTGATCACCGCATTCTCATCGACCGTATAGGCTTCCTTCTGGACATAGTCGTACTTGGAATAGAATCCCAGCACGTCCCGCAGGAACACCGCGACGCCCTCTGCGAGGCCTGCGTCGCTCTTGCCGACGATCGCGATCTTCGTACCGTTCACCTCGATCCGGTAGTCCTCTTCTCCGAGCCGGCCCGCAGCCTCTGCGGACTCCGGACGGTTGGTGTTTCCGACCAGGATCTCACGTTCTGTCAGGTCCTTGGGATCGTAGTCGGTACAGATCTTCACCTTGGTCCCGGACAGGAAGGACAGGGCGTTCATGACTGAAACCGCGCCGCTTGTGGTGACCCTGTCGTTATTGTCCGGGCGGACGACCGTGTAGTCACACCGGCCGGTTTCCGCCAGCGTGATCTGAGGAACCGAAGTTTCGGTTTCCGTACCGGTATTCCGGCTTTCCTGCGGTCCGGTTCCGGGATCCGTGGCGGATCCGCATCCGAACAGGACCAGCAGTGAAAGCATCAACAAAAGAGACAGGCCATATTTCAAAATTCGCATTCTTCCCCTCCGATCTCATACTTGCATCCGCCCTTCAGTTCGAACGTCCAGCTGTCACTGCTGACTCTGGCGCCGAGCTGACTTGCCGTCATGCGGACACCGTTGATGTCCAGATACTCAATGTGCTTATGAATGGGATACACGACTGTGGCGCTGATCCGGGCAGGGATCCCCACGGTCCAGTACAGCCTGCCGCACCGGAATTCCCACTGGCTGGTATAGCCCCTGGACGAACCTCCGGCGAACCGGATACGGCTCTGTCCTTCCGGGATCTCTTCCGGTTTGCGGAAGTCCGGACGGATGCCCAGGATCGCGTGATTCTGAAGTCCGGGACGGTCCGGATCCGGGCGTATGCCCAGCATGTAGGCAAAGATCCATTCGGCCACCGCACCGTAGGCATAGTGGTTGAACGAGTTCATGCCCGGGTCTCCGAAGCCTTTTGCCACGGTATAGGAGTTCCAGCGCTCCCAGACGGTCGTGGCGCCCTGGTAGACCGGATAGAGCCAGGAAGGATCCCGGGTCTGCAGCAGCAGCGAGTAGGCATGCCCGTCCAGGCCGGCCATGGCCAACGTCTGGTTCAGGATGCCGGAGCCCAGGAATCCGGTGGAGAGCGTGTAGCCGTTATCACGGATCTTGTCCGCCAGCTTGCGGATCATCCGCTCCTTGTCCTCTCCGGTCAGGATCTCGAACGCGACGGGCAGCAGGCAGGCGGTCTGGGAGGTCTCGGTCAGTTCCCCGTCCGGCATATAGTCCCTGCGGAACTTGCTCACGATCCGTTTCCGGAGATCCTCATAGGATTCAGCCTTATCCGCATAACCCAGGATCTCGGAGATCTTGCGCATGAGCAGCGCGTCATAGGCGTAGTAGCATACCGAAACGTACCGTTTGTCCGTCTGTTCATAGCACAGCCAGTCTCCGTACGCGGTTTTCGGGCCATCCAGGCCGAACTGGGAAAGATAGTCCATATAGGCTTCCATCGAGGCATAGTGCCGTTCCAGAAGCGTCTTGTCCCCGTACATCAGGTAGTGCTTGTAAGCCACGATAATGCCGGCATCGCCCCAGGCGGCGTTCCCGTCCCCGACGATATCCAGTCTCGGGATGACGTCGGAATAGGCGCCTCCGTACCCTTTCTGGGAATCCTGTGCGTCATACAAAAGCCATTTTTTCAGGAAGCCGTCCGTATCGGCCAGGTACGCGGCCGCCGTGCAGAAGATCTGGGTGTCCCCGGTCCAGCCCAGTCGTTCGTCGCGCTGGGGACAGTCCGTGGGAACGGACAGATAGTTGCCCCGCATGCCCCAGAACACGTTTTTCATCAGCTTGTTCACCGCCGTATCCGAGCAGTTGAACGAATAGTGCGGCTTCATATCCGAACTCAGCACCTGGGCCTTGACGAGCGAGACGGACACGTTGCCGCCTGCCGAGATCTCCATATACCGGAACCCGTAAAACGTGTGCCTCGGGCAGCATACCGCCTCTCCGTCCGGTCCTATGACGCAGGTGTAGCGGGCCATTGCGGACCGGTAGTTCAGGATATAGGCGCTGCCTTTCGGTCCGTCGTTTCCACGGGATTTTTCTCCGCTGTCGTTGAGCATTTCGGCGAACAGGCATTCCACGGCCGTGCCGGGTGCGCCCTTCACCTGAAAATACGGCCTTCCGACCACGTTCTGTCCGAAATCGTAGGTGAGATGTGTTCCTTTCCCAACGGAGATCCGTTTCAGTTTGGGACCCAGATAGGTCTTTTCCCTTTCAATGTGTCCGAAATCGGTCCCGTCCTCCACCGCGCGGCTCCAGGAGAATGCGGATGCCGGTCTGACCTCATCCACGACGCGTACGGGCGGTCCCATTCTTTCCACGATCGGGGGCGTATTCTCCAGAATGACCGCATTCTTCCAGTTCATTCCGTAATCGGGATCCGTCACCACATTATAATCGTCATATTCCCCGTTCCAGATGTCCGCGTACATGACCGGACCCATGATCGCGGTCTCCCAGCTTTCGTCCGTTCTGAAGACTTCGCTTTTTCCTTTCCCGGCGATCTCGACCTTGCAGCCGAACGCGGCAGGCCTGTATCCGTACTGGCCGAACGAGATCATACCGGACCACCAGCCGGGCGAGACCCTGGCCAGCACATGCAGGAACGCAGGGTCCTGCCTCAGTTTGACGTCATATGTCCAGGCCATCACGCGCTGGCTGTAATCCGACCAGAGAGGCAGCAGTTCATCCTTGCTGATCCTGGAATCATTGACAAAGATATCGGCGATACCCAGCGCCGTGACCGTGATCCTGGCCGTCTCGGCACCCGGGAACACCGGAATGGCCTTCCGGAGCGTGAGCAGTCCGGGACCCGGTTTGAGTTTAAACTCCCGGGTGTTCATCACCCGGTTCTTCCACAGGTCGTGTGCCTGGGTCTCCGGATAGTCCGGGCTCGTGATAAATCTGATTTTGTCCATGTGTCAAGCCTCCTTGGGGGGATCCGGCCAGAGTCCGGGATCCAGGTAGCACCGGATGCTGTCCTCCAGCCAATAGGTGAAGACCGTGCCTTTATAGCGGTCCTCATAGGTTTTCATTTTCAGATAGAGTTCTTTCCCGTCGCCCACGTCGTGCCAGATGTCCGCGAACACGAAATCGTACATGCCAGGCTTCATCTGTCTGTCCAGATACGAAAAGGCGTCCGACTGTATGATGTGCACGCGGTCCGGGTCCGGGAACTGGGGCAGGATATGCGTCCGGAACAGGCGGATCACGTCCGGGGACAGTTCCACGACCGTCACGTCCTTCACATCCGGATTGCGCAGGGCGGAAAAGACGAAATAGCCGAGTCCGAGTCCGAACGTGAGCACGTGCCCGTGCGCCTTTCCGACCGCGGGATCCGTGGTCACGGTCTCGTTGGGCAGAAGGGTCATCCATTCCCTTCCGTTTTCCAGCACGGCGGGATACGGGAACGGCCGGTCGAAGAAGCCGATCTGCGGGACCAGTCTTCCGTCCGGGAACACCCGGAAATCCCTGCAGACAAATCCCTCGGCGGGTTTCAGTTCCATCGTCTTCAGCTCCCACCGCCCGTCCCGGGCTTCCGGGATCCGTATGGACCGGTAGTAGGGATTGGCCGTATAGTCGTCCACGTCAAGATAATGGATCATGGGCAGGAAATAGTTCCGGAACAGGTCCCGGTCCTTTCCCTCCGTGTCCATGCCGAGCCGTCCGCCCAGCAGCAGGGCGTAGGCATAGTCCATGGATACGCCGCAGTCCCGGTGGATCTGTTTCACGTCTTCGATCCGGATCGCGTCCGGCGCGAGATTGAGAAAGCGGCTGACCGCATAGACGACCCCGTTGTTGAACGTCCGGATTTCTTCCGGTCTGAGGGACCGGCGGGGCAGTTTTTCCTCTTCCATCAGGTCCGCTCCATCCATCCGATCGCTTCGTCGACCCACCTTGCCACGTAGGCATCCGGCATTCCGGTCTGCGCGTCGCACAGGGACATGCCGTGCGGGCCGTGCGGAAACACATGCAGTTCGAACGGAACACGGTTCGCGGACAGCGCCGACGCAAACAGGAGCGAATTCTCGACGGGAACGCCGGGATCGTCCGAGGTGTGCCAGATGTAGGCCGGCACGGTGTCCGGACCCACCTTTGTCTCCAGGGAGACGGCCCTGCGCTTTTCCGGGTCGTCCGCTCCGTCCTTGAGCAGATTGACGAACGAACCCGCGTTGCAGAATTTTCCGGACGTGATGACCGGATAGCACAGGATCATGCCCCGGACGCGGAAGCATCCTTCCGGCGCGCCTGTCCTCTCATACAGGAACGGGTCGGACCACATCGTCCCCAGTGAGGCGGCCAGATGGGCACCTGCGGAAAAGCCTATGACGAAGATCCGGTCCGGATTGATCCGGAATTCATCCGCCTTTTCCTTGAGCATACGAACCGCTTTGCAGAGATCCAGCAGCGGTCCGGGATGTACGCGGTCCGCGCCGTGGACATAGTCCAGGATGAACGTGTTGTAGCCTTTGGCCTGGAACGCAAGGGCGACGGGTTCGGCCTCCCGGGCCGAGCACCCGTGATATCCCCCTCCCGGGCAGACCAGGACCGCGTCCCTCTTTTCATTGTACGGCAGTTCGCGCGAGCGGACGGACAGATAGGCGGTCAGGGTGACGTTGTCCGCGTCCGAATCGATTTTGTATGTACGGATATCCATATTTTCTCCTTCATGCCGGCGGCTATATGCCCAGCCAGCTGCGGACGACGATCTCGATCCCGATCAGGATCAGGATCACGCCGCCCAGTATTCCGGCCTTTCCGGCCAGCCGGGTTCCGAACCGGCGCCCGATGAACACGCCCAGGAAACACAGGCCGAACGTGACGAGGCCTATGATCACGGATTCCAGGAGCGCACGGTCCCAGGTATAGTCCGAAATGGTGAAGCCCACGGACAGCGCGTCGATGGACGTGGCGACACCCTGGACCAGCAGCAGTCCTATGCCCAGTGCCGGGCGGGGCGCGTCCTCATGATGCCGCACGCCCTCCACGATCATCTTGATCCCCAGGAACAGCAGCAGCGCCAGGGCCACATAGGGAATGTAATCGGTCAGGATGGCGAAGATAGAGGCGACCGTGTGCACGAACAGCCAGCCCAGCATCGGCATGCCGGTCTGAAACAGGGCGAACACGGACGCGATCAGGCTCACCTTCCCGGTTTTCATCTCCGGTTCGTTCAGTCCGTTGGCCATGGACACCGAGAAGGCATCCATGGACAGCGCCACTCCGAACAGAAGACTGTTCAGGATAAACAGAAATGTTTCCATCACTTCTGATTCAGTTTCACAGTGAGCAGGCGGAAGTAGGTATACGGATCCACGACCTCGATGTCCCACTCCGGTTTTTCCTTCTTCATCTGATCCAGGACCTGCATCACGTAGGTCGGGGTACACCAGGTGCAGCGCACCGACATGAAGGTGGCCTTTCCGGTCATCCTCCGGTCCATGACGCCCTTGATCATGGCGGTCGTGCAGGCCTCCACGTCATTGCGTACGAATCCGTTATAGAGGTAATCCACGGTCACGCCGCAGTCCTCGATATGCTGATAGGTCTTCTGCCCGGTCCCCAGGCCGAGCTGGTTGGCGACCAGCGTCCCGATCCCGTCGGGGGCGTATTCGGCGACCCTTGCGAACTGTTCCGGCTTGAGTGTCTGGAAATCCCACAGATCCGGACAGATGGTCATGTCGGCCAGCTCAAAATAGTACTTGTGATGCTTCACGATGGCGTCCCACTGGGAATCCTTGACCCGGCTCGGGGTATACCATCCGGCGCCGCCCACGTTGGACACGAAGAAATCGTTTTCCGTCTTCTGTTCGTACAGCCGGTTGATGATGTCCGGATAGTCGGTCAGGAGGTTCGGATTGTAGGACCAGGCCAGCGGGATCTTTCCCCGGCCCTCGTCGTTCCAGTTCGGATAGAGCTGGTGGTACAGGGCACCCGCCGAGTCATAGTCGGTCATCATGATCAGGAGATAGACCTTTCCGTCCCGGTTCTCCAGGACGGCGTCCGTGTCGGGTTCGTTCTGTACCAGCACGTCCACCGGGGTCTGCATATGCACGGTCCGGTTGTACGCGTTCTCGGTAACGGTGTTCCAGTAGCATCCGTACGGGGTGAACAGGTACGCCGCCTTCCACTCGACCTGCGTCGGCTTGTATTTGGACGTGAATGTGTCGTCGTTTCCGGAATCCGAATACTTGTAGCCCGGGAAGAACCCGTCGATCTCGGTCAGCTTGCTGTCTCCCCGGAGATCCTGGACGGTTTCCAGCATGGAGAGATAGGTCTTCAGGTCGGTCCCGAAAGGCTGGGTCAGGTCGTCCTTGGGCGCCTCATCCTCCCAGACGGACAGATCGAACACGAATCCGCGGTAGTAGATTGCCTTGTCCCGGTTGACCAGGTTCTTTACGTTTCCGTTCGGACGCGTGAACGTGGGGTCCTCGATCGAGAAGATGTGCTCCAGGCTGCATCTGCCCTTCTTCAGGTACTCCTCGATCATCCAGCGGTACACGTCGTTCTTCTTGCTTCCGGATCCGGATCCGTCAAAACGTCCGACAAGCGAGATCTCCCCGATGCCTTCCGGCAGGCGGGACTTCATGGTGTTGTACTGCGCCTGCGTCAGGACGATCCCGTCCTCGACGCCGGCTATGGTCGTGGCCGCGTTGAGCGTGGCCGGGACCGACGGGTCCCAGATGACCGCCGTTCGGATATAGGGCGCGGCCAGTTCCATCATATCGGACAGCGTGTTCAGGGTGACGGGGTCATAGCTCCGGATGGAGTCCAGATCCATATAGGTCTTGGACAGGGCGCTGCTCGTCACGTAGATCTTGCTGCCCGGGTTTTCCCGGTTGTACAGCCCCTGCAGGCAGCACGCCGTCGCCGAAGTGTCGTACTTTTCGGTACTTCCGGTCCCGAGCGCATAGACGTACAGTCCGTTCAGCGTCTCCGAGGCCAGCTCGGTCTGGGGGACAAGGCCGTCCGATCCTGCATTCAGGTAGTGTGAGATGAACCACTCGCAGGCCATCGCCGTCGTGCGCTCGCTGGCGCCCGCCAGCACGATCTTGTTGCCCACGACCTCGACGGCCCAGGTATGCGGTTCCAGCTTGTCCAGGACCTGTGCGGACTCCGGGCGTTCCGTCTTGCCCACCAGTATTTCGTATTCACTGATGGGAAACAGCAGATTGCCCAGACGGTCCCGGCCGTCCGCCCCGATCTTCGGGGTGTATCCGGCCACGTTCTGCAGCGCGTTCTTGACGGCCACGGCGGCCTTGGTCGATTCGTTTCCGCCCAGGTCCGAGCGGACCACCTGATAGACCGGCGCCCCTTCTCCGAACAGGCGGATGGAGGGACCGGTATATACGGTCTCCGGTTCCTTTGCGCTTTCTCCCGGCTTCGTACTTTCCGAAGAGCTTTCCCTGCCCCCGCTGCTGCCGCATGCCGAAAGGACGGCCGGGCACAGGAGCAGCCAGACCAGGAAAAGGGTCAGAACACGAAGCGGAACGGATTTGAAACAATTATACATTTTTCTCTCCCACGGTTTTGGTTGCAATGATGTCAACGCCGGTCCCGGCCACGTCAGGCAGCAGGACCTGACCGATCCGGACGGGAGCATTTACGCGCAGGGCGCGTATGGCCGCCATGACTTCACGGATACGGCCTTTCGGAATATCCGCCGAGGTCTTTACGGATACGCGCGGGATCTCTCCGCCCTGTACGCAGACCGTACTGGTCACGGTACGGGTGGGATCCGTCACTTCTTTCTTTCCGTACACCGCGCCGCGGGGGCAGGTGTTGCCGGTCACGCGGATGTCATCCCCGTCGATCGTGACGGTCAGGGGACAGCCCATCGGGCACTGGATACAGATCAATTCCCGGGTCTCCATAGTTCAGTCCTCCAGCGTCACGCGGACCGTCTGGCCCGCGGACAGATTGGCATAGTCTTCGCATTTCAGGATCACTTCGCCCATTTCGCCGGGCACGAGGATCCTCTTGCGGATGCGCCGGATGTTCCGGTCGCCCGCATACACGCACAGACACTTGTTCTTATAGACGTCACCCACGCGGAAGCGGACGGTCACGGTCCCTTCCGTGACGCCGGCATGCACCCGCTGGGGGACCGTATAGCGCACCCCGTTCTGGGCGAGCACCGGGATCTCTGTCCCGGATCCGCCGTTCCCGCGGAGGTATTCGACCGCGTTCCGTCCGGCCAGCTCCGCTTCCCCGGACACAAAGTCCACAAGGTCATGTACGTGGAGCACGTTGCCGCAGGCGAAAATGCCCGGTACCGCGGTCTGCAGTCTGTCGTCCACCTCGGGTCCTCCGGTGACCGGAGAGAGCGGGACGGACGCATTCTTGGACAGTTCGTTTTCCGGAAGCAGTCCGCAGGACAGAAGCAGGGTGTCGCATGCGTACTCGGTCTCGGTGCCCGGGACGGGCCTGCGGTCCGGTCCGACCTCGGATATGGTCACGCCCGTCACGCGTTCCTTGCCGTGGATGCAGGTCACGGTATGGCTGAGTTTCAGCGGGATGCCGTAATCGTCCAGACACTGCACGATATTGCGCTTGAGGCCGCCCGAGAACGGGAGGAGTTCGGCCACGACCTGGACGTGCGCGCCCTCCAGGGTCATACGTCTGGCCATGATCAGGCCGATATCGCCCGAGCCCAGGATCACCACTTCTTTTCCGACCTTCTTGCCCTCTATGTTCATCAGGCGCTGCGCGGTCCCCGCGGTATAGATGCCTGCGGGACGGTAGCCCGGCAGTCCGAGCGCTCCGCGCGGACGTTCCCGGCAGCCCATGGCCAGGATGACCGCCCCGGCGCGGATCGGCACGGCCCCTTCCTCCGGATTGACGTACAGGATCTCCCGGTCTTTGGAGATGTCCGCCACGATCGTAGAGAGTTTGTAAGGTATGCCCAATTCCACGACCTTGCGGATGTACCGGTCCGCGTATTCCGGGCCGGTGAGTTCCTCTTTGAACGTATGCAGACCGAATCCGTTATGGATGCACTGGTTGAGGATGCCTCCGAGCGCGGTGTCCCGTTCCAGAATGAGGATGTCCGTAAGACCCGCTTCACGGGCCGAGATCGCGGCGGCCAGTCCGGCCGGTCCTCCGCCTATGATGACCAGATCATGATATGCGCTCATATTTCGTCCTCCCTGACCAGCAGTTCGGATCCCGGACGGTTCTTGGTGACCTGCTCTTCCGGGATTCCCAGTTCCTCGGCCAGTATGGCAATGGCGCCGGGTGTGCAGAACCCGGCCTGGCAGCGGCCCATGCCCTGCCGGACACGCCGTTTGACGCCGTCCAGGCTGCGGGCTCCGAGTGTACGCCGGATGGCATCCCGGATCTCCCCTTCGGACACGTTTTCACAGCGGCATACGATCCGGCCGTAATCCGGGCGGGATGCAATGAGCGCAGCCCGTTCCGCAGGCGCCATCTCCGCGACGTGCGGAATGCCTTTGCGGGAACCGTTGAAATTCCTGTTCTCGGACGCACCGGTATACCCTGCGATCTCTCTTGCGGTCCATTCCCCGATCGCGGGGGCCGACGTGAGTCCGGGCGACTCGATGGCCGCCACGTTGAAGAAGCCTGGCGCGTCCGCAGGCTGACCGAGCACGAAATCACCGGTCGTGCCGTGGGCGCGGAGCCCGGAGAACGAGGTGATCATCCGGTTGAGCGGGACGCCTGGAACGCTGAGCCTGGCCTTTTCCCGGATGCCGGCCATTCCGGCATAGGTGGTTTCGGTATCCTCCTTGTCCCCGATATCGTCGGCACTCGGGCCGACCATCAGGTTTCCATGGACGGTGGGCGTGACCAGAACGCCCTTGCCCTGTTTGCCCGGAAGCTGGAAGATCGTGGCATTCACCGTGTCTCCGACTTCCCTGTCCATAAGGATATATTCCCCGCGGCGCGGTGTGACCGTCAGCGGTTCCGAACTGACCATGGCATGGATCCGGTCCGCGTACAGACCGGCCGCGTTGACCACGGCGCGGACCCTGAATGTATGATCCGGGGTCCGGACGGCATATCCGTCCTTCTCTTTTTTCACGTTCTTCACTGGGCTCAGAAAGTAGAAATCGGCTCCGTTGTCCGCCGCGTTCTCGGCAAACGCGATCGTCATCCCGAACGGACAGACGATGCCGGAAGTTGGCGCATACAGCGCCGCCACGACCTGATCCGACAGGGCGGGCTCAAGGGCTCTCGCCTCCTCTCCGCTCAGGATCTTCAGTTCCTTTACGCCGTTCCGGACACCCCGTTCGTACAGAGCCTGCAGGCTGGGCTTGTCTTCTTCCGCAAAGCAGAGCACCAGGGCCCCGTTCTGCCGGTAGGGAAAGTCCAGTTCCTTATGCAGACTGCGGATGAGTTCCGCACCCCGCACGTTGAGCTCGGCCATGCGGCTTCCGGGGACCGGGTCGAAACCGGCGTGCGCAATGCCCGAATTGGCTTTTGATGTTCCCGAGCACACGTCCTCTTCCTTTTCCAGGACGCAGACACTGAGATTGTATTTGGTCAGTTCACGCGCGACCGCCGAACCGGTGACACCGGCCCCGATCACGCATACGTCATAAGACTTATCCACAGTCTTCCTCCTCAGCCCAGGCCTCGGCGCAGCGCACGGCCCGCCGCCAGCCCTTCAGCAGTTTTTCTCTCGTTTCTCTTTCCATGGCGGGACTGTATTCCCGCTCGCAGGACCAATTTTCACGGACCTCCTCTTCGGTCTTCCAGAAGCCTACTGCCAGTCCGGCCAGATAGGCGGCCCCGAGTGCGGTGGTCTCCGCGGTCTTCGGTCTCAGGATCCGGATGCCGGAAATGTCCGACTGGAATTGCATCAGGAACCGGTTGGCGGTCGCTCCTCCGTCTACCCGGAGTTCGGAAATATCCAGTCCGGTCTCCTTACGCATCACCTGCAGGAGGTCTTCGGTCTGGTAGGCCAGCGATTCCACCGTGGCTCTTATGAAATGGTCCTTGGTCACGCCGCGGGTCAAACCCACGATCGTGCCCCGCGCGTACTGCTGCCAGTAGGGCGCACCCAGTCCGGAAAAGGCCGGAACGATATACATTCCGTTGGTATCCGGAACGGCCGTGCAGTACTCTTCACTCTGCGCGCTGGTCCGGATCATCCGCATTTCGTCCCGCAGCCACTGGACCGCGGCACCCGCAATGAATACGCTTCCCTCCAGTGCATATTGCGGTTTGTCTCCCAGACTGGCCGCTACGGTTGTCAGGAGACCGCATTCGGAGCGCACAGCCTCATGACCGGTGTTCAGCAGCATGAACCCGCCTGTTCCGTATGTGTTCTTGACCGAGCCGGCGCAAAAGCCGCACTGCCCGAACAGGGCCGCCTGCTGATCGCCGGCCGTCCCGGCGATGGGAATCTCTCCCCCGAATTTGGAGGTGTTGCCAAAGATACAGCTGGACGGATACACTTCGGGAAGCATGGAGCGTGGGATGCGGAAATAGGACAGGATGCGTTCGTCCCAGTCCATCTTGCGGATATCATAGAGCATGGTCCGGGATGCGTTGGTACGGTCCGTGGCATGCACCCGTCCGTCGGTCAGATTCCAGATCAGCCAGCTGTCCACCGTACCGAACCGGAGTTCCCCTCGCTCCGCCCGCTCGCGGGCTCCCGGGACGTTGTCCAGGATCCAGGATATCTTGCTGGCCGAAAAGTAGGCGTCCGGGACCAGTCCGGTCGTCTCCCGGATATATTCTGTCCAGCCTTCGCACTTCATCCGGTCGATGGCTTCTGACGTGCGCCTGCACTGCCAGACGATGGCCGGATATACAGGCACACCGGTTACGGCATCCCAGACGATGGTCGTTTCTCGCTGGTTGGTGATCCCTATGGCCGCTATGTCCGAAGGCTGTGCTTCAATACGCTGCATAGCCTCCATCGTCACGCCCATTTGGGTGGACCAGATATCCATCGGGTCATGTTCGACCCAGCCGGGCTTTGGATAGTGCTGCTTGAACTCATGCTGCACCAGGCTTACGATCGTGCCCGTCCGGTCAAACACGATGGCTCTGGAACTCGTCGTGCCCTGATCCATCGCGATCACATACTTCTTCTGTATCATTCGGCTGTCTCCTTCCGGCTTTGAGCCGGCAATTGCGAAAAGAGGCCCGTTCCTGTTTTTGGTCTGCGGTCCTCCTTGATATTACTATGATTATAATATCACTCTTTAATTGCTTTTGCAATGGTCTGGGTCGAGTATAGTGTCAAGTCATGATAGTTTTTTCGATTGTGTGTCAATTGTAAGATCAGATGCAAGTTTGAACGTCTTTCGGTATTTTCACGAAAGCTCTTCCAGATTCTGACTCAAAGCAAAGCACAGGTTTTCTGAAAACGTGAAGTTCCTCCGAGACGGGTTTTTCAAATAATCCGGTTATTTCCTGTGCCACAGGGTCTTGCGCATCACCTTCAAATCGGGTATACTGAAAACGGACGTAAGGAAGGCACCTGATCCAAGCCTTCCGTCCGTAAAGGTCTGCCCGCTCTGCAACGCGGGCCGAAAGGAGCACCAATAGGAACTATGGATGAACCCATTATCCAAACGGAAGGAACAATTTCGGAAAATAATCCTCCGGAAATGATCCTCGAATGTATAGACCTGACCAAGAAGTATGCGGACACGCTGGCTCTGGACAATCTGAGATTCAAACTCCCTGCCGGTCGGGTCATCGGGCTGCTTGGGCCGAACGGGAGCGGCAAAACGACGTTGCTCAAAATCATAGCCGGCCTTCTCACGCCCAACTCCGGAGTCGTTCAGGTCTGCGGAGAGCCGATCGGAGTCAAGTCCAAGGCGTTGATCTCCTATCTTCCGGAACGTACGTACTTTGACAAGAATCTTACGATCGTGCAGACGCTGGATCTGTTTACCGATTTCTATGTGGATTTTGACCGGGTCCGCGCCGAAAAGATGCTCAACGATCTGCACATCGATCCCAAGAAAAAGCTCAAGACTCTGTCCAAAGGCACCCTGGAAAAAGTCCAGCTTTCCCTGGTCATGTCCAGACATGCGAAGCTATACCTCCTTGACGAGCCGATTGGCGGAGTGGATCCGGCAACCCGGGATTACATTCTGCATACCATCATTGCCAATTTTGCCCCCGGCTCCTCCGTTCTCATCTCCACACACCTGATCCATGACGTTGAACCGGTACTGGACGATTTCCTGTTCATCCGGGAAGGACACATCATCCGGTTTGATTCGGTCGAACACGCGCGCCGTACGGAGAACAAGGATCTGGACGCTCTATTCCGGGAGGTGTTCGCATGTTGAAAAAACTGTTCAAATACGATATGATCGCGCTGTCCAGACTGCTGGGACTCTTTTCCGTTCTTGCCCTCCTTTCGGCCGGAATCGGCATCGGAGCCATTCGCCTGCTGGCCTTGACAGGCAGCCCGGATCTGGACAATCCGGTCCTTTCCGCCGTGTTCGGACTGATCGGGGGGCTTTTGATCTTTCTGTGCGTGCTCTCCCTGATCGCTTATTTCATCGTCAGCCTGTTCATGATCGCCAGGCGGTTCTATACGCATTTCTTTACCGATGAAGGTTACCTGACCTTTACGCTGCCGGTCACCCCCACCCAGCTGCTCCTGTCCAAATACCTTTCCTCCGTCATCTGGGCGCTGATCACATTCGTCACCACGGTCTGTTCGGTCCTTTTGATCTACCTGTTCGGGCCTCCGACCATGCCGGATCTAGGCGGACTGGCCGCCCAGCTGGATTTACTGGGTGTGTCATCCGGTTCCATCGTGTCGTTTACGGCGATGATCGCCCTGGATCTGATCGCGGACCTGTTCTGCATCTTCCTGGCCATCTCGCTGGGGTGCATGATCGCCAAAAAGCACAAGATCCTGGCCTCCATAGGCCTGTACTATGTCGTGCAGACCGTCGTAGCCATGCTGGGCGTTCCCTTCTCCGTCATCAGCGGAGTGATGACCCTACAGGGCAACCCGAACGCCTACCTCTTCACATCGATTGGAGGGATCGTCGTTGAGGTCGTAGTTGCGGTCGCGGCCTTCTTCTTCACCAGGATGATCCTGCAGAAACGTCTGAACCTGAGCTGACCGCTCCCGTATGCTCATTATGCAAGAGACCTCACGCGAATCCTTTCTCGTGAGGTCTCTTGCATTTGGCGGTTCTTCACTCCGGGATTCTGACCGGAAGCCTGCCGTGGAACTCAGGCTGCTTATGGAGGGTCAGATACAGCGCCGCCGGAAGGTTGGGACCGTACCCGCGGACTCCGTTCTCCCGGAACCGCGGATCCTCGCTCATACCCTTGGCGCAATAAGCGGCCAGGACCGCGTCGGCATCCCGGAACCGGGCCGTATCATACGGTAAATGGGCGCTGATCCGGATGATCCGGCATCCCAGCGTACGGGCCCGGACCTGTATGCAATCCAGCCGCACCAGACTTTCTCCCTGCGGCAGATCCGGGCGGAGGTATGCCGGACCGTAGACCGCGCTGATCGCGATCAGCGTGCCGCCTTCGGTGAGTTTTTTGCAGATGCCGTCATCCGTTTCATTTTCCAGACAACCGATACGGATCCGGCCGCGGGTGGCCAGGTTCCCTTCCTCCTCCAGCCTGGACAGCGCATATTTCGCGCTGTTGATCTCGCTTTCAAAAGGGACCACGATCAGGACGTCCGTATCCGGTTTCAGCGGGATCGCTCCGTTTCGGTTCTTCAGCAAGGTGATGGCCCGTTTGGTGATCTCCCACTCCGTTTCGTGATGGGCCGGAGATCCTACGGTTTCCGTGTCCCCCGGGGCCGCCGTCCGGAACACGTGTGTCCCCTTGACAGCCAGGATCCGGTCCACGGCCGCATCGAGAACGCTTTCGGGGATCTCTCCAGAACCGGCCATCGAGGTCAGTCCGTCAATGTACGCCTCCAGTTTTTCCGGTCCGTCCGGGCGGGCCAGATCGACCGGCATCAGAAGAATGTCCACACCGGCCAGGATCGCCCGTTTGGCGGCCTGAACGGGAGTAAAGGCCTGGTTCACCCCGGCCATGCCCATGGAATCCGTCACTATGAGGGTATCCGGATAACGTTCCCGGATCAGACCCTGCAGGACCGGACGGGAGAGTGTGGCCGGGAGGACGAACGGCTCTTCCCGTCCCGGGATCGTCTCCGCTTCCGAAAGACAGGGAAACTGGATATGCGCAGTCATGACCGCCTGTGCCCCGTCTTCCAGGCACGCCCGGAACGGGATCAGTTCACAGTTTTCCAGTTCCTCCCCGGTCTTCCGGATGCAGGGCAGCCCGGTATGACTGTCCGTGGCCGTGTCCCCGTGTCCCGGGAAATGCTTGAGAACAGGGATGATCCCCTCGTCACGCATGCCCCTTTCATACATGATCCCGTGTGCGGCCACGGTCCGGGGATCGTCCGAAAAGGACCGCACCCCGATGACCGGGTTGTCCGGATTGCTGTTGACGTCCAGGACGGGTCCCGCATTCATATCAAAGCCCAGAGCCCGCAGTTCGCCCGCGGACAGCCTGGCCATTCTGTAGGTGAGTTCCGGATCCCCGGTCGCGCCGAGAGCCATATTCCCGGGTCCCTGCGTGCCCTGTCCCAGGCGGGTCACGGCGCCGCCTTCCTGATCCACAGCCAGGAACAGATCCGGGCGGCCCGGTCGTTCCGAAGCCTTCCGGATGTCCGAAATGAGCCGTGCCGCGATCTCGTTGGTGGGCGTGTTCTGGGCAAACAGCATCACACCCGCAAAGCCGTGCTTTTCGAGCAGCTCCCTCATTTCCGGGTAGACCTCAGTCACGTCGGTCCGGTTCCCGTCCCTGTCCGTATGCTGGCGGAATGCCGGCATGATCATCTGTTCGATTTTCTGCTTTGTTGTCATATCCGAATCCATGCTCCCTGCCGTTCAAAAGGATTACTCAAACTATAGCATACCGGTAGGCCAAAGTCAACAATCCGGGCACTGAGCTGGACTCCCGTGCCGGACGGACAATTGTGACCAAATTTTGACAGCAGCCATTTGCACTGAATCTGTACATTTTCTTATCCTGATGTGCTACAATTGCGGTGAGGAATCCTTCACCGGGAGGTATCGCTATGGCACAGATCCGTACAGCCTGCATCGGACTAGGCCCCATGGGTCTGGCGATGTCCGGCTATTTTACCCGTTTTCCGGAATGCGAGATCGTCGCCATGTGCGACAGATCCGAGTCCGTCCTGAACGCCGCGCTGGATTCGTTTGAGCAGACCACGGGAAAGCGGCTGCCCGGATTTACCAGTCATGAAGAACTGTTCCGCAGTATGGATTTCGAGGCCTGCGCCATCGCCTGCAGTCCGGAAGTCCAGCCCTCGCTTTCCGTTTACGCTCTTGAGCATGGAAAACACGTCCTTTGCCAGGTCCCGGTAGCCTTCACCGAGGAAGACTGCCGCGCCATCTACCGGGCCGCGCGCCGGTCAGGCCGCGTGTTCTGCTGCGGAGAGGAGACCCGGGACTGGGCCTTTTTCCGGCAGTGGCGGGAGATGGAGAGACAGGGTTCCTTCGGCAAGATCTTCTATGCCGAGGGCGAGTATCTCCACTACGAACCCGACTGGGATCTGTTCACCGATGCCGCGTCCGGGACACCGGTCCGGAAGAGCGAGGCCTGCTGTCGGAAAGACGCGGACCTGGTCCCTTCCTGGCGCAGCCGTCTCTTTTCCCACCCGATCCTCTACCTTCCCCATACACTCGGTCCGCTGCTTTCGGTGACCGGGGGCCGTATCACCAGGGTCAGCTGCTTCGGGACGCGTCCGTCCGGATACATATACCGGGACTTTCCGTTCCGGGATCTGGAATGCGCGGTGATGCACAACGACCGGGACGTCGTTTTCCAGGTCAAGGCCGGATTCACGACCCCGCACGGCTTCAAGGCCGGTACCGGGGCGCACTGGTACCAGATCAAGGGCACGAAGCAGACCGTGGAATGGGCCCGCAGCACGCTGGATACCCCGAAGCGCTTCACTCCGGTTCCGGGCACGCACGACGGGGAGTGGCAGGCCATGGACTGCGTTCTCTCCAGGCCTGAGGATGACCATGAAATCCGCTCCAGCGGACACGGGGGCGCAGACCTGTTCCCGGTCCGCAGTTTCCTTTCCGAGATCCTGTACGGAACACCGTCCCCTACCGGACTGGTTCCCGCGCTTCAGATGACACTTCCCGCCATACTGGCCGCACGCTCTTCCGAAGAAGGCGGCCGGGATCTGGCGGTTCCTGATCTCTCGTCTTTCGACGAATCATACCGGAGGTAAGAATTATGGCAACCCAAAAGAAAGTCCGTCTGGGACTGGTCGGCACCGGAAGCCGGTGTCATTCGCTCTGTGACGCCTACCATCATCACAAGCAGCTGGAGATCGTAGCCTGCTGCGACACGGCCAAGGGCAAAGCGGAGGCCTTTGCCGGGATCTTCGAAAAGATCACCGGGCAGAAAGGACTCCGGGCCTATTCCAGCTATGAGGAGATGCTCCAGAACGAGGCCCTGGACGCCCTGATGATTTGCTGTGACCCGGACGTGCAGGTGGACATCGCGTGCGACGCGATGAACCGCGGGATCCACGTCATGACCGAAGTACCCGCCGCCTTCTCCATCGCGCAATGCGAGAACCTGGTCGACACCGTGGAAAAGACCGGATGCAAATACCAGCTGGCCGAGCAGACCCGTTACTGGAAATTCATCCAGGAGTGGCGCGCCATGGCCGAACGCGGAGAATTCGGGCATATCATCTATGCCGAAGGCGAATATCTGCACTATGAGCCGGCCTGGGACAACTTCCTGGACCGGAAGACCGGATATACGACCGTCAGTGCGGATCCCTCCTTCTATGCGGATCCGGCCTACCGCAGTTCCTGGAGGAACTGGTGCTTCCGCAACCCGATCTTCTACCTGCCCCACACCTTAAGTCCCCTGCTCTCCATCACGGGCGGCCGGATCACGAAAGTCTGCTGCATGGGCACCCGCCCGCTCAGCTACGCGACCGAGCTGATGAGCGCCCGCGACATCCAGAACGCCGTCATGTACAACGATCAGGACACGGTCTTCAGCGTCCGGACCGGCTATACCTCCCCGTACGGTTTCAAGGCCCAGACCGGCGCGCACTGGTACCAGATCAAGGGCACCGAGCGGACCGTGGAATGGGCGCGCAGCACCATCGACACGCCTAAGATGTTCACGCCGGTCAAGGGAACACATGACGGTGAGTGGAAGGCTATGGACTGGACCTGCGCGGACCCGGACATGCCGGACGAGTTCAAGGAGGCGGCCCACGGCGGAACGGATTTCTATCCGATCCACTATTTCGTGGATGCGATCCTCAACGACAAAACACCGCCCATGGACGTGTACAAGGCCGTGGAAACGGCCGCTCCGGCCATTCTTGCCGCCATTTCCTGCGAAAAGGGCGGAGTCATGCTGGAAGTGCCGGACTTCAGACATCGGAAGTGAGCGAAGATGAGTGTCTATTACTATCTGGATCCGGAACGCGTTTCCGGACAGAATGAACAAACCGGATTCTATACCTCCCTATACCTGGAGGAAATGCTCTCCCGCCTGGGGATCGCCGCCGTGCGGTCGGACCCGGAACTCTTACGGACCCGGCTCCCCGGAGCGCATGACATTCTGCTGATCGGGAACGAATCCCTGACCGGAAAGGCCCGGGAGCCGATCGAAAAAGTCCTGCGAAACGGATGCCTTGTCATCGGATTCGGAACACTCGGTCTGGACGACCTGTTCGGGGTCCGGGAAACGGGACGCATCGGGCAGGAGAATCCCTTTGACCGGACGGCCTTCTTCAACGCAGGATCCGATATCCTCCCCGCCTTTGAGGCCGGACCGGAACTGCCGGTCCTGAGTCCTGTCCGGACTGTTGAAGCCGATCCGGAAACGGTTCATGGCACGCTGCGTGCAGGCGGCCGGACTTGCCCCGGTCTTATCCGGACCGGCTCCGCCGTCTATTTTCCGTTCGATCTTCCCGATACGCTCATCAAGATCGTCCAGGGGCATCCGGTCCCGGAAGGTCCCTCCCATTACTTTCCCGTCGGAAGAGTCCCGGACAGCCGCGGACTTCCCATGGATACGCCGTCCGAGCTTCCGGTCGCCGACCTGTTCCTGCTCATTCTGGAAAAGCTGTTTTATGAACGAGGCATTCCTTCCCTGCACACCCTGCCTGTCTGCGGCGACGGCAGTCCCGCGGATCTTCTGTTCTACTTCGGTGGCGACGACGACGCGACCTCCGGCGAACTGGACGAGACCGCCTCACGGATCATGGCGGAACGCGGCCTTCCCTATCACATCAACCTGATGCCCACGACGAAGGAAGGCGGCTTTGCCCTTTCCAAGGAAGGCTACGACCGCATCCGGGCCCACGGCCACGAACTGGCCCTGCACTATGACCTGACCGGAGGTCTTTCCCTATTCACCAAGGATGGTTTCGACAACCAGATCGATTCGTTCGTCAACGCATACGGAACCCTTCCGGTCTGCAACGTCGGGCACTGTCTGACCCAGACCGGCTATGCCGAATACGCGCGTTACCAGTCCGCACGCGGGATCCTCGGCGACAACAGCCGGTGCGGCTATCTGGATCCCGTCGACATCAACGCTTTCAATCTGTTCAACTATTCGTTCGGGACCGCATTTCCCCATTTCGTCTACGACGACGCCGGACACGGCGGCAGGAGACTGCCGTTCTGCGGGCTGCCCATCACCTACTACGAGCCCCGGCTGGGCGGGACGTATGGAGACAGCGACGCCAAGCTGAACCGGTGCGTCCGGCTGGCCGCCTACTACGGACAGACGATCAACCTGTTCTCCCACCCCCACTACATCGCCGGTTACGGCGGCTACGATTCCTCCATGACCCTTAGGGCATTCGACCGCATTCTGGAGATCTGCAGGGAGCAGGGCCTGTCTGTCCGGCTGACCGGCGTGGATGAACTGTGCCTGTGGTGGCACGCCCGTTCCCGGGCCTCCCTATGGCAGGGCACGGCCCCGGGCGAATGGACGGTCCGGCTGGAGGACGACGACCCGGTCGTCATCCGCATCCCGGAACCGAAAGAAGGCCTGACCCTCCTTCTGGACGGAGAGGTCGTCCCGGGCACGGCCCGGACCGTCTCCGGACTTCCCTACCGGCTTCTGCCGGTCCGCGGAAAGGGCGAGCACGTCCTGACCATCGTGCGAACGTCAACCACTCGGTGATTGAATCGCCGAGCATGAGAAAAGAATCATGCTTGGAAAACAAGATGGTTGAGTAGGCTTTGAGAAAGGTCTCTGTAAAAAGAGAAACCACTCATAGATTAAATGTGTCAATGTCCCTGTATATGCTTCTCCAGTATACAGCGGGATGACAGCTTTTAAACAGTACGGCGCCGAGGCCACGGACAGTGAAGTTGTCAGAGAAACAGAACTTTTGTTTGTCAAAAGCACATTTAACATTGCCGAGGAGAAGAGAATCTGGAAGCAGATCCCCAAAACAAGCCCTTGAAAGGGCCCCCGAAAGGGGGAAAAAGGAGAACTATGGTCATCACACTGGATCGGCACAAGAAACCGATGGATTTCAAACGGAAAAACGCGCCAGGAAGCTTATGGAATCTCGCCGGGCCTGTCTCTATCGCACATTTCAGACCGTTCTCATCCTCAAGGATCAGGATATCCGGAATTTGGAGGATCTGCCTTCGTACCGTTTTTCGCTGTATGATAAAATAATGTAAGAAAGACATCATTATCTAACACCAAAGCGTATCAAAATGAAAGATCGATGAACACAGTTGTCGCACAAAGCCGTCTGGACTACGGGAATAATCAATATTTACCAGATGGGGTCATTGCTTTGACTTTCTAAAAGTCGATAAGTCTATCCGATTGAGGTTATCCCCCTTCTGTTTAAAATCCGCGAAGGGCTCAAGTCGCTTCCCAGCATTGCCTTATCCTTCACCGCGGCAAAAGCACCCGAATACACATATGTCAAATCTAAAAAAAGGAGGAGTGTATAATTAAGTTCTCTTGCTTGGGGACGATTTAATTATACCGGTTGTTATGCACTATCGCACCAGTTGTTTTATCGGACTAATATGCTTGCTTTTTCTGTTTGCCTTTTTTTGTGTGCAATCTACCGCTGTAGCAAGACCAATTCTTGATGAAAACGAACCCGTCGAATGCCCAGATTATATTGAGCCTTACGAACTAAACAATAGAGGGGTTGTTGTCAGATTGAACGAGCATGAAAGAAGTTTCAACGAGGTTCTTTACGAGAATTCTGAGGGGGTAATCACTTCGTTTCTTTTTGACCAACCTGTCAAGTATCTTGGATTTGACGGAACCGTTAGGGATAAATCTCTTTTCATTGCTTCTTTAGATGATATTACTGATGAAAGTGCTGTGGGAAAAATGGATTCAGAATATGCTTCTGTGGTTCTTTCGGATAGCATTGAATGGTTTGCGGAGTCTTTTGATGGACTAATCTCTTTTGAAAAGTACCGATATGCCATGCTTGACAATGACATAAAAGCTTTTTTTCCGGAGAGTAGTTTTGATGGTGTCCTTTTATCCAAAGATGCATATGGTATTTGGATGATTCCTTGTGGCTCCGATTCTTCAGTAAACCTGCTGAATGAATATGATGTCTTTGATAATAAAGAAGAGCAGCAAGTGGTGTATGATGGAGTCTTTGGTGAACAAACATCTCTAACCTATAGCACTCAGTTGAATGGTCTCAAAGAAACCATAATTATCAGGTCGAATCCTAATTGCTCTTCATTTTCTTATACAATTATTGGCGATGGAGTATCTCTTCGAATTAATAACCAGCAAATAGTTGATATTGTGGATGTCAAAACTGGAGATTCTGTTGGTGAGATTGGAGAAATCGTTTGCCTTGATTCGTCAGGGAGGATTTCAAAAGGAACTATATCTTTGGAAACGATAGATTTTAATACCTTTCATTTGACAATCGAGATAGATTCAACTTTTTTGGAAAGCGCCACATATCCTGTTTATGTGGATCCTACCATTCTTTACAAAGGAGTTGGACACTATGACTATATTCAGGATTTTGGAATCTATAGTTCTTCAGATGCCTGGGGATATACGTTTGAAGAGATGCCCGGATTAGGTTGTCAACCCAGCTATAGTCCGTACATTTTTAATTGTCAGTGGGCAGTTCGCTTTCCAGTGTTTTACACAGCAAACAATGATTATGACTTAATTCCAAGCATATCTTCATTAGGCCCAGAAAACATTTTTTCATTTAAGTTTCATGTAAAATCCTATGGCTCTGGCACTCACAACATAACAGCAAACACCTATGCTGGACCATGGATGTCATATCGTGTCTGTGATTCAGCGTATTATGACTATTATGATAATAGTTCTATTCATATAACTAAATCAAATATTGTTGCAGGCTCAACATTTGAATATGATTTGACAGAGGCGGCTCAACAATGGGCTGCTTATCAAAGAGGATACACATCGAACTATTATTGTGATCCTCAACGAGGTTTGCTTTTTAGAAGCGATAATAATACTTCGTTTATCTACTTTGAAAGGCCTTCAGCCTATGGAAACACTTATGCCGTGATTGATTATACCCCCCAGGTTTATGACAACATATATCTCAACAATCTCTCTACAAAAAAGTTTTTAGGATGTAATGGAAACGGATCTGTTCTTCAGATATCAGGCAGTTCAACTTCAATTGGAAATGCTATTTCATGGAAAATGGAATATGCCGGTAACGGTCAGTACTATATTAGATCTAACTATGATTCTGCAAAGTATATTAATTATTTAGGCCAATTTACTACAACAGCCTATCCTTGGGTATTAACATACTCTTCCCCAGGAAAATATTCGATTAAACAACCTGGGACCAGTAATTATCTTGGCCCAGATGGAACCGCCGGAATTACCGTCAGCAGTTCCTTGACTGGGACACAGCGGTTATGGAGATTGTGTAACGCAACTTATTATCATGATCACGAATTAACGTCACTTGAAGTGGCCGATGTCATTCTCGACGAAATCGAGAATATGCCTTTGTCTTTCACATTCAATCAAAATGCATGTTTCTTTTTAGATAAAAGCGAGTTTGCATTTGATATATCTCCTTCCAATCCAGTTGCATCTATCAGCCCAACAACTCATATTGTAAGCGGGTTAAGCCAAGGTGTTTTGAACATTACTGTCACGCATATTCCAACAAATCTTTTTGACACTTTTCAAATCATCGTTTGCAAACCCATTTCAGAAAACACTTACTTCTCTTCACTATATTTGGATTGTGGTGAATCATATTGGTATAGTTTTGTACCGAAGCAAAATGACGAGATGGTTTTTTATTCCAGTAGGACAACAGATACTGTTGCAACCTGCTATGCTAACAACCTTCAAAATCTAATTGCTACATCAGACGATGACGGTGAAGGTCTAAACTTCAAACTGTATGTAGACGTTCAAGTTGGATCTAAATACTTCTATCGTATCTGTGGATGGAATACCTCTACGCAAGGAATCTTTGCACTTAATCACGATAGTGTTTTTTGGGAGAAACTTTACGAATTAGATTCTATAGCCTGTGCTTATGCGGTTAATAATTATTCTCACCCTCAAAGGTTGTCCCTAGATTTGATTCGTCATAGAGAGTACGATGATTTTAAATTTGACTTGGCATGTGGACCTATTGACACAGCATTTGTGAACTACATTTCCACCAATTACGAAGATTTATACAACTATTTTTATTATACCGTCTCAGGGGATTCGTATAGTGCTTTCTTTAGCGATAACAGCTACATAGATATTGACCATCTTTGCGCTACTTTTTTAGTCTTACACTCAATATCACTTTGGAATGATTATGTCGACGAGCTTGCAGGCTGGGGCGGAGATTTAAGGTCATCTGTTCCTTTTATCATGCGGGATTGTTCATATAGTAATGATTTTGATACAGTGTACGAAACGACTATGAATTACATTGGTAACCCCCAAGGCTATTTTCCTTTAGAAGATTTATATGCAGATTTGGATGCCCGGAATTTGATGAATAGCTCATATTGTAATGCTTCTGTTTATACGCTTTTTCATAATTACTATTTCTCCACCGATTATTTGAACCGTTTTTCATTGTTTACAAGCAATTACACTTATGCACAATTCGAGCAGTTGGCGGAACAACTTATTTCGTCCGATTTAAGTGTTCAAACGTTTCCTATTTTTTGCTTTAAGCTGTATGAGGTAGATAGCGATGGAACAAATACCAATGTTGAATTAGTGCTAAATTCAACGCAAAAATCTGCAATCGCTACTGCTTTTGCTGATTATATCTGGTCGTTTGTTTCCTAATTTTGGAGCTTTATAATGAAATCGTTTTTTGTTATCTTTTCTCTTCTTGTCTTGGTGGTTTTTTTAAGCGGTTTCCTATTATCTGTCTCATTGATCAATTCCGGGTTTTGCCCCTATGACAAAGAAACTAACTGTCATTATTCCACCGTAGTCGATACAATTCACAATCAGGATTTGACGCTTCATTTTTTCAAGAATGGGCGTGCTGAGTACTATTATGTCGTTACTTTTGGATTTCAAAGAAAAGTGTTGGCAGTGCCAAATGAAACATGGGGAGGGTATGACGAGACAGAAATGATCTCGTTAAGAGATGAATATGTTTCGGACAGCGTCAGGGCCTATCTCTTTGATCATTGTTTGTTGATAGTCAATCATGACAAGGTCCGTATGGTTTTGGAGACGGACTATGCCCAATACTCCGACCAATTATATAATTGGTTTGATGTGATCCTGCCCGTCCAGCCTTAATTGTCTTATAATACCTTGAAATAGCTATAGGAGTTTTTATGATCAAGAAGATATACATATGGATAATCGCCCCATTGGCCGTGCTTCTTATCGATATCTTTGCATTGGTTTCTATGAATTGGTACTCTCCGTCAATGTTTACAGGAGCCTATTGGGTGCCGCCTCTGTTTGAACTGTATGTACTCAAATCTTTTGTGGTACCACTTATCACTCTGATCCTTTTTTCGCATTGGGGTCGTTCCCAAAAGGAATCACAGAAGACGTTTTTACGGTTTGGCCTGTTTTTCAGCGGAGTATTAGTCGCAACATTTCTTATCGACAACTTCTTGGTTGAATGGTTGTTTCTTCATCTCCGCACCTTTTCTGCCACTCCTCTCAACTCGTTAGGAACCGAATTGAGTTTTTTAACCGTGTCAGTATTGAGGTTTATATGGATTCTGCTTTTGGTATCAGTTGTTATTGTTCGTGCCCATATCCGAAGACTCCGCACCATCTCGTTTGTGGTGATTTGCGGGAGCGTTTTGTCCATTATTCTTGCATCCCTTCTTCCACTTTTGCTGTTCCGCATACTCAAAACCTCATTTGAGGGGTTTCCTCATATAACAACCGATGTTATGTCCTTACTACTGGTCTTTTGTTTTTCAGCACAGCTTGGACAAATACTGCGTATTGAAAAGAAACCTATCGGACTTCTCGTTTGGTTTGCATATCTTATGCTATTGTCAGGCTTAAGGACTGTCCTTGATTTGCTCTCTGCCTTTCCTAGACCTTTTTTGTCCGATGCGGATCAACTATCGGGGAAAATTTCGTTCTGGTTAACCAGTCCGCAGTTTTCAGTCATCATAGCCGTATCATCTTTTCTTCTTTGCTGTTTTTTCTTCTTCAGAAGAAGAGAACCTTCTCTGTTCATTTTGGAAAGCAACGAATTATCCGACAGTCAATCAGAAACTGGTATTACAGGTTGCAGTGAAAAGAAATGATCGTTCTGGAAACAAACTTTTCTCTCATACGGGTTTTTGAGCAGGACAAAGAAGATATGCAATGACATATCGCCGGTGTCAGACCACTGGTCATAAAGAAAAAAGCTGCTTAAAGACCTCGAGTTTTTAAGCAGCTCTTTTTTCTTTTTTCTTTCTTTCGTATCCATGCGACCATAACACACCTGGTGTCAATTACTCAGCGCAGTCCAATGATTTATGTTCCAAACAATTGATTCCAGTCAACCAAAAACCATGTTTCTTCATGCGTAGACACATCATAACTCATAAAACCTGCACTCAACCCGCACCAGATTTTGTCGCCATGACGGACTATTGAAAGCGGCTCCAATTTAAGATAATCAGATTCTGCTATCGTTGTTATTTCGTTGCTTTCAGTAGAAAAAGCCAGAATGGCCTTGTCCGTTGCAATCAGTAGTTGCATTTCTTCTCGATAATAGTAGAATGAATACGGTTCCCCTTCAAAAGAGCCTATCAGATACCATTGCCACTCGTGGGTCAGATCATCCAAGTATAAACCATAGATTTTTCCATTGCAATCGTGATCCCCCGTAAGAAGAAAGCCTTTCTTTCTATCATCAGGATCCGGTAAGATTCCGGCACATCTCTCTTGTACAACGATGACAGGTTCTGTGTCATTCAAGTTGGTATGGTAGGGAAAATACCTGACCCACCCATCCCATGAGCCCAAATTGATTCCGGCAAAATACCCATAATCGAACTGTTGTACGAACAAGGTTTCAACTGTCTCTAGTCGCTGCAGAACCACTTGATCATTTTTCAGACTCACCTGACAGGTATACCGTCTCGACTCCAAAATGTCAGGATGAAAAAAGACGCTTTTCATCTCTTTCGTAATTTCACCGCTCTCAACTTCGACCTTGATATTGTAAATGGTATCAAAATACATCTTGTGATCATCGGTGCCACACGATATAAGGCAAAGTATGCATAAAAGAACAGTAGTTAGAAGAACTAAATTTCGCATAATCAGTTAGCCTCGTTTCCTAATTATCTCATAGTCCATATGATTCACTGCCGTGGGATACAAACGATAAACGCAGCCACACGGGTCCACGACATAACTTGCTATAACAAACTCATGCGCATCCTTTTGCTCTGTTGGTTGATATAACAAGTCATCGTAGAACAGCAGAACCACAAAGACCATCATATAATACGTATAATCCACGCCCATGCTTTCGGCCGCCGCCAAAAGCAGCACGATCCCGATCATGATCAGGATCGGAAGAACCAGGGACGCACGCCTGTCACGGTCTGCAGGGTGGACCGGGTCCCGGTCTCTTCTTCATAGACCGTCTCCGGTTCGTACGTCACGACCGGTCTTCCGGCCCGCGCGCCGCACTCCGGGCAGAACAGGGTCCCTTCGGGTATGCCATAGCCTATCCTCTCCTATTCTTTCCGGTCCGGATCCTCCGGCCCTTCCCCGTCCGTTCCGCCTCCGTTTCCGGACGGTTTCTTCCGTCTGTGGATCAGGCGGGAATCCACGAATCCCGCCGCCTTTCCGATGCCCGAGATCACCGGCCGGTAGATCATGTGGAACAGCGAGAGATTGCGGGGCAAGGGATTGAAATACTCCCCGTCCTTCCTGAGCAGCAGCCGGTCGATCAGGAAATACACGAGCAGTCCGGCGCCCGCCGACAGAAGGATCCCCAGAACGCAGTTCCAGGCATAGAACGGATAGGTGTCCAGGGCAGGCCTTCCCAGCAGCGGTGTCATGTGCTTTTCGAAATCCTCCGAGAAGAAGGTGAGGATTCCGGGCAGGAACAGGACCAGCGTCGGGATCACGAGCGTGATTCCGATCGGCGCGTTCATCCGGCGCCTGTCCGCCTTCATCCTTTCCTTTTCCACGAACAGGACGACGAAGAGCTTGAGCATATAGGCCAGCGTCAGTCCGCCGCAGACCACGAACAGGATCTCGGGGATCCGGAAAAACGCGCCTTCGATCGAAGCCTGTTCCGAGAGACATTCGTGGATCAGGGTCTTGGCCAGATATCCGAGCGTTCCGGGAATCCCGGAGAGGCTCATGCCCGCGACCAGGAACGAGGCAAGCAGCAGAGGCTGTCCCCTCCCGGCGCCCTTGAGTCCGTTCAGTTGCAGCGTATGCTTCTGTCCGTACAGGATACCCGCACAGGCGAACAGGACCAGTTTGACGAACATGTGGTTCATCATATAGAGCACGATTCCGTTGGCCGCCAGCGTGCCCGCCTCATTGCCGAAGCTGTAGACGGCGACCCCGAGAAGGATGAATCCGATCTGGGACATGGAGGAACTGGCCAGCGTCTCCTTGATGTTGGTCGAGCAGAGCGCCTTGACCGCGCCCCAGAGCATGGTGGCGCAGCCCAGGACCAGCAGGGTGTAGGCGTACGGCCGGATCCCGGGCAGGATGTACACCGTCATGATGAGGATCCCGTACAGTCCGGTCTTGATCTGGGTGCCCGACAGCAGTGCGCTGGCCGGTGCCGGCGCGGGATGGGCCATCGGCAACCAGGAATGCAGCGGGAACATGCCCGCCTTGGCCCCGAAACCCAGCAAAAAGCAGATCGCGATGATGACCTTGACCGCCTTGTTGCCCTCCACGGCCAGGCGCGCTCCGATCTCCTCGAAGACGAACGTGCCCGCCGCATTGTAGAGCAGGATCAGGCCGATCAGCATCACAATGCCGCCGAAGATCTCGATCACGAGATAGGTGCGGCCGGAATTCTTCGCGTCCTGCGTATCCTCCTGGACGAACCAGAAATAGGTGGAGAACGACGCGATCTCAAAGAAGACGAACGAACTGAGGAAATCGGCGGCCAGGAACATGCCGCAGGTCGCGCCGAGGGTCAGCATGGAAAAGCAGAGATAGCGGTTGGTCGCCCGGCTGCTCTTGAAATACCAGGGGTTGAGAACGGCGCTTCCGGTCCACAATATGGTGCACAGCAGGGTATAGAATCCGTGAAAGTGCGCGCAGGTCAGCCGGAATCCGGCAAAGAGCGTGACCTCGGTCTCCGCTGCGAAGAAGGCCGCGTAGATCCCGAGTCCCATCAGGACAAGGCACAGGGCTATGCAGATGTATTCCGCCGCGGCCTTATGGCGCCTCCCGATGACATACAGGGCGACGCTGGCCAGAAACGGCAGCAGGATGAAGGTTGTCAACACGACCGGCATACTCTTTTCCCCAACAACTGAATGAAAAAACGAATCAGACCGTTCCGGACTGCGGATCGGTTTCCCGGGTCAGGTCACGGACCCATTTGTACTTCCGGAAATGCAGGATGACCCACGGAATCTTCCCAACCTCGTCAAGACAGGTCATCGCATATACGGCGACCGGAGGCCACTTGAACACGAACGTGCCCAGCACGGCCAGGGGGATCGCCATCCCCCACATCGTCACCGCCAGGCTGACCGGATCAAAGACGGTGTCCCCGCCGGCCGCGAAGATCCCGTTGATGACGATGGTATTGACGGCCCTTCCGATCATATAGAACGACAGGACCAGCATGAACAGGAGAAGATGCTGCCTGGCCTCTCCGGTCAGGTCCACTACGGCCATAAGGCCCGGTGTAAGGGCCAGCATGAGCACCGCGGACACGCCTCCGCACCAGAAGGACATCTTGCAGATGCGGATGCCCATGAGTTTCCCATTCTTCAGGTCTCCCCTGCCCAGCGCATAGCCGAGCAGGACGCCGGCGCCTGTCCCGAGTCCGTTGCACAGGCAGCAGACCAGGTCACGGACGACCGCAGCGACCGAATTGGCTGCAGCCGCGTCCTTGCCCAGATGTCCCATAAAGGCGCTGTAGGCGGTGAACCCGATCGTCCAGAGCATCGCGCCTCCGCCCAGGGGCAGGAGGATCCGGTAGAAATCGCGGGCCAGGAATCCGGGACGCCGGACCAGGGCCCGGGCGGACGGATGGATGTATTTCGGCAGGTAGGACACGGCCAGACAGGACACGAGTTCGAAGACCCGCGAAATGGTCGTCGCGGTCGCCGCTCCCCTTTCCTCCATCGGCGGAATGCCAAACCATCCGTAGATCAGGACGGCATTGAGCAGGATGTTGAGCAGGACCGTCGCCGTGCTAATCACGGCCACCGTCATGGTCCTGCCGATGTTCTTGATCATGCACAGATAGCACTGCGAGATCCCGGTGATCAGATAGGACCAGGCGGAGATGCGCAGATAGTTCGCCCCGATGGCGATGAGCTCGGGTTCATCTGTGAACAGCGTCATCAGCTCCACCGGGAAGAATTCGCATCCGATGAACCAGACCAGGCTCACGGCTGCGCACAGTCTCAGGCCGAGCGCAAAGATGTCGTCCACGGTCTTCCGGTCCTGCTTGCCCCAGTAGTGGGCGGCCAGCACGGATACGGCGGACACCACGGAGTACAGCAGCATGTTCTGCACGAACTGGAGCTGCGTGGCCAGTGAAACGGCGCTCATCGCGTCCTGCCGTATGCTTCCGAGCATGATGGCATCCGCGGCTGCGACCATGGCCAGCATCAGGTTCTGGAAGGCGATCGGAAGAGCCAGCCTGGCCAGGTCCTTATTCAGATGTCTGTCAGAAAAGGTACGGACAGATTCCATAACATCTCCTTATCCGGCTGCCAGGCGTCCGGAATGAAAAGACTTGCGGCCGGCATAATATACCGGCCGCAACGAAAACTTATGTATGTTCAGGAAACCACGTTCCTGAAGCGGAAGCGCTTATTCTTCCTCGTCCTCATCGGACTCGTCATCGTCTTCGGGGGCCTCATAGGCATCGGCGTTGTCACCCACGCGTTTGATCCATCCTCTGACGATCAGCGGATCGTTATCCTCGTACGGCATCACGTAGTCCACGTTCTCCTCGGAGACTTTGGTCTTGCCGAATTTTTCCATCATGATGGCGATCAGGTCGCATGCCCAGCGTGCGGAACGGTCGGAGCGCAGTTTCAGGCGCATCGGTGTGCCGGCATACTTCTTGACATCCGAGAAATCGTCGTAGATGTACTTGGTCTCTTCAAACTCTGCGGGATTCAGGGCCAGGAACAGGGACAGCGTCTTGCCGCGGATCGCGAATTTCGCGCAGTACGGACGGCTGACACGGAAGGAGTCATTGTTCCAGCTGACGCGGTTGGAGGCGCCGTAGGACATGATCTCGTTCTTCAGCATGGAGTAACGCTGCTTGACCTCGTCACTGGACTGGATCAGTCTGGCCATGAAGCTCTTGTTCAGGGACGGATCCTCGAATTCATCGGCTTCATCCAGAATGGCCTGCACTTCTTCCGGAGTGCCGCCCACGATCCGGATCAGATCTCTCTTGATCAGCGGAGGCGTCGGCTCATACGGCAGACGGTAGTCCATAGCGACCACGTCCTCCTGCTTCTCCTTGCCCAGCTGCTCCATCATCTCGGCAATCAGTTCGATAGCCCAGCGGACGGAACGGTCGGAACGGAGTTTGAGCCGCATCGGAGTGCCCTCGTATCTCTTGACATCCGAGAAGTCATCGTAGATGTACTTCGTGTCATCGTAATCGGACGGATGCAAAGCCAGGAAGAGGGACAGGGTCTTGCCGCGGATCGCGAATTTCGCGCAGTACGGACGGCTGACGCGGAAGGATTCGTTAGTCCAGCTCATCCGGCAGGTCGCGCCGTAGGACAGGAGCTCGTTCTTCAGGATGGAGTATCTCTCCTTCAGTTCGTCGTCGGACTGGATCAGTTTGGCCAGGAAACTGCGGTTGTAGCGGATGCCCACATATCCGTTCTCCGTCGCCACAAGTTCAGTCTCGTCCTCGTCCTGTTCCTCGTCGATCGGAATGATGACGGGGACC
>JAFYHA010000132.1 GCA_017539425.1 Clostridia bacterium
AGATCTTTTACGATATGGGTAAACAGCTGCGGGACATCCGCGGCACGACCGTCCTTTACCATCCGGTCAAAGGACTGGATCACCATTTCGCACAAGCGCTTGGATGCACCCATGATATTGGTCGGGTTTACGGCCTTGTCTGTGCTGATCAGCACAAAACGCTTGCATCCGTTGGCCATTGCTGCAAACGCCGTCTTGTAGGTACCAAACGCATTGTTCTTGATGGCTTCACACGGACTGTCCTCCATCAGTGGCACGTGCTTGTGCGCAGCCGCATGATACACGATATCCGGCTTGTAATGTTCGAAAACCTGGAACATTTTCCGGCTGTCGCGCACGGAACCGATCAGGGTGACCAGATCCAGTTCAGGGTGCTTTTTTTTCAGTTCCAGTTGGATGTCATAGGTCGCATTTTCGTAGATGTCCAGGATAATCAGCTGCCTGGGTTCGTGGCAGGCGATCTGCCGGCACAGTTCGGATCCGATGGATCCGCCGCCTCCGGTCACCAGAACGACCTTGCCCTTGAGCTGGCTCAGTATCGCATCTGTAGCGATACGGATCGGCTCCCGGCCGAGCAAGTCTTCAATGCGCACATCGCGCATATTCTGAACGGAGATTTCCCCGCTGACCAGCTGATACATGCCCGGAAGCAGTTTGATCTGGGCGCCGGTTTCCTTACAGATGTCCAGGATGTCTCTGCGTTCCGCTGCGGAAGCACTCGGGATAGCCACATAGATCTTCTGGATCTTGAAGTCCTGGGCGGCTTTCAGGATATGATCCCGGTTGCCCACCACTCGGATCCCGTCGATATAGCGTCCCACCTTGGCCGGATCGTCGTCGATAATGCAGACGACCTTTTCTGAGATTTCCTTGGCCTGCTTGATGTCCCGCAGGATCATCTGCCCGGCCTGCCCTCCTCCGATCAGCATAACGGGGCTAAGAGTTCCCCCCACTTTTCGCTCATACCTGTGATCCAGAAGTCTTACAAAACGATAGATGAACCGAATCCCCATTGTAAAAGCAAATTGGAAAGTGACTCCTAAAATATAATAGGCCACCGGCATTCTGTGGAAGATAACGATCGTGCCCACAACGTGGACGACCGCCAGAATCAGCGTGGCGAACGCCATGTGCATCAATTCCATGAAGCTGGCGAATTTCCAGACGCTTCGGTACAGTCTGAACAACGAAAACACAAGAACGCAGAGTGCTGCATAGATCGGGACGAACCAGATAAAGGCGCCCACCTCATCCGCGGGGATCGCGGAATACCGACAGTCGAACCGGATCCACAGTGCAAGCGCAAAAGCGACCACAACCATAAAATAGTCATAGAGAGCCAAAAGAATCGTTTTTAGGTTCGCGTTGCCGATTGTTCTTGGCTCGTGTCCATTCATACCTGACATAATAACACCCTCACATTGAATCATATGGTCGTTCTATGCTTTCCGGTTAAACTTTAACCTCGTACCCCTTGGCCCGGATGACCTCTGCTACAGAAGAGGATAGTTCCTCGCACTGTTTCTGCTCGGGTGCTTCCACCATGACCCTGACCACCGGCTCGGTTCCGCTCTCTCTGAGCAGGATGCGTCCGGTCGTGCCGAGTTTCTTCGCCACCTTTTCCACTGAGGCAACGACGTCCGGGTCTTCCCGGACCTCTTTCTTGTTGGCCACACGGATGTTGATCGTGGTCTGCGGATACATCGGGCAGTCCTTGACCAGTTCACTGAGCGGCTGTTTGGAGGACAGGATGACCTGCATCACCTTGATGCTGGTCAGAAGTCCGTCACCGGTCGTGGCGTATTTAGAGAAGATGATATGGCCGGACTGCTCGCCTCCGATCGGGTTGCCGTGATCCGCCATGTAATCGTGTACGTACTTGTCGCCCACCTTGGTTTGGACGTATTCGATGCCTACACGGTCCAAAGCGCGGTACAATCCAAAGTTGGACATGACCGTGGTCACGACCGTATTGGTCACCAGTTTTTCCCGGCGCTTGAGGTCTACGGCATACAGGTAGATGATCTGGTCTCCGTTGACTACGTTGCCTTTCTCATCCACCGCAAGACACCGGTCGGCGTCTCCATCAAAAGCAAAGCCCACGTCAAGACCTTTTTCCACCACCAGTTTCTGCAAGCCCTCGATATGTGTGGAACCGCAGTTCAGGTTCACGTTCAGACCGTCCGGGTCGTTCCCGATCACATAAACGGTCGCTCCGAGCGCTTCAAACACCGATTTGGCGATATTCCAGGTCGTGCCGTTGGCGCAGTCGAGTCCGACTTTCTTGCCCTTGAACGAATACATGCCTAAAGAGATCAGGTATCCGATGTACCGGTTGCGTCCGGCCGCGTAGTCGATCGTCTTACCGATCCCGTCGCGCAAAGCAAACGGCACTTCGGTCATCAGTTCTCCGCCATACTCGAACGTGCCGTCCAGATAGTCTTCCACTTTGGCGATGAATTCATCCTCCATCTTGTTGCCGGCTTTGTTGATCAGCTTGATGCCGTTGTCGTAAAACGGATTGTGGCTGGCCGTGATCATAATACCGCAGTCAAATTCGTCCAGCCTGGCGATGTAGGCCACCGAAGGAGTCGGGGTCACGTGAAGCATATATGCATCAGCGCCCGAGGAGACCAGCCCTGCAATCAGGGCATATTCAAACATATAACTGGATCTACGGGTATCCTTGCCGATCACGATCCGTCCCGGTTCGGGTTTACCGGCGATCCGGTTCTCGTTGGTGAAATACCAACCGATGAATCTACCGATCCGATAGGCCTGATCCGAATTCAGGACCACATTGGATTCTCCACGAAAGCCATCTGTACCAAAGTAGCGACCCATAACAATTCCTTTCATACGCACGCATAGGCGCAAAAAATAGTTATAGTTATATTATACTAAACCTGCAATTATTTCAAGGAGTTGACTTGCTTTTTGTGTATTATGCTCAAAAGGCGAGGATTTGAATTATATTACTGCTTTCTTTTATCTCTCACTATACCCGGAAACCGGATGCCCCATATCACAAGTCGGGAAAGCAATCCGAAAAAAAATTCCGTATCAAATCCCCGCTTACCCGTTGCATCCAATACTCTCCCATGCTATAATCATTTTGCTTCTTTTTAGACAAATTGCCAA
>JAFYHA010000133.1 GCA_017539425.1 Clostridia bacterium
CCGATCAGGGCGGTGATCAGGTAGTCAAACGCCAGGCCGAAGAAACCGGCGATGACCAGCTTTTTCTTGCCGAACTTGCGGACAAGGCCGGATACGAACGGATAGAATACCGCGGACAATACGGTCATGGCACCCATGAAGACCATCACGAGCGAAGCATCCAGACCCATAGAGACCTTGACAAAGAAGGGAAGGCCGGTCTGGAACAGAGTCAGCCCGATCCAGTACATGATATCCGAGGCTACGAATGTGCGGAAATCTCCGTTCTTGAAGGTGGCGGCCAAGGATTTGAACATGTTGGACTGCGTCGGGGTGGTCTCTACGAAGTCCTTTTCCTTGAGCAGGAAAGTGGGCAGCAGCATGCAGACCAGCGCGATGACGGAGAGTACGATGAAGCAGATCCGGTAGCTCCAGTTGAAGGAGATCGCCATGTTCTGCAGGAAACCGGCGAACAGGAACGGTGTGTAGGCCAGCAGAGTGCCCACGAAGAACGTTAAGGAGATCGCGGTGGAGATGAACATCCGGTCTTCCTGTGTCTTGCCGAACTCGGAGATGAGTGCATTATAGGGCGTGCAGTACATCGTCATGAACAGATAGAAGAGAACGATGAATACCGAGATCCAGACCACGTTGATGGCGCTGATGGAGGACACAGGAGCGCAGAAAAGCAGAACGGTGACCACGGCAAACGGGACCGCGGCGTACTGCATGAACGGGATCCGGCGTCCGCGCGGATTCCGGCTCCGGTCTGACAGGGATGCGATCCAGGGGTCTGTGACAGCGTCAAAGACGCGGCTCAATGCCGTGATCAGGCCGAGGATCGTCAGGAATCCGGCGATGACCAGTCCGGGATGGATGAACTGATTGGCGCCTTTTGCGATGTCACCTTCGGTCGGAAGGTAGAATGTGACCAGCCATGCGCTGATGATTCCGCCCAGGGTGGACCAGCCAAGCTGTCCGATGGCGAAGATGATCATCTGTCGTTTCGTGAGTCTCTTCATAAGAAATCCTTTCTTGCCGCTGCGGGCATTCGGTATGATTAGATGTTGAGCGTATCCAGGGTAATGCGGATCAGTTCACGGATCTCGTCCGTGCCGCGGAACCGGGTGTCCTGGGGAACGATGTTGGGAGATAAGGACAGTTTCTTGCAAAGTTCCAGAAGGGCATGGGTCGTGGCATAATAGAACAGATGCGGATCGTCCAGCTTCCGGATCGAGCCGGAGTCGAGCGCATCCTCATAGGCACGTACAAAATCATTGTGATAGCGGCCGATGGAGTTTGCGTAGCCCAGGGAAGAACTTTCATGTTCGTGGATCAGGAAGGCATCGAACTCGTCCACAAAGCGGAACCATTCCGGATGAGTGTCCAGGATCGTGGCATACATTTCGTAAAAGGCGCGGATAAAGGCGGCGCCTTTCTGCTCCTGCACATGCGAGTAATACTCGGTTTCGATGCGGTCCAGCAGTTTTTCGGCCGCCGCGGTGACCAGGGCCGTCTTCTGGCCGAAATAACGGTAAACCGTGGCCTCTCCGATGTCCGCCCGCACCGCGATGTCGCGGATGGTGACCTTGTGAATGGGCAGCTCCAGAAACAGGCTGAGTGCTGTCTTGGCGATGTAGTCATATTTCAAAACTCGAATGCTCATATGCCCCTCCTTGACTGTTTGATAGTTTCAGAATCATTTTGATAGATGAACTATCATTCTATCATTATCATATCGGAACCAGAGGCAGGTGTCAACAGTTTGTCGAGTTTTCTCCGTTTGGGACAAACCTGAGACCGTTTACTTGTGAATTATGCACAAAAAAAGAAACCGCCCTTGAGCGCTCCGAAGGCGGAGGCCGGGCGGTTTGAAAAAAATGATCAGAGCTGGTTGATGTAATTGCATGCGGCCAGTGCGGCGGTGGCACCGTCCGCTACGGCGGTCGTGAGCTGACGGACGCGTTTGCTCCTGCAGTCGCCCGCCACGTAGATCCCGGGGGTTCGGGTCAGGCAGTCCTCGCCGGAATCAAAATAACCCCAGTCATTGAGTGCGGCCAGATCCTCGAACGGCTTGTTTTCCGGGATCAGGCCGATGGCCACGAACAGACCGTCGCACAGAACGTCTTCTTCCTTTCCCGTGTCCTTATGCAGGATCCGTACGCCTTTGAATCCGGATGCATCCGTGATCAGGCTGAGGATCTTGATCTGGGTC
>JAFYHA010000134.1 GCA_017539425.1 Clostridia bacterium
CGCAACTCGCTTATAATAGGCACTGTCTCTGCGTTTCAGGCAGAAAAACAGCGAATCACCGCAACTTTTACGCTGCTATCGAGCAGCAAAACCATAGAGGAGGACGATGTTATGATCAGAACATACCAGCCCAAAAAGATTCAGAGAAAGAAAGAGCACGGGTTCAGAAAGAGAATGAAGACTGCCGACGGCAGAGAAGTTCTGAAGAGAAGACGCGCAAAGGGCAGAAAAAGACTGACCTACTAAAGGACAAGTTCAAATCGCGGGCCGCAAGCGGCCAATATAAATCTCCGACGGTTGATTGCTCATGTAGTGTCTCGTCGGGGATTTTTATATTTTTCAGGAAAGGGGTTAGTATTATGAGAAAAATCATTTCGATTAAAGAACCTTTCCTATTTAAAAAGGCGTTTTCCGCAGGCAAGAGGGCTGGCGGCCATCTTCTGACGGTCTGTGCGATTCCAGACCGGATGGCCAGGCTGATTGCCAAGCAGAGGCCGGACAAAAAGCCGGTCAACCGGATCGGAATCTCAGTATCCAAAAAAGTCGGGATTGCGGTTAAAAGGTCCCGGGTTAGGCGAATCATACGTGCCGGATATGCACCTCTGTCCGGAAGGCTTAAAACCGGATGGGCGATTGTGATCGCGGCAAAGCCAGCGGCGGCCGAGGCTAAATCAGGAGATGTTCAGAAAGAACTGAAATACTGTTTCAAAAAATTGGACCTGATGCAGCCGCCCCCTGTTGTGGAAAAAACGGGGGAGGGCGAATCATGAGGCGCGTGGCTATCGCGTTGATCAGGTTTTACCAAAAACACCTGTCCGGCTTAAAAAGGCACCCTTCCTGTCGGTTTGTTCCGACCTGTTCCGCATATGCGGTCGAGGCTTTTGAGAGGAGGGGGTTCTTCGCCGGATTTGTCCTGTCCATATACCGTCTGTTGCGATGCCAGCCTTTTTGCAGGGGCGGATACGATCCGGTTCCGGATACCGGGTTTGGAAGACAGAACAAAATCAAAAAGCCATTTGCCTTTGACGCTACCGCGTTTGATCCGGACAAATTGAAATAATCGCCAGTAATGGCGTACGGAGGATAACATATGCATGAGATGTTAGGGCGGGAAACCCGCACACAGAAGGCGTTCAGACTGACAAGTCTGTTTATGGGCGTTCTCGTGCTCCTGACCATGGTGCTGTTCATAGCCGGCTCTCTGTTGAGAACTTCGGCGGAAACGGAAACAGCTGCACCGGCAACAGGAACAGAGACAACCGCAGAGACTTCGTCGGAGAAGGGCACAGAAACAGGACAGGTAGACTGGTCAACCAAAACCGTCGTCCTGAAAGACAATGATGGCTTCTTGCAAGTCATCTTTAAGGCCATCGGAACCTTCTTGAACTGGATCACGATGATCACAGGCCACAATTATATCGTGGCATTGCTGATCTTCGCAATTCTGGTTGAAGCTCTTATGATCCCGTTCGGAATCAAGCAGCACAAGAATTCCATTAAGCAGGCCTCTCTCCGCCCAAAGGAGATGGCCATCCGGAAAAAGTATGCCGGGCACGACGATCAGGCGACCCGCCAGAAGATGCAGCAGGAGATTCAGGCACTGTATCAGTCCGAGCAGTTCAATCCGCTGAGCGGATGCCTGCCGCTGTTGCTGCAGCTGCCGATCATCCTGGTTTTGTATCAGATCGTGATCGATCCGATGAAGAATGTGATCGGATTCAGCAACGAAATGACAGATGCGCTTCGGGCATACCTGACGAGCCAGGGAATCGAAGTGGCCACCAGTCGGGGAAGCATCGAGCTCTTGTCCAAGATTCGGGAAGTGGGTCTTCCGTTCTTTGACGGTCTGAAAACATTCACCGCAAACGGAGAAGAGGTCTATAACACTCTGGCCGGAGTGTTTGATTCCATCCCCAGCTTTAATGTGTTTGGCCTGAATCTGGGACTGGTTCCCGAGATTTCCAAGCCGAGCTGGCTGTGGATCATTCCGGTCCTGACGTTCGGCGTTTATTTCGGAAGCATGAAACTGAACCGCAAGCTGACCTACCAGCCGGCCATGACCGGAGACGCGAAAGCGCAGGGTTGCTCCAACAATGTGATGGATATTGCCATGCCGCTGTTCAGTGTGTATATTACGTTCATCGTCCCCGGAGCAGTCGGCGCATACTGGATTTTCAAGAGCATTACCGGCACGTTGAAAACACTGCTGATGGTCAAGATCATGCCTTATCCGACCTTTACGGAGGAGGATTACAAGGCCGCAGAACGCGAGATCCTCGGAAAATCTCCCCGCCGTAAATCCGGCAATTCCTCCGGCTCCGAGGGAGGATATGTCCCGCCTTCCGGACGAAGGTCTCTGCATCACATTGATGATGATGAATATGAGGATACCCGCCCGCAGGCCCGGAACGTAAACAAGGAACCCTATCGCGAAGACGACGAGGACGATTTCGCTCAGGAACCGGCATCCCAAAAAGGCATCGAAATGGCGCCTCTCAAAGAGGATGACAAAAAAGATGACAAGAAAAAAGACGACCTGCAGAGTGAGAACGCCGAGCAGACGCAAAGCGAGCCAGCGGAACAGGATAACGAAGAAGACGGAGACAAGAAGGATCCGTTTTCCGAAGAATGATACGGTCTAAACCAGAAAGAACGAAAACTATGGAAAACGAGAATATTAAGATACAGGAAGCAATGGGCAAGACCGTTGACGATGCGGTCTCTGCTGCGAAAGCGATGCTTAAGATTTCGGAAGACGCCGAAGTGGAAATTGAAGTTCTTGAAGAACCCAAAAAGGCTGTGTTCGGCCTGTTTGGTGGATCTTTGGCCAAGGTCAGGGTGACCTATCACGTGCCGGAAAAGGTAGAGGAACCTGCCCCGACCGAAGAACCGGAAGTTGAAGAGGCCAAAGAGGATGAGGCGGAAGCCGAACCTGTCATCGTGATCCCGGACATCCCGAGAACGTACAAGACAGTTGAAAAGACTGGTGTCAAAATGGCCAAGGCGTTCATGGATCAGTTGATCTCCGATATGGGCCTGACCGCGACTACAGAGGCATATGACGGTGACAATGACGACACGGTCATTGATGTGGAAGGCGATAAAGCCGGCGTGCTGATCGGACACCACGGCGAGACCCTGGACGCACTCCAGTATCTGGCCAACCTCGCCGCAAACAAACGGGTGGCCGGTGAAAAGCACGAGTATTGCCGTATTACGGTCGATGTGGAAGGCTACCGTGCCAAACGGGCCAACACATTGAAAGCGCTGGCTCGCAGAAAAGCCAATGCGGTTCTGAAATACAAAAAGAGCATTATGCTCGAACCGATGAATCCCTATGAACGGCGGATCATTCATGCGGAGATCCAGAACATTCCGGGTGTATCTACAAACTCCATCGGAGCGGATGACAACCGCCGGGTCGTGATCTATCTTTCGGATCAGAAAGCTGAACCGATCGAGGACGAAAGCGAAGACTAATACCTTTACCAGGGGCCGGAGAGATCCGGTCCCTTTTTGACGCACAGGAGGCCAGTTTGGGGGAATGGTTCGGTTGACACCTATTTTGTGTTCTAGTATAATAAGGGTAGAAAATGAGATCATCATTACACCCCGGTTTAAGGAGGAGCATATGGGAAGAAACGAAAAGAAATGGGTTCTCGCGTTGAGCTTGATCTTTTTTCTGGTCATCCTGCTGGTGGCCTGCGGAAATACGGCGACGCAGGAAACCGAGACTGAGAAGAAGCCGGTGGAGACCTTACAGGTCTATCAGGAAGACGGCTCGTTTTTCTGGACGATCATGAGGCCTGACGCCTGCTCCAAAGCGGTTACGAATGCTGCGGCGGATATCCGTGTGGCGACTCTGGCCGTGACGAATCTCGGCAAGGTCGGGATCATGACGGATTACACGAGGCTTCCCGCAACGGATCCGTCCATAACCGAACCGTATGAGATCCTGGTCGGCCGGACCAACCGGCTGGAAAGCAAGGAAGTTTTTGAAAGTCTGTCGGAGAATGAATATGCAATCCGTCACCTGAACCATAAGATCGTGATCGTGGGTGCGGACGATGAGGCTACGGTCAAGGCCGCAGAGGTATTTATGAGCGAAATCCTAAAATACAAAGGCGAAGGGGAAACCTATGACCCTGCGGCACTGGAAATTCCTGCCGATCTGAATATCTTACGGGAATATACCACTGAAGAGCGCGAGGCCCGTGCACGTGCCGAATGGGAAGCGTATGTGGCATCCGCCCCTCGTGTGGAAAGCAAGGCTCAGATTATCCAGACCAAGTATCCTACGAACGACATTGTCATCGCGGATTTTATAGCCACGGATTTTGCAGGAGTTGACCCGACCGGTCAGACGGACAGCACGGCCGGTATACAGAAGGCACTGAGCACGTGTTCCCAGTACGGCGGAGGAACGGTATGGCTTCCGGAAGGAAAGTATCTGGTGACAAAGAAGATCACCATCCCGTTTTTCGTTACCCTGCGAGGAGACTGGAATCATCCGGATAAGGTTACCGACGGACTGTCCTACGGCACAGTCATTCTGGCCAAGCCGGAGTCTAGAGACGCGATGGATGACGGACTGTTTATCCTAAACGGGTCCAGCGGAGCGGTCGGACTGACGATCTACTATCCGGATCAGTCATTGACCGATGTCAAGCCCTATTCGCACACGTTTTACGTGCCCACGCATATGCTGCCCACGGTTTCGCATGTCACGTTCCTGAACGCGTACAGAGGCGTTGGCGCCTGTTACGGTGCGGATGCACACGAGCAACTGACGCTGGAAGAAATCTACGGGACGTTTCTGTCCACCGGATTCGCCCTGTATAATTCCAGTGACGTCGGCACGGTGACGACGGTCCATATGAATGCATCCTACTGGGCCAATACCAAGCTCGGTCAGGCCCCGACGCAAGAGAGCATTCAGGCGTACAACAAGGCGAATACGATCGGTATGAGGCTTGGAGACCTGGAATGGACCGAATTTTCCAATATCTATCTGGATGGATTCCAGTATGCGGTGTACATTGAACGCGGATTCCGGGCAACATTTGCGGGTTCATTCTATGACCTGTATGTGACGGACTGTGTGAACGGAGTATACATTACCCACATGGACGACCGCTGGGGCGCCGCGTTTGCCAGGTCTTCGATTGAGGCTTCAGATAAGGCGTTGTATAACGGGACCGAGGGGTACGTCAAGTGCACGGATCTGAAGATTGTAAACGGTGCGGTAGAAGGCAAAAATATCCAGGACTACTGGGATGACACCAGCCTTCAGGATAACGTGATCGATTATGAACGCACATATGTCAAGCCGGCGGCGAAACTGTATATTGCTCCACTGTTCAAGGCAGAGGACATCGACTGCAGTCAGGTCCTTCAGGATACGCTGAACGAAGCCGGCAAAACCGGAGGCGTTGTGTATGTGCCGGCCGGCAAGTATCTGTTTGAGAAAGCCGTCATCGTTCCGGCAAACGTGGAGCTCCGAGGGGCATCCAGCGTGGCCAACCGCTGCCAGAACTCCTCAAGCGACGGCACTGTGTTTTATGTGAAGTACGGGACAGGAGAACAATTTGATGCCGATAAAGACCCGGCGTTTCTGACCCTCTCCGGAGAGAATTCCGGGCTGAACGGAATCCGGATCCTCTTCATTGATAATGGACTGATCAACTGCCCGACCAAGAAGGTCAATTCCGTTTTTGCGATCCGCGGAACCGCGAAAGGCGTGTATGTGGTCAATTCCGGCGCAGTTGCTGCTGCCTACGGCGTGGACTTCCGGAATTGTGACAACCACTTTATCAAGAAGTTTGTGGGTTGGTGCTATTTCAACCTGATCACAGCCGGAGGAAAGAACGGGATGATTCAGGGCAATCTGTCCAATGCGACCGTGATGCTTCGAACGGCTACGGTCATCAAGAATTGGGAAGGATTTAATTCGGGCGGGGATTATGCGTTCGGTCTCTCCCGGAACAATCTGGATCTGATCGTCCTGACCGGGGCGAAAAACGAAACCGTGTGGAGCACATTCTGTTATGGCTGTTCCACGCTTGTGAAAGTGATCAATTCCGAAGACGTTCTGGTGGTCAATATTGGTGCCGACAACATCGGAGAGAATTCCTATCAGTTGGACGTGGTAGATTCCAATGTTACGGTCGTATGCGTAATGCGATACAACGGCATCGCGTTTAGGCAGAGCGGCGGATTCCTGTGTGTCTATTCGAGGCTGGCCATTTGGGAACCGAAGGAGATGAACTATGAAAAATTCTTATCTTAATCAGCGTTGGATTCAAATACTCGCCGTAGGGGTGCTCTTGGCCTTGCTGACGGGTTTGTTCGCCGCGTGCGGGCAAACGCAGGAGCAACCCGGAACGAACACGGAAACGGCTCCGGATACGAAAAATGAAACCCCTGCAGAGAGTCAGAAAGAGACGGAGGCAGACGTGGACTTCGTGGAAAAGCAGACGGCCGTCACGGATTATCTGACATTATATGGCCGCACAACCGTTAAAGAAAACAAACTCAGGCTGTTCTGGACGAACAGCGGGTTTTCGATGAAATTCAAGGGAACGGGCGTCAGCGCAAATATCGCTCCTACAACCCAGAACAAGACCTATTACGGATTCCTGAAAGTCTATATCGACGGAGCGTTTGAGCCCAGCGCCACGATCTGCGTCAACAAAACCGGGACCTATGCCCTTGCAGAAGGACTGGATGACGGTGTCCATACCCTGGAGGTGCGAAAGCGCAACGAGGCGGCATATGGAGAGTCCGCTTCGCTGCTGATCAGTAACATCAAGGTCCAGAACGGAGGGTTCATTACAGAACCTCCTGAAGCGAAACCGTTCCATATGGAGGTCATCGGAGACTCCATTACCTGTGGCTTCGGAAATATGATCAGCGACGGGAAAAAGAACAATTTCTCCACGGACACCGAAGATGGGACGATGACATACGCAGTGCTGGCCGCCAAAGCGCTGAATGCGGAGGTGTCGATCATAGCGAGGAGCGGGATCGGATATCTGCAAGGCGCAACCTGCGACAGCATGTATCCGGTTTATACGAAGGCACAGGCGCTGCCCAGACAGTCGCTGTCGGATGACGCATGGGATTTTTCCGCGCATCCTATGGACGTTGTGGTGATCAATCTAGGCACAAACGATAATGGTGCGACCATGAACGGGCAGCGCATCTCAACCGAGACGTACACCGATCAGGCCGTAGAGTTCATCAAGCTCGTCCGTGAAAACAACCCCAATGCCGTGATCATCTGGGCATATGGTATGATGGGTACCGGAGTAGAGCCTGCGCTCAAGGCAGCCGTTGCCAAGGCAAAAGCCGATGGCGTGGACGACGTGTACTATCTCAGACTGAACCCCCTGAATTCTAACCAGGACGGCATAGGCGTAGCAGGGCATCCGACAATCCAGACAGACATTGAACGTTCGGTCGTGCTGGCACAGACGATCTCGGATCTAACCGGTCAGGATGTCGACTATTCAGTCCCACTGAAGGCCCAGATCCAGTATGCCAAAGAATACTGGCTGGCGGATACCACAGGTTATACGGAAGAGAGTGTGAACGCACTGCGGGATAAGATCCGAGAGGCCGAGACCGCGACAGTGTCTTCCGCTTCTGAAGCCGAGGCGCTCAGAGCTGCGCTCAGGGAAACCTATGAGGCATTGTCTACAGGGGACGATATGTCCAATGAGTATATCGTCATAGAGGAATGCACAACGCTACAGGGCTGGCAGTCCGGCGGCATGAACAAAGGTGTGGACGATGAAGACTGGATCTCATCCGGCGCGTCCTTTACGACCGAAGGATCCGCTACGCAAAACAACATCTATTTCATCAGACAGAACGGATATTCCGTTGAAATGCCCGAGAATTGGGAAGACTGGTATCTGGAAATGTGGATGTATCTGGATGATCCCTCTGTAGTCAACGGAGGAAGCTGCATTGAGATTTCACAGGATATAGACAAAATCGAATTTGCCTGGGATATCAGTTCACTTGGCCTCAAGCCGGGATGGAACCATCTCCAGCTGAAAATTTCAGGTGCAGCCAAGACTAATCCCGAGCAGTTCAAGACCATCAAGAATCTTCGGTTCTTCCTTTTCCTGAGCGGAGAGACCACATTCAAGATCGATGATATCGTATTGTCCAAAGGCCGCTACGCAGCCGACAAGACAGAGCTTCAGGAACTTCTGAAGAAGGCCGGGCAGGACGCAAGCCAGTCGTCCGCGCAGAAGGAAGCCGTGCAGTTTGCAAACAAGGCGACTTCACAAAGATCCGTGGATCTGGCCGCTGAGAAACTGAGTGAACTGTTTGCATAGACATTGACAAAAGAGAAGCCCTTTCGGGACAGCTGTTGATACAGCGGTTCGTACCGAAAGGGCTTTTTGGTTTTTGTAAGAGTTAACGGGCTGCCAGTCCGGCAGATATCAGGTCATTGATACGCATCCTGGCTTTTAAGAAGACCTGAGGGGAAGAAGGGCATATATCAAACCGAATGATCCCCAAAATGTCCTCCAATTCCTTGACCACGCGTTCGTGACCATAAATTGAGGCACACAGGGAAAAGGCGGCGATATCCTGCAGGGCATCGTGGAAAATGGTCAGTCGGATGGATTCAAGGGGATTGCCATCCGGAGAGGGATACACCTGGAAAGCGTCTCCGGCCGGGACCCAGGTCCCTCCGGAGCCGTCCAGGTAGGGGTTGACCAGATCCCTGGAACCCATATTGAAGAAGAAGTTGAATCCCCAGTGCAAGAAACCCTGAATGTGGTATTTGAACAGCTGTGCCGAGATGCAGCGGGTTCTCACCGAGGGCATAGCAATATAGCGGTTGCTGACGGCTGTATGTTCACCGCAGCAGTAGTAGGCCCAGAGATTCGGAGCCGCTCCTGCGTCGATAAACCGGTGTATGACGTTGGTGGAAGAAACAGGCAGGCGGCTGATGCCGGAGGTGTACAGTTCAACATCGGACATGGCGTCGATGATCGGACAGCCTTCCAGATAGGGCAGGACAAGAGATTGCGCCTTCTTGTAATTCTCCAGGCAGGAAAGGTTTGGCTCGTCCGAAATATGGAAGAAGCAGTTCCTGAGAATTCCCAGTTCCGCCAGATGGGCTGTCAGTGCCGGCAAGAACGAGCTCAGGAAGTTCGGATAGGCCGGTTCATTCAAGGCGTCTGTATCAAAGCCGAAGATCCGTTTGGATTCTCCGTCGACTATGGCATAGATCTCCGGTGCATGCGCGGCGCCCCATTGCGAGAACAGATGGCTGATCTCATAGGCCCGGATGCCGAGGGAGCGGCAGAGTGCCACCCAGCGGTCCAGCTTGGCAAAATCGAAGGTATATGTCCCGTTGTCCAGACGAATGTCGACCAGCTGCGCATTGGGTCGCTGCCAACCGACCTCGGTATCCAGGGGAGGGGTCAGGACCGGAGTCAGGATCGTGTTGATCCCGTTTCGTACGGCGACGGACAGGTATTTTTCAATCAGAACCCAGTGTTGTTCCGAAAACATATCCGTATGATGCCATCTGGCGATACAATCCAGATGAAACCATTCGGTGAAAAATAGCGGCGGTTCCGGAAGAGCGGTTCCAACCACGGTCAGGGTCAGTTTTTGAACCGACACCTCGGCCCCGGAGTTGTCTGAAAACGAAACGGATATTTCATAGGAGCCGCTCAGGTCTGCGGTGTCCAGTGTGACCCAGACGGACTGAAGCTGGCCATAGAGCGCGGCAACGGTGGAATCATACTGGAGGGGCGACAGGCAATCCGGATACAGACCGGGAGTGCGGCGCAGATATTGGGGATCCTGAACAAACGGATAGATCGGGAACCGGACCGGTACGGAATCCAGAGCGCGAAGGGTAACGGAAACCGGGGCATCACAGCGGACACGCAGGCGGACAGACCGGGAGACGGGTTCGGAAAGAGTGTACAAGACCTGAAAATGGACCCGTTCATGCTGAAGCGCAGAGAGGGATTCCAAAGAGGGATAGTCCGAAAGGGAAGAATCCAGAAACGGTTTTTCCAGGGACGATACCAGTTTTGTTACGAGCATTTGATTACCTCCGGGAAAATAGAAAGCAAGTCTTCTGGGTACTGGACGATATGTTCCGCACCGGCCTCTTTGAGAGCCAGCGTCCCGCGAAATCCCCAGGCGCAGCCCACGGTAAGCATGCCGGCGTTTCTGCCGGTCTGAATATCCACATCGCTGTCGCCGATCATGGCGCACATACCGGGAGCAAAGCCAAGCGTTTTTGCAATGAACAGCGGCACAGTCGGATCAGGTTTTTTGGGCATATCTGTCTGTCCCTGCACGAAAGAGGGCAACGGTCCGAGCAGTTGTCGAACCAGCTTCTTGGTAAATATGTCCTGCTTGTTGGACAAAACAGCCAACCGGTATCCGCGATCGCACAGTTTGGAAAGAGTCTCCGGGATTCCCGGATAGCATTCCTGTGTGTGCATATAGGTTTGTGCATAGTTCCGGTCATAGTCGCGTAGGACCCTGTCCACAAGAGCCGGGTCTTGAGCTTTGGAAAAAGGCATAGACCGGGCAATCAGCATCCGGGCCCCGTTTCCAATGGCCATACGGATGTCCTCCCGGGTTTTCTCCGGCCAACCATAGGCCCGCATCGTCAGATTGACGGCTTCGCGCAATGCGTCAAGCGTATCCGCCAGAGTTCCGTCCAGGTCCAGAATCAGCAGGCGGACGGAATGGGTATTGGACATGTGCATAATCTCCTTGATCGTTCTTCTTATATTGTATCACAAGGGGCAGACCCGGACAACAGGAAAACGGCAGGAAATCCTGCCGTTACCCCTTAACTGTTGCTTTGTTCCAGAGCACGCCGCTTCCGCATCATGTCCTTCATGCGCAGTTCCGTGTCCAGAATCTTTTTGCGCAACCGGATGGATTTCGGCGTGATTTCAATCAATTCATCGTCCTGAATAAATTCAATGGCTTCCTCAAGCGTGAGGATCTTTGCCGGAGTCAGCAGAAGCTTTTCATCAGCACCCGAAGAACGGATGGCCGTCAGATGCTTTTCCTTGCAAGGGTTGACAGCAATGTCGTCGTTTTTCGGGTTTTCACCTACGATCATACCTTCATAGACCTGTGTTTGCGGGCCCACGAACAACTGCCCGCGATCCTGGGTGTTGTACAGGCCGTAGCGGGTGGTTTCGCCGGCCTCGGAAGCGACCAGAGAGCCGGTGAATCTCATCACAACTTCGCCGCGGAAAGGCTGGTAACTGTCAAACATGGAGTTCATCACACCTTCTCCGTGAGTGGCTGTCAAAAACTCCGACCTGTATCCGAACAGGCAACGGGACGGAATCAGGTACTCGATACGGGTCCGGCTTCCGTTGCCGATAGGCGTCATAGAGACCAGATCGCCTTTCCTCTGGCCGAGCTTTTCGACCACGACACCCACATAGTTCTGAGGAACGTCCAGCAAGACTTTTTCCACGGGTTCGCACTTGACGCCATCAATCTCCCGGAAAAGAACACGGGGGTTGGAGCAGGTCATTTCATACCCCTCCCGGCGCATAGTCTCCAGCAAAATGGACAAATGCATTTCGCCACGGCCGGCGACCAGGAATTCATCCGTGGTCTCACCGTCGCGGACCCGGAGCGAGACATCCTTGAGCAGTTCGCGGTAGAGTCTGGCACGAAGCTGTCTGGAGGTGACGTATTTGCCTTCCTTGCCGGCCAGAGGGGAATCATTTACGGAGATGGTCATTTCCATCGTAGGTTCGCCGACCTTGACAAACTCAAGAGGCTCTATGACGGTGGAATCCGTGACCGTATCACCGATCGTGATCTGCTCCGGGCCGGACAGACACACAATATCGCCGACCTGTGCGGCTTCTACAGGGGTTCGCTGCAATCCGTCAATGGAATATAACGCGACGATCTTGCCTCTCCGCGGAGTTGCGCTCGGTTCATGATAATTGCAGATGGCCACGTTCTGGTTGACGCGAATGGAGCCGCGTTCGATCCGCCCGATAGCGATGCGTCCGACATAATCGTTATAATCAATAGAGGACACCAACATCTGCAAGGGACCCGTCTCATCTCCCTCCGGAGCCGGAATATAATTCAAAATGGTCTCAAACAGAGGGGTCAGATCCGTACCTTCTACGTCCGGAGAATAGGAAGCGGTGCCGGAACGTCCGGAGCAGTACAGCATCGGGCTGTCCAGCTGTTCGTCGTTTGCATCCAGATCCATCAGCAATTCCAGGATCTCATCCTCGACTTCTCCAAGCCTTGCGTCCGGCTTGTCGATTTTATTGATGCACACGATGACCCTGTGGTTCAGCGCCAGCGCGTGCTGAAGCACAAAACGGGTCTGAGGCATAGGGCCTTCCGCCGCGTCGACAAGGAGGATAACGCCGTTTACCATTTTTAAGACGCGCTCGACCTCGCCCCCGAAGTCTGCATGACCCGGAGTGTCAACAATGTTGATTTTTACATTTTTATAGTGGACAGCCGTGTTTTTGGCCAGGATCGTAATCCCGCGCTCACGCTCCAGGTCCCCTGAGTCCATAACACAGGTGACCGTGTCCTGATTATCCCGGTAGATACCGCCCTGCTTCAGCAGGCCGTCTACCAGGGTGGTTTTGCCGTGGTCAACATGCGCGATAATCGCCACATTTCTGAGATCTTCCCGAATCATAGGCACCTCATATCGTTAAAAATACCTAGATATTATATCACTTTTTTTATTATAATATAAAGTTGCACAATTCACGATTATATGAACGATACGGGAACAGAGTTTGTGCAAATTAACCAACCCCCATAGTGAAAAGGCGGAGACGGCTCGGGCTGTTTCTTGACTTGCCTCAAAGTTTGTGCTATGATGGGGCGAAAGGGGGGTGCTATGAAAATTGGATTTGTATCATTAGGATGCCCCAAAAATCAGCTGGACACTGAAGTCATGCTGCATGAAGTGATGGATGCCGGGTATGAGATCACAGCAGACGAGGAAAAAGCGGATGTTGTTATCGTCAACACCTGCGCATTTATTGAAAGTGCCAAGAGGGAATCCATCGACAACATTTTGGATATTGCATGGCTCAAAGAGCATAAGGACCTGAAGGCCATTATCGTGACCGGATGTCTTGCAGAGCGGTACCGGGACGAGATCTTTAAAGAGATGCCCGAAGTGGACGCAGTGCTCGGCGTAGGCGGGATCCACCACATTGTGGATGCCGTTAAAGCGGTGACGGCTCCGAAAAAGAAGACCTATTCCTGCTATGATGACAAGGAAACCGTTGAGTTGGGCGGAGATCGCGTCCTGACCTCCCCGGACTATGCGGCGTATTTGAAAATCGCGGAAGGATGCGACAACCGGTGCGCCTACTGCGCGATTCCGGCTATCCGCGGCAAATTCCGCAGCCGGCCGATGGAGGACCTGATCGCGGAGGCGAAGGACCTGGAATCGCTCGGAGTCAAGGAACTGACTGTGATTGCCCAGGATATTACCCGATACGGCATGGACCTGTACGGCCACTACGCACTGGCGGAACTCCTGCACAAAATCACGGAGCAAACGTCTATTCCATGGATCCGGCTTTTATACTGCTATCCCGACAAAGTCACGGACGAGCTGATTGCGGAAATACGGGACAACCCGCGGATTCTCAAATATATGGACCTTCCGATGCAGCACATCAGCGAACATATGCTGAAAGCGATGAACCGGCATGGCGGGTCGGAACTGGTCCGCAGCGTTGTCGAAAAGTTGCGCAAAGAGATACCGGACATCGTGATCCGGACCACTTTTATGGTTGGTTTTCCGGGTGAGACCCAGGAAGATTTTGACGAGCTCTGCGAATTTGTAAAAGAGCAGAAGTTTGAGCATGTCGGCGTGTTCACATATTCCCGTGAGGAGGGAACACCGGCCTACGATTTTCCGGATCAGATCGACGAACAGGTCAAGCAGGACCGTATGGACTGCCTGATGAGGGAACAGATGCTTATCAACGATGCCTATGTTAAGTCGCAGATCGGAAAGACGCTGGAAGTCCTTTGTGAGGATTATGACGAGGTCAGCGAGATCTACTACGGCCGCGGGGTTGCCGATGCTCCGGAGATTGATGGAAAAATTTATTTCCGGAGTGAAGAAAAAGTGTTCCCGGGCGATATGATACAGGTCAAGATCCGCAAGGCCATGGACTATGACCTGCACGGAATCGCGGTGCGTGCCTCCGTGACCGAGGCGCACAAAAAAGCGAAGGAAAACGGATAGGAGGGAGTGGCATGAAACTGAATTTGCCTAACCGGCTGACCGTGTTGAGGCTCTGTCTGGTTCCTGTGTTTGTCATCGTACTGGTGATTCCCGTCGAAAGATTTTCCCTGGCGGACGTGATTCTGACGATTATCGGGATGGCCATTTTCGGGATTGCTTCCTATACGGACCATTTGGATGGGAAAATCGCCCGTGAACGCGGACTCATCACCGATTTCGGGAAATTTCTGGACCCGCTGGCCGACAAATTCATGGTCATAGGCGCCATGCTGGTCGCGTTGTACAGGTATGACAATCTGCGCACGGTCTATATCTGGGCTGTGATTGTGGTCGTGTTCCGTGAACTGGCCATAACGTCATTGCGGCTGATGGTATCCAGTTCTTCTCAGATTGTGATTGCGGCAAACAAACTCGGGAAATTCAAGACCGGATCGCAGGTAACCTGTATCCTCACCACGTTTTTTGAACCGCTGCTCTACATGATCCCCGGGCTGATCAGCCAGGAGGCCGGCGAGCATGCAGTGGTTCAGTTCCTGAAGACCTATACGCCGCTGACCTATCTGACCATTGCGGTCATGATCGTGATGACCGTTTGGTCCGGGGTTCACTATATCCGGGAATACTGGAAGTATCTGGACCCTGAAAAATAATGTTTTTGTCTCTGTTTTCTTGCAATGAAAAGGGAGGCATGCTATAATCATTTCTGTAGGCTGAGCCTAAAATTTTTAAATGAATGGGAGTCAAAGCTATGGCAAACAAGAAGAAAAGCTCGTTTATGACCGACTTTAAGAACTTCATAACCCGCGGCAATGTGTTGGATATGGCCGTCGGTGTGATCATCGGTGCTGCGTTTGGTGCCATTGTGACCGGTCTGGTCAATTATGTGCTGAACCCGATCATCGGCCTGTTTACAGGCGGAGTGGATCTGGATAATGTGAAGACGATCCTGGTTCCGGAAGTATCCGAGCTGGATGCCGTTACCGGCGAAATGGTCGTTACACAAAAGGAAGTGGCCATCATGTGGGGCCTGTGGATCCAGACGATCATCAACTTTATCATTGTGGCACTTTGCATTTTCATCATCGTTCGCGCAGTGACCAAGCTCAGAGAGCGGCTGGAAGCCAAGAAGACCGAAGCTGCCCGTATCGCTGCTGAAGCCGAAGCCGCAAAGGCCGCAGAAGAAAAAGCCGCTGCCGATGCTGCCGCTGCCGAAGCCGCCGCTGCTGCTGCCGAGAGACAGAAACAGCTGGAAGACAGCATTCTGCGTCAGGAAAAACTGTTGGAAGCCATCTGCGAATCCGTAAAGAAATAACCAAACAGATCCGATAACGAAAGGGCCCCGTCAATAATACAGGCGGGGCCCGATTCCGTGAAGGGGATAGAAGGGAAACACTGGTATAGATGACGCCACTCAATCTGTCAGAAATGCGTTGCGACGAAAACTCGTTACGATATCGTACCTGGGCTGAGATCAGCCTGGATGCGGCCGAACACAACTACAAAGTCATCCGGGATTTGACCCCTACAGCCGGAATATGCTGTGTGATCAAGGGCAATGCTTACGGTCACGGCGCGGTTATGCTGGGGCATTTGTATGAATCGCTCGGTGCAGCCTGGTTTGCCGTTTCCAATATTGAAGAGGCGTTGCAACTTCGACAGGGTGGAATCCGTACCCCGATCCTGATCCTCGGATATACCCCCGTGCATTGTGCCGAACTGCTGGCTAAGTACGGAATTGCACAATGCGTATATTCAGAGGATTACGGCCGCGCTCTGGGAGAGCATGCAGATCGTGCAGGCGTAAGGGTCCGGGTGCATATCAAACTGGATACCGGCATGGGCCGGATCGGATTCCTGTGTCGTAATGAAGAACAAAACGAGCTTGAACAGATTCTGAATGTCTGCAGTCAGAACTCACTGGAGCCTGAAGGCTTGTTCGCGCACTTTTCGTCTGCAGACTGTGCCGACGGGGAAAATGAAACAAAAGAGCAGATGCAGCGGTTTGAACATGCGGAACGGTTTTTATCCGAGAGAGGATTGACGTTTTCCATACGCCATTGCGCAAACAGTGCCGGAATCATGAAATATGCGGACAGTCATCTGGATATGGTCAGGGCGGGTATTATATTATATGGGTATCCGCCTGGCGAAGGATTTGAAGCGGCCAAAGGCCTGATTCCCGTTATGACGGTCAGAACCGTGGTGTCATATGTGAAGGAACTGCGGCCCGGAGAGACGGTTGGATACGGACGGACATTCAAAGCCGAGAAGCCGATGCGCGTGGCGACCATCCCGATCGGATATGCGGACGGGTTACACCGTGCAGCAGGAAACGGACGGTACTCGGTTATGGTCAATGAAAAGCCGGCTCGGATTGTCGGTCGGATCTGTATGGATCAGGTTATGCTGGATGTTACGGATGTGCCGTGTTCCTCCGGAGACCGGGTCACGGTGTTCGGGACTAAGCCTGGCAACACAGCGGATGACCTGGCGCGTGCGGCGGGCACGATCAGCTACGAAGTGCTCTGTGCGGTTGGCGGAAGAGTACCGAGGGCATACACACAAAAAGGAAAACTGTTGGCGTGGACGGATCTTCTTTACGATCAGGACCTGAAAAAAGCCGAAACGGTGACAGAGAGAGAGGTATAGATTTTGGTTTGGCAACTCATTTTGTGCGGGCTACTGGCCTATGTGATCGGGAGCATCAACCCGTCTTATATCATCGGAGCCGTTAAAGGACTGGATATCCGAAAGAAGGGGTCCGGGAATGCCGGCGCGTCCAACGCTGTCATCGTGCTCGGAGCCAAGGCCGGCGTATTCAGTATGATCTTTGATATTGCAAAGGCGTGGGCGATTTGCTTTTTTGCTCCGTGGATCTTCCCACAGGCGGTATTTGCCGCGGAGGTTGCCGGAACATTCGTGATTCTCGGGCATGTTTTTCCGTTCTATATGAAGTTCAAAGGAGGAAAGGGACTGGCCTGCCTGGGCGGAGCGGTGCTGGCGCTGGACTGGAGGATCTTCCTCATTTTCCTCGCCGCCGAGTTCGTGGTCCTTTTTGCCACCAATTATCTGTGCTTTGTTCCAATCAGCGCTTCAGTGATTACCCCGGGCGTATACATGATCAAAAGAGCCTGGCTGGATCCGGTGGCGAGCCCCTGGATAGGGGCGCTGATCGTAGGTGCCGGATCCGCTGTCATCTTCTGCAAGCATTTTAAGAATCTCCGCAGGCTGGCGCATGGTACGGAAATGCGGTTCAGTTATGTCTATTCCAACGAGGAGAAGAAGGAAAAAGAGAAGGACCGGATAGCAGCAAACCAAAGAAAATGGGACGAAAAGAAAGCGATGCGAGCCAATCCGGAAAAAGAAGAAGCACCACGGCCATAGAAGGGCATAGCGGTGCGAAGTCCTACTGCGATAGATTACAAATACATACAGGCGGCCGGTCAAGGGAGACCAGCCGCCTGTATGTATTATCCGAAGTTCTGCTGAAAAACGCGAAGGACGTTTTTATAGCAGACGGCTTCAATATCTTCAGGGGTGAAACCGCGGTTCCTGAGTTCGGCGATCAGCAACGGCATCATAGCTGCATTTTTCAGCTCCAACTTCCGGTTTGAGATCCCGTCAAAATCCGAGCCGAAGCCCAGATGTTCAACCCCGATACGGTTTTTGATATAGACCATATGATCTGCAAGGTCACGGATCGTGACGAGGCGGTCTTCATCGGTAACGAAAGCCGTGCAGAAATTCATTCCGACGACTCCTCCGTTACGCTTCAAGGCGTCCAGCATATCGTCCGTCATATTTCGAACATGGGAACAAAGAGCCCTTGCGCAGGAATGGGAGCAGACAATCGGTTTTTCCGAGAGGCGGATCACGTCGTAAAAGCCGGCATCACCAAGATGCGAGCAGTCGATGACCATACCCAGGCGGTTCATCTCGCGGATAAAGTCCCGACCGGTGGGCGTAAGGCCTCTTTCGGTCTCCGGTATGTGTGGGTCCTTTACGCGGGCATCTTCCTCCGGAGAAAGGCCCGGAGTCTGGTCTGAGTTCGGAAACGCTAGTTCGTTTCGGAAATTCCAGGTCAGCGTCATCATCCGGACACCCAGCCGGTAGAAGTTCCGGAGCAATTCAGGTTTGCCGAGGCACACCCCGCCTTCTTCGATCGTAAGCAGGGCAGACAGTATACCGTCCTTCCGGTTCCGGAGGATTTCGGAAACAGACGTAACGGGTTTGATCAGATCCTTGTTCTTCTCCATTTCGAGATAAAATCTGTCAATCATCTGATGGCAGTACACAAACGGCGAATAGTCAGGGTCTGCTTGACGACTCAGATAGGGAACAAACATGGCGAAGCACTGCAGCAGATAGCCTCCCTGTCTCATTTTATTAAGGTCCACCATCAGGTCGTTGTCGGCCAGAGACTTTTCCGGATGCTTCATCAATTCTGAAATGGTGTCACAGTGCATGTCGACAATCATCATTTTTGAATCCATATCAATTCCTTCCAAAGAACATGCCCGATTACTTGTGCATAAGATCTCCGTAGGTCGGGAAAGGCCACAGATCTTCCGGCATGATCGTCTCCAACTGATCCACCGGAACACGGAGCGCACGCATGGCGGGAAGAACTTTTTCCTTGTAGTATACAGCCAGCTTTTCCCCGGTCCCGACGGCCTTGGCCTCCGCGGCTTTCAAAGACTCCAACGCGCGATAGGCTTTATACTGCAGGGTGCATAAACGGTCGATCAGATCCTGTTCCAGCGCGCAGTTGAACCCTTCTCCGAAAGCGTCCTTCTTTGCTTTTGCCGTATCGGCGAGCGTACGGATATAATTCTCAACGGCCGGAAGGATTTCCCTAGAGGCCATTTGGATCATGGTCTGCGCTTCCACATTGATGGTCTTCGAATAGATTTCATACAAAATGGATTCACGGGAGCGGAGTTCGGTTTCACTCATTACACCGGTGGAGGTGAACAGCCGGATGTTCTTGGATGCGGTCAGGGCGGGAATCACATCTACGGTCGTCGGGTAATTGCACAGTCCGCGACGCTCCGCTTCCGCAATCCATTCATCCGAGTAACCGTTACCGTTGAACACGATGCGCCGGTGTGCGGCCAGCGTATCCCGGATCAGGGAGTTGAGCGCAGTGTCAAAATTCTTGGCGGATTCGAGCTGATCCGCAAAGTCCTTGAACACTTCTGCCACAGCAGTGTTGAGTACGATATTCGGCATGGCGATGTTCTGTGCGGATCCGACCATACGGAATTCGAACTTGTTGCCGGTAAATGCAAACGGGGAAGTGCGGTTGCGGTCGGTTGTATCCCTGGTAAACGTAGGAACGGTCTGAACGTGCAGGTTCATTTCCGTGCGCTTGTTTCCGTGGTATTCTTTTCCGCCCACGATGGATTCCACGATGTCTTCCAGCTCATCGCCGATGAAGACTGAGACAACGGCAGGCGGCGCCTCGTTCGATCCCAACCGGTCATCGTTGTCTGCAGAAGCGACAGATAGCCGGAGAAGATCCTGATATTGGTCAACTGCCCGGATAACGGCGGAAAGAATGAGCAGGAACTGCTTGTTTTCGGCGGGCGTTTTCCCCGGACTCAGCAGGTTCTTGCCCAGATCCGTCGAAAGAGACCAGTTATTGTGCTTGCCGGAACCGTTGACGCCGGCAAACGGCTTTTCGGTCAACAACGCGGTCATCCCGTGACGTTCCGCGACCTTGCGGATGTATTCCATAGTCAGCAGATTCTGATCGACGGCCAGATTGAGGGTGGCATAGATCGGGGCCAGTTCATGCTGGGACGGAGCCGCCTCGTTGTGCTCGGTCTTGGCATTGATGCCGAGTTTCCAGAGTTCGGTGTCCAGTTCTGCCATAAACGCGGCCACATTCGTCTTGAGCGGGCCAAAATAATGGTCCTCCAGTTCCTGGCCCTTCGGAGCGGGAGCTCCAAACAGCGTTTTACCGCAGAAGCGAAGATCCATCCTCTTGGAATAATAGTCCTTGTTGATCAGGAAATACTCTTGTTCGGCTCCTACGGTCGTGGCCACGCGCTGGGTTTGCGTATCCCCAAACAGCCGGAGGATCCGTAAAGCCTGCTCGTTGATCAGGTCCATAGAGCGCAGCAGAGGAGTTTTGGTATCCAGCGCTTCGCCCGTATAGGAGCAGAACGCGGTGGGAATGTACAGGGTTTTGTCTTTGACAAAGGCATAGGAGCCCGGGTCCCATGCGGTATAGCCGCGGGCTTCAAAAGTGGCCCGCAGGCCCCCGGAAGGGAAGGAGGATGCGTCGCCTTCGCCGCGGATGAGTTCCTTTCCTGAGAAATCCATCACGACCTTGCAACTGCCGACTGGATTGATAAAAGATTCATGTTTTTCAGCGGTGACGCCGGAGAGGGGCTGAAACCAGTGCGTGTAATGGGTCGCGCCTTTTTCAATCGCCCAGTCCTTCATCGCGTTGGCCACTATGTCCGCGATGGAAGCGTCGATTTCTTTCCCGGTTTCGATGGTCTTGGTCAGCGCCTTGTATGCATCTTTTGGCAGGCGTTCGCGCATGACATCATTATTGAAGACCATGCTCCCGTATAGGTCCGGAACTGTACTCAAAGACATAGGAACTCCTTCGGGCGCATGTATGCGCCCTGTTTGTAATGCGCCCATTGTAATCCAAAATCTGTTGTTTGTCAATAGATTTTAGGCAAAAACAGAAAAACAAAAAATGCTAATTTCACAGGATGAATAATAATGAGTTAAAAAGTGCTAACTGCTGTAAAAATCTTCATATATATATTCAATTATATGCGTTTTGCAAAAAGCAAAGTCAAATTATGCAAATCCGAGGGAAGTACGGGAGAAGAACGCTTCTTGACATAAAGTATAAGGAATGATATGATTCTAAATAATTAAGAAATCCTTTGGGACCGTAGGAGGTTCATATGAAAAGCAGAATAATCGGTCTGTTGCTTCTTGTTGCTATGCTTTGTGCCGTGATACTCCCGGCTTGCGGTAATCAGCCGGCAGAGAATCCGGGAACGACAGAAACCGCACCGGAAACAGCTCCGGAAGCGGAGATGATCCTGATCGCCCAGCCCGGTGTCAAGAGCGATTGGCGGGTGGTACGGTCGGATTTTTCGAAAGACAATGTCTCCAGAGCGGCGGCTTCGGTCCGTTCCGCACTGATCGGAGCTTATAAAGGCTGCGAGGTCACGATCAAGACAGACTGGGAGGATCCGGTCGAGCATGAGATCCTGATCGGCAAGACCAACAGGCCGGAGAGTTCCGAAATACTGGAACAACTTGATGAAAACGAGTTCATCATTTGTATGAAAGGAACGAAACTGGTCGTAATCGGTGATCAGGATGCGGGTACGATCGCCGCAACCCAGTATTTCTTGAAGGAAATCATGAAATATGATCCGGATTCCAAAGTGTGTGGAACAGACAAACTGGATTTGCCGGCAGACTATTATGTGAAGGGAGAATACGTCCCTGAACCCGAGATCCCGGATGGACCGAACGGAGAAAAATACATTTATCTGGTTCAACCTGCCGGAGAACAGCCGGAAAACCCGCCCAGAAAAGAGTCGACCACGCCTACGGCAGGGCTTGCTTATGTGACCCCGAAGGTAGCCTATGACTCTCAGAAAGGAGTCTATATCAGCGAGTACGAGAAAATACTGGTCAACGGAGACACATCCACGTTCCAAACTGTGGACACATACAACGACAGCCTATATTTCCGGTCGGATGCCGTGATGTGCTACGTGACCAACAAAGGTTCTGCGGACAGCGTGTTCAGCTCCTGGATGAAACGCAGCAACGAATACTCGATCAATATGATGATGGCGCTGAACCGGGACAACGGAGTGTATGTCCAAAGGGACCCCTCCAAGATCTCGGATGTTCAGACGCGTGAAGACGGATCCCTGTTCATCCACAGCGGGGAAACGAACTACTACATGGTCCCGACCAAGGACTGGATTGAATTCGTCTGGGACACCGTAAAATACTGTATGGAAGAATACAATCCGGATGTCATTACGTTTGAAGAGCCGGAAATGTGGTATGCTTCCGGATATTCCCAGGGATTCAAGGACGAATGGGAAGATTACTATGGCGAGCCGTGGGAGAACCAGACCAGTTCACCGGAAGCTATGTACAAGACCATGGCGCTCAAGACCTATCTGTTTGAGCGTATTCTGAAGACGATGAGTGACCGGATCCGTGCCCTGAATCCGAACACGAAAGTCTATATCGCCACACATTCTACGCTGAACTATGCGGACTGGGCGATCACGGCAGGGTTGGATTCCTATCTGAAACTGGAAGGCGTGATCGACGGAGTGATCGGGCAGACCTGGTCGGATACGGCCAACACTCCGCTTCCGCAGGGCGGCACGAACGAGGTTGATCCGTTCCTGAATGCATTCCTGGATTATGCATCCTTTTTGGATGCGGTGAAGGGAACCACCTTTTATGCTCTGTCGGACCCGATGGCGGACGGAAAATACACAGAGGAGCAGTGCCAGTTTATGTATCGGCAGACGCTGATTGCCTCTCTGCTGCAGCCGGAGATCCAGCGATTCCAGATGTTCCCGTGGCCGAGTCGCAGCTTCCTGGGCGTGTCCCCGGAGTACAGAACTCTTCAGCTGAACGTTTTTAACGCGCTGGATGAGCTGGTCGGCGCAGAGATTACCATGTCGACCGGTACACAGGGCATTTCCTATCTGCTTTCCGATTCCATCAGCTGGCAAAGGAACATCAAGAACTGGAGTCTGAAATCCTCGACCGGACTGTACGGAGTGACCGTGCCGCTGGCCAAGAGTGGGATCCGGACGACGTTCAAGAGTATGGAGCGCATCCGCTCCGCCGCTGACCTGGAAGGCGTGAGCGTGCTGATCGTGGCGTATGACTGTCAGAAACCCAAGGACGAGCACGTCAATGAGATCCTGGCGGATTGGGTCCGTCAGGGCGGAACGCTGCTCTATATCGGCGGGCGCGATGAATATGATAAAATGCAGGACAGCTGGTGGCAGGACATAGGATTTCCTTCTCCGCTGGAACATTTGCTCGATGAACTAGGCCTGAGTATTCACACCGGCGAGATCAAGAGCGGCGGAACGATCAATTATGTTGGAACCGGAACCTATTCCGGATTGTCCGGACATACGCTGCCCGTGACATATGCCCGGTATGCCGTCACGTTTTCCGGGCAGGGTGCCAATCCGATTTTAAAAATCGGAGACAACACGATCGGTATTGATCAGGCGGTAGGAAAAGGGCACTTTGTGGCCATCGGACTTCCAGGCGCGGCGTTTACCGCAACCGCCAGAGGAAACGATTTTGACAAAGACGCGGTGAAATACGCGTTACAGTATACGGACCGGACGTTTACCGCAACAGATTTTGTCTGGGCCAAACGAGGGAATGTATTCGCCGGACACGCCATCAGCAAGTCCGCCACGGTTACGGGCAGTTATATCAATCTGCTGGATCCGGATCTGCCGGTTGTGAAATCCGTTGTTTGTCCCGCAAAAGATTCCGTTTTGCTGTATGATATTTCCGGGCTGGAACTGTCTGTGCCGAGAATTGGGTTTACCGGAGGAATGGTTCAGTCCAAGACGGAAACGGCAGCAGAAACCAGACTGAGAATTACCGGTCCGACCGGAACGATAATGAGCACCAGAATACTGTGCCCGTCCGGCATCTATCCGCAGACCGTATCCGCCATCGACTCGGCCGGCGACGAAACCGTTGCCTATGCCAACTGGGACGGTGCCAGCCGGTCTCTGCTGATCCAGGTGGAGGGAGAGCATGACGGTGTCGAACTGGTCGTGACATGGGGTACCGCTCAGACGGATCTCAAGGCGGATTATACGCCCAGAACGCTCACGGTCAAGGTCAACAATCAGGATCTGGACAAGCCGTTTATCTATGCTAGCACCGCGGCGAGCAATGATTCGCTCAAGTTCTGCGACGCGGACAGATATATCATTTACAAGTTTGATCTCAAAACATATACCGATGCCAAATTCAGTTTCCAGCTGTATCAGAACTACATCATCGAGTTTTCCTATGATTTGAAGACCTGGTACGTGTTCGCCGATTACTCGTTGGATCATGAGTTTACGATGCACGGAGGAAATATGGATTGGTTCCATCTTCCGGCTAAAATGTACGAGCCATATCGCGAGAGCGGAAAGGACACACTGTATGTCCGTCTGCGCAGCACGGACACATCCAAGGGATGGGGCGGCTCAATTCTGAGTTTCAGCATCAACTGGTTTGAGCAGGAGTGACTCTATGCGAAAGGGTCCCATCGTTTTGCGAAAGCCTCCTCGCGGACCGCTGGTGCTGCGGATCGTACTCGGTCTGACTGTATCCTGTGCGCTGGCCTTTGGACTGTTCTGGATCGCGTATGCGATCGGAGGTGCGATCTCGCGGCCGGTTCACTGGAACTGGATCGTGTTCGGCGTGGGTTCGGTCCTGATCTTCTTGGCGGGACTGGCAATCCGGGCATCCGGAGATCGGATCGGTTTCGGTGCCAAGAGGATTTTGCTGACGGTCTTGTCGGGAACTGCATTGCTGCTGGTCCTGATCGGAATCGTAGCGGCCTATCTTTTTCTGTGATTGCAACGGGAGAAAGCTATGTCAAAAGTGATCGTAGGTATGTCGGGCGGCGTAGACAGCGCCGTGACGGCCTACCTGCTCAAACAGGACGGATATGATGTCGTCGGTGTGACGCTGCGGACCTGGGAGGGAGAAGAAGGGCAGGAAAGCCGATGCTGCGAGATCGATGATGCGAAAGAAGCAGCCAGAAGAATCGGTATTCCTCACCATACGTTCAACTGCAAGGCTGAATTTGAAGAAAAAGTGACCAGACCATTCATACAGGAGTATTTGCGGGGGCGGACACCCAATCCGTGTGTCATATGCAACCGTGTGGTCAAGTGGGACCGGATGCTGTATTATGCCGAACTGCTTAAGGCGGATTATATCGCGACCGGGCACTATGCGTTCGTGGACAGGCTGCCGAACGGCCGCTACACGGTCCGGGAGGCGGCGCACTCGGAGAAGGATCAAACCTATATGCTCTATCGGCTGACACAGGAACAGCTTGCGAGAACTCTAATGCCCCTTGGTTCGTATGCCAAATCCGAAGTGCGTAACATAGCAGAGCAGATCGGTCTGCCTATAGCGTCTAAGCCGGATTCGCAGGAGATTTGCTTTGTGACCAATGAGAGCTATACCGATTACATCATTCGCAACGCATCCGGACCGGTTCCCGGGCCTGGGCCGTTTGTTGACGAGGCAGGGAAGGTGGTCGGTGAGCACAAAGGAATCATCTACTACACAGTCGGTCAGCGCAAAGGCCTGGGAATCGCTCTGGGGCACAGGGTATATGTCAAGGCTATCTGTGCGGAGCAAAACAGAATTGTACTTGGGAACGCAGAAGACAACGCGTGCAGGAGGATCGTGTGCGATTCGCTCAATTATATGGGACTCAAGGATCTTGAAGACGGAGAGGCAGTCAGGTGTTTCGTGAAAGTCCGGTACAGTCATGCGGGGCAGCAGGCCATACTGAAAGCTTCCTCTGACGGGACGGTCGAGGTCCTCTTTGATGAGCCCGTCCGCTTTGCGGCCCCAGGGCAATCCGCGGTTTTTTACGACAATCAGGGCTGTGTGCTGGGCGGAGGTCTGATCCGGGACGTTCTGTTTGGAGAACCGTAAAACCAATAATCAAAAAAGGCCGGAACCTCCGATGGTGAAGTTCCGGCCTGAATTATAGAGTTTAAGCTTTCTTGCGCTTCAGAAGAAGGGCTCCGCCGGCCGCGACCGTGCCCAAGAGCCATAATCCGCCGGTCAGGACTCCGGAGCAGCCTTTTTTGGGGGCCGTATCGCTGGTTTCCTGCGAAGTAACCGGCTCGGTTGAGGACTCGCCGGTCGGTCCGGCAGGATTGGTCTCCAGAGGTTCGGGGGCATCCGTTTCGGTTTCGGTTGCCGGTTCGGGAGATTTGATTTCCTTGCGAATTGTGATAGTGTCGATCAGCTTATCCGGCTCCAGGTTGTCATACACATCCAGAGTCAAACGGTCACCGTCTATGTCCAGAAGGCCATAGGTGTAAACCGCCTTACCGTTGTCGGAACAGGTGAACGCAAGATAGGAGAACGGCCAGTTCGGGGATTGAGAAGTGTTGCCGAACTGCCACATACGGGAAGACGTTCCCATATTGATATATACGGTCCCGGAGGGGCTGATGAACGCACCGGTTTCGTCCTGTTCAACGGTCTGGATTTCTCCATCCCTCATGAAGTGGGAACGACCGTAAATGTGGGAATGGCCGGTCAGAACCAGATCGGGTTTGTACTGGTCTAAAACCTCAATATACTTTTCATAGAACTCGTTGCAGTAATCCAGAGGGTCTCCTGCAGAAGCGGAATATTTAGTCAGCCAGTTTCCGTAAATGGCCTCATGGAAGCCCACAACCATCCAGTCGTAATCCGGATAAGCGGCGACAGCCTTCCGGAAGGTCTCGCTGTGATCGACCTCATCGAAATTGATGTCGGTCAGGGAAAGCATGACAAACAGCGTTTTGCCCGATTTGAAATAGTAGTCGCTGATGCCCATAGATCCCGGAAAAACCTCGTTCGGGACATTGGTATACTTGGGAAGATTCTTGGAGGCCGGGGAAACATCATGGTTTCCGTTGATCGGCGCGATAATAATGTCGGTCAGGTCCGGAATGCCGAAGAAACCATCCAGATAATCCATACGGGTCGTGTCCTGCATCTGGTCACCAAGCGAAAGGATCATGCTGGCCTCACCCCGGTCAAGCAGCTGACCAAGAGTGATCTTCCAGTTTTCGATGGAAACGGGAAGCTTATCTGTCCAAGACGGGTGATCGATCACGTGAATGTCACTCAGGATGTAGGCCTGCGTATAAGAAGCAGACTGGGTCTGGATCGAGTAGAAATCGGACACGTGATTCTTATCTCCGACCCGGTAGCGGTAATAGGTATCGGGCTTCAACCCCTCAACGGTAGCTTTGCAGGAATACCGGAACAGGATATCGCTGCCGGAAACGCCTATGGAATTGGCCGTGGAATAGGTCCCGGGAATTACGGTTTTATGCGTTTCAAACTCTTCATTGAACAGCGCGATTTCAACGAACGGGTCCTCTGGCTGAGAGGTTGCAATCCAGTTGAAGCGCAGGGAGGATTCCGTGCCGCCGGGCTGGACGGTAATATCCAGGATCGGGTCCAGTTCGACCGGAGGCTCTGAGGGTGTCCCTGAACTCGGAGAACCTACGGGAATTTCGGTGCCATCGTCCTTGACGGCTACAATGTTGCGGAACCCGATGGTGATCTGCGGATCGGTACCGGTGGTGTTGAAGATGCGGATCCGCTGGAAAGTCGTGGGATCAAACGTTCCGGACGTTCCGTCCGACGGATTGACAGAGGCGACCGGGTCTCCCAGAGAAAGCGGCATAGTAACCGAGTTCCAGCCATCCTGCAGGGAAGGCCATTTGGCGATTCCGGTATACTGCAGCTCCTGCCAGTCATTCCGATAATGAGAACCAAATTCCAGGGCGGACAGACGGAAATTGTCCGCATTGTCGATAAAGAAGTCAAATTTTATCGCGGTGGCTCCTGTGATGTCAGTGGGCTTGAAATGGATCAGCCATACGGCGGGCAGGTTCTTGACGATGACTTTTCCTTGCTCATAATCGTAGTCTTCAGCTGTAACAGAGATCATTAAGCAGCCTCCTATCAGGCACAAAGCCAATACTAACAGACAAATTCGTTTTAACATATGTGCTCTCCTTAAGAATATGGTTTTCTGCAGTACAAAACAGATATGATGGGGTTTGGGCATATATGAACGCCGCCTTCACGGCTGGGCGTCTGAAAACTCGACCAGATAAAGAAATGCGCTGTTTCCCTCGTTCGAGGTCACATACACAGAACCGTCGACAAGATTGACCGACTCCGATTCGGCGTCACGCTCAAGCGTGAGAGGAATTACGGCCAGCAATTCGCCGGACCAATCATATATCCGGAATTCCTGGTGGTAGAAGACCTGGTTGGCGGTTCTGGATGAACGCACGAACCAGATACTGTCTTCGGCGGCAAACACGCCCTGCGAAAGTGTACCCGGAGCCTGCACGTTCCTGGTCAGGGTCAGGTTGAAATAGGCATCCCAGAAATCCAGCGTTTCGCCGCCCCAGCGGCCGGAAGCGAAAGCCTCCCGTTCCGGGCAGTAGGCCATCGCGAAAAACGGAGCAGCCAGAGTGCCTTTTTCGATGACGGTAAGCGTATCCCGGTCGACAAGAGAATACCCGTTCCAACATTCGCGGATCGTTCCCTGACAGGAGGTCACCAGATAGGCGGATTCATCCGGAAGAAAAGAGATGTTGTTGGCATGCTCTAGATAGAGCGGACCGTCACTCGTGTTAACCAATTCGCCGGAATCGTCGAACTGGCATAGCAGCGTACACTCCTCGCCGCGCTCGTCAAACCGATTAAAGGCTACCGTCCAGTACTCTCCGTCAAAGCAGCACCCCTGTGCGGTAACGAAGTCTTTCTCCGGGCAATCAAAAGAGGCAATTTTTGTGCCGGTTGCCTGGAGAGGCCTTGAAAAATCAAGCAGCGGTTCTGAGTTATGCGGCTGCGGTTCCGGTTGGGACTCCGGAACGGTTTCGGGACGGGGCGGGGAGTCGGTCTGCTGGGAAGGCAGAGTCTCGGTATGCATAGGGTGTTCCGTTTCTTTACAGGATGCAAGAGGCAATGTCGCGAGTGCTATGAGGAGCACCAAAATCCAGATATGAGTTAGATGGCTATGAGCGGTTTGCATAGTCAGCCCTTTCTTAATAGTAATGCGGTTTGCGCACAACAGACTCGGGGCATAGACAACAAAGGCCCCTTTTGCTTTGGTAAAACAAAAGAGGTCTTGCATGTTGACTGCGGCACTAGGATTCGAACCTAGGTAATGACGGAGTCAGAGTCCGTTGCCTTACCGCTTGGCGATGCCGCATTGACAAAACGAATTATAGCACCCGCACCCCCGCTTGTCAAGACTTGTTTTGAAGAATACTGGCCAGCAGGGATGGGAAAGTGCAGGAAAATGCGGACAAAAGGGCTTTTGTTTCACGTAATAGCGACTGAGAAAGGGTGGTGCCCATCATTACGACTGGGTGGGTTCGGCTTTTCGTAAGTTGGCTACGCCAATGCGGCGGAAGGGCGTCGCAAGGGGTGCGTTGTTTTCATAGGAAGTTATGACTGCATCGACATCGGATGGCGTTTCCGTGGAGAAAATGAAATGCTCCGCCTGTATATGCGCGTCTTTCAAATTGGATCTCCAATCGGCGGTCCATACCGGTAAACTGTTCCAGACAATGTTTCTGTGAGACCATTCGCGCAGGATGGGAAACTCGGCCCCTGTCCGGTCAGTCAGGCAGAGTCGGTCTTCCTTGCAGGCCTCGCAAGATCCATATTCCCGGCCTACGCATTTTTCCAGGATCATCAGCGGGATGCGACCGTAAGTAATGACCCGCGCATAAGGCATCAGGTCCCGGCATTGCGGGAGATTGAGTTCTGCGGAAAGGATGATATCTTCATATCCGAAGGATTTCCAGAAGGCAAGAGAGTCCCGATTGGTTACATTAAAGCGGAAATCCGCGTGCGGAGTCAGGCCGAGCCCTTCAATCAAGGGATAATGCCAGGGGTTTTCCATCAGCACATGTTTGGCCCCAAGCTGCACGGCCTTTTCCAGCAATGACCGAATTTCGGCGTTCTCTGAATCAAAAATCACCGGTGGCAGAGCAACCCCGTTGGTTTCTCCGTGATAGTTCCAAACGGGAAGATACTGGCAGTCGAAGAAGCGCTTTGCACGAGGGGTAACCTGTTCCGGGCTGTAGAAGAAAGCGGAGCGGCCGCTCACAGGACCGGATAAAGAGGGCGTTTTGTAAGAAGACAGATCCAACGCGGTTTCTCGACACGGATCGGCTTGTTGCAAAAGAAGGGATACCGCATCTCTACGCAAGGCGTTTAGGGAAGACAGAGAAATGATCAGCCCGGGGTCCAGATCAGCCGTCACGGAAACGGCTTCATAGGGGGTGCCGCCGAATTTGGTTAACTGGCGGATGACCTGTTCTTCTGACATCGGTCTGGATAAAGCTTTATCCGGAACTGCTCCCTGTACGGAAACCGGCTTGCCGGAATGGGTCGCAAGGGTCAGCCGGACAGGTTTCCCGGCTTTCATCGAAAAGGAAAGCTGAAGAGGAATCTTGGGCAGCGATTCCGGGACCGGGTATGCCCGCTTGGAAGCAGTTTTGTTTTCCTGTGTCCGTGTACCCAGCATTTTGTGTGACAGATCGGTATAAACCCGTCTCGTGAAATAGGCGTCGGTAAAACCGTCACGGCTGAATGCGTCCTGCATATCACGGAGTTCATCCGGAGTCGCGGAACGACGGTTGTCAAGCAACGTTCGCCAGATCTTGGCGGTCGTGTAGACATATTCCGGGGATTTCATGCGCCCTTCAATTTTGAGAGAGGATACGCCCGTTTCCAGCAGCTCCGGAATGTGGGCTGCCAGGGAAAGATCTTTCAGGGAAAGAGGATAAGCGGGTTTTCCGTTAACGGTGTAGGGAAGCCTGCAGGGTTGAGCGCAGGTGCCCCGGTTTCCGCTCCTACCACCCACCAGCGAGGAAAAAAGGCACTGGCCTGAATGACAAACACACAAGGCCCCATGGACGAATGTTTCAATTTCCAAAGGAGAAGATTTACAGATGGTTTTTAAGTCCTGTAAGGAGGTTTCTCTGGCTACGACCATACGGGAATAGCCCATTTTTTGCAGCATTGGTCCGGCGAAGGAGTGATGCACGGACATCTGTGTGCTGGCATGAAGAGGGAAGTCCGGAAGAATGTTGTGCAACTGTGCGACCGCACCGACATCATCCACGATCAGCGCATCGGCGCCGGCCTGGTAGGCCTCCTGTGCGGCTCGCAGCCATGAATCCAGTTCCAAATCCAGGACCAGCGTGTTGAGGGTGATGTATACTTTTACACCATAGGCGTGAGCCAGTGAGATGGAGTCGGCAAGATCCGCCCCCGAAAAGGAGTGCGCATACATACGGGCATGAAAAGAAGCACCGCCCATATAGACCGCATCAGCGCCGCCGGAGATGGCCGCTTTCAAGGCGGCGGCAGATCCGACAGGACAGAGAAGTTCGGGCAGTGCCCCTTTGGGCAGTGTGCTTTTGTCAGACATCGTCAAATGTCAGCAGATCAAACATGGAGCCGACATGGGATTTGTTTTTGGGACGGGGAGCTTTGCGTGCGGGCTGGGGTGGCTCCGGAGTCTCTTTAGCGGACTCTTCCGGCACTTCCTCCGGTTCCGGAGAAGGATCTTCCAAAGATGCGTCCGCAATCGGAGTCTCTTCCGTGGGCTCAGAGGCGGTGTTCTCCTCGGTAACCGGCACGTTCAGGGAGGCGCCGGTGGCTGCCTTGGAGAGGATGTCCTGCATCACCTTGTTGTCAGAACGGAGAGTGGCATTTTCAGACTCCAGCTCTTCAACGCGATGACGGAGTTCTTCTATGGTTTCCTGATCCTTTTTTACCTGTTCCTGGCACTGAAGGAACTGACCCTGAAAAGAAATGCGTTCCGCATTGGAATCCAGAGCGCAGAGCAAAGCCGC
>JAFYHA010000014.1 GCA_017539425.1 Clostridia bacterium
ATGTTCAGTTGGAATAGACGACACAGACATGCTCTTTGACAACCCAAAAACCTTGCTCATTCTTTCGATAGGGGTACTCTGCCTTTTTTGGGGAGGACTAACAGGGTTTTTGAGACTGTTGAGAGTACAAAAAGTGGATTTCTGGTTAGACGGGTGATTTTTCAACAATTACACCGGCCTACTTGATTTCCATGAATAATTCGGGCTATACTATCCTTAATGACATTTACCCTTGGAGGTATCTATTATGAAAATTGGTGTAATGGTGGAAAGTTTCCGGAAGGATTTCCGGGGCGGAGTCGACATGGCGGCTAAGATCGGGGCCCAGGGCATTCAGGCCTATGCCACCGGAGGAACGCTCGGCGTGGATCATGTTACGGACGCGCAGCTCCGCGAGGAACTGGACTACGTTAAGTCCAAAGGACTCGTCTTCTCCGCGATCTGCGGAGACTTCGGCGTAGGATTCATGGACCCGGAAAAGAACAAGATCTATGTGGAAAAGTCCATGCGGGTGCTGGATCTGGCCAAAAAGTTGGAATGCAATGTGGTCACGACCCACATCGGAACTGTTCCGGTAGAGGAATGCGCGACCAAGGAGATCATGCGCAAGGCCTGCCGCACGCTGGCCGAATATGCGGATTCCATCGGATCCGCCTTTGCCGTGGAGACCGGTCCGGAACTCGGAAAGACGCTGGGTGATTTTCTGGATTCGCTCGGTGCCGGAGGCGTCCGCGTCAATTTTGACCCGGCCAATCTGGTCATGTGCGCCGGAGACCGTCCAGAGAACGCGCTGAAGTATATCGGCAAATACGTCGTACATACCCATGCCAAGGACGGCATCAAGCTCAGAGCCAGCTACGAAGGGGACGTAACGGTCAGCCCTTTGGCCAAGGATCATGCGGATATGGTCCAGATGGGCCGCGCCTACCTGGAACTGCCTTTGGGCAAGGGTGACGTGGATTTTGACGTCTATCTTCCCGCACTGGCCGCGACCGGCTTTGACGGTTTCCTTACGATAGAGCGCGAGGTTGGACAGAACCCGGTGGACGACATCACGATGGCGGCGGATTTCCTGCGTGAAAAGCTGGCCAAGTTTAATCTCGGATAATAGCATATGGCAACGAACCGCAAATCCCTTTTCTTTGTTAAGGTTCTCGCGCTTTTCCTGTGCCTGATCATACTGGCGTCATCCCTTTCCGGGTGTGCCAGCCTGATCGGTCTTCTCAGATACTATGTGACCTATGCGGGTTATGTGGAGTACTTTGAGGAATACCAGTTCAACTACACCGATCAGGATTATGAGGACTTCCGGACCGCACAGGACCGTCTGACCACCCTTTTGGCCTATAACAGCGAAGGGGTGCGCTCCGACGTGAACAACGCTTTCCAGACCTACTATTCCGCCTATATCCGCTTGGGTTCCCAGTATCAGCTGTCCATGCTGAACTACTCGATGGAACCCACGGACGAGGATACCGTTTCGGCCTACGAAACCATGACCACCCGGTACAACGAGGCTAACAGCCATTATATGGAGATCCTGACCATCATCCTGGATTCCATATACGGTGCCGAGCTGATCGGGACCGAGGACGAGGATTTCATCGAGTTCATCCGTCTCAGGGCCAGGTCCAGTACACCCGAGATCCTGGAACTGCAGAACCGCAACAGCGAACTCGTACTCCAGCAGCACGAACTGGATTCCACGTCTCCCGATTTTGCTTCCCGGAACGACGAACTGTACCGCGAGTTCACGGCCAACAACCGCAAGATCGCTTCCCTCCTGGACTATTCCAACTATATGGATTACGAAGGCGAGATGAGTTATAGCCGGGATTTCAAGATGGATGAGATCCGGGATTTCCTGGTTGAATTTGCCCGATCCGCGAACACCTGGTACGGCATCGCGCTGGACCGGTTCCAGCAGCTTTCGGCAGGGCTGACCGATGCGCAGACGACTGAACTGGCCTCGCTCATGTATGAGGCATTCTACGAGGGCAAGCAGAAGGAACGCATCCAGGGTTTTATGGAATGGATGCCTGCTGAATTCTCAGGCTTTTACTCCGATGTGAACGACAAGTATCAGAGCATTTTCCTGGGTTCCGCCCAGAATAATGCCAGGAAAGCGGCCTTTACGTTTACCCTGATGTCTACTATGGTGCCGGTCATGTATTTCGGACCGGAGGACTACAGTTCCCCGTTTACTTTCGTCCATGAATTCGGTCACGCATTCAACCAGTTTGAAACGCGGGAACGGATGTCCAAGACCTCCCTTGAGTACTCCGAAACCGCTTCCCAGGCCGATGAGATGCTGTATCTGATCTATCTGGAGAAGCCCATCACCGATACAAAGGTTTATGACGTGCTCAGGTCCTATCATCTCTATTCCGCTATGGAAAGCATCGAGCTTGCCCTGGCTGTGGCGATGTTCGAGGACGAGATCTACCGGACCGGACGGACGGACTACGACACGGTCATGGAGGAAGTCTGCAGCCGATATGTTCCCACCCTGTATGCACAGACCGGGACAAGACTGCACACCTACATCCGGCAGGTCACGATGGACTCGCCTGCCTATTACCTATCCTACGCGATTTCCCTGATTCCCTGCCTGGAACTCTATATGATCGCTTCCGACTCGGTTTGGGTCTCAAACTACCGGGATATGTATATCACCCTGGTCACGGATATGGACCACACTTACGTGGACGCACTGAAGCATGCGGGCTTCTCGGATCCGTTCCGTACGGAAACGGTCCGCAAACTCAATGAGTTCTACTCGAAGTAAGAATCGTTCCAAAACCAAACCGCCTTCCCGGTTGTTTCCGGGGAGGCGGTTTGGTTTTGGCTTATTTTGTTACGGTTCAGAACCTGAAGTAGATGAACGGATTGTATCCGGAACCTGTGATGAACAGGATGGCGAGCACGAACAGGGCCATGCTGATCACGGCGCCGGAAACGGTCACGATGACGTCCCCGTTCTTCAGGCCCTCCAGTTTCTTCCGGACAGCCGGTACGATCGGGATCGAGAACAGGATACCGAGCAGCAACATCGTAGTCGACAGATTGGACAACTGTGAGACCATCTTGTCCCATCCCCACTCGGAGAATGTGAACATCCGTCTGACGAAGGTGAACGCCTGCGGCAGATCCTTCGAATTGAAGATGACCCAGCCGATCAGGAAGGCCACGATCGTATAGGTATGCTCGATGATCTTGGGTATGAAGCCCAGTTTGAACTTGTTGAACGTATTCTCGAATTTTTCAAACGCCTTGCCCAGGAACAGGTTCTCCATCGTCAGAAGCAGCCAGTAGTACAGGCCCCAGGCTATGAACGTAAATGCGGCTCCATGCCAGAACCCTGTGCACAGCCAGACGAGGAACACGTTGATCTGGGTACGGACCTTCCCCTTCCGGTTGCCGCCGAGAGGAATGTACAGATAGTCGCGGAACCAGCTGGACAGCGAGATGTGCCACCTGCGCCAGAATTCCTTGACCGAGGAGGAAATATACGGATAATTGAAGTTTTCGAGAAAATGGAACCCGAACATGCGGCCAAGACCTATGGCCATATCCGAGTAACCGCTGAAGTCAAAATAGATCTGCAGCGTGTAGCAGATGGCGCCCAGCCATGCCGTCGCGGAGGAGATCTGGATGGTATCCATACTGAAGATGGTATCCGAGATCTGAGCGACCGTATTGGCGATCAGGGCCTTCTTGGCCAGACCGAGAATGAACCGGCACATACCCTCGTAAACGCCTTCCAGCGTCACCGAACGGTCGGCGAGTTCCTGGTCGACATCGATATACCGGACGATCGGTCCCGCGATCAGCTGAGGGAACAGCGAGATGTACAGGCCCAAACGGAAAATGTTCTTCTGTGGGTTGACCTTTCTCCGGTACACGTCGATCACGTAGGACATGATCTGAAACGTGAAGAACGAGATACCGATCGGCAGCGCGATGGCGGTGCCGGTCGCCTCCGTGAAGATGTTCGTCTCCTTGCCCATGATCGCCGTGATGATATCGGTCACGAACATGAAATACTTGAAGAAGAACAGCATTCCGACGTTGAAGACCACCGACAGGATCAGGAACAGTTTCCTCAGTTTGTCGTTGTCGTCCTTTGCGCCCATGAGGATGCCGAATACGAAGTTGACCACGATGGACAACAGCATGAGCAGGACGTATTTGGGTTCACCCCACGCATAGAATACCAGCGAAGCGGCCAGCAGGATCCCGTTCAGGACCCGGATGCGCACGGGTGTCTTCTTTAACAGAAAATTGAAAAGATAATACAGTGCGAGAGTGATCGCGAGAAACACGAAAAGGAATGTCGTTGAACTGAATACCATGATGCGTCCTCACTTGATCTCGTGATTCTTCAGATACTCGTACAGGCTGTTGTACATCAGCCAGTGGCCCGTGTTGTTTCCGAGATAGGCCAGCTGCTGTTCGGTCGCCTCAAAGAGCACATAGTCGATATTGGTAAGCATATCTTCCCAGTACTCGTTGCCATCGGTAAGGGGATTTTTCGCGGTGCCGTTTACATAATCGGACACGGTGCCGTTGTAATAGATTTGCTTGCACTCACCGATGTAATTGCGCCAGTAGTAGACCAGGGAATGGACGAATGAGCCGCCCTGGAACAGGACATTGCGTTTCGGTGCATCGGAATTGAGCACTTCGACCTTCGGAGCGAAATAATACTTGTCCCGGATCTGCTGGGACAGGAACGCCTGGGATTCCTGTTTGCTCCACATGATATTGAAGATATCATCGTCCGGGTTGCCTCCGGGGAACGGGGTGGAGCTGAGTTTGAGAGCATCAATTGCCAGATTCCGGGTGGGACGGTTGTCCATCTGCGCGGACAGCTGCTTGATGCACTGGATCAGGGTTTCGCTCGTAGCCAGCTTGTTCCAGTGGATACCGGTCTTGGCATAGGTCACGGCCAGTCCGACTCGCTCATACTGGGTCTTGGCGTCCACGAAATTCAGATTGCTCTTTTCCAGAATGGGCATCAGATAATCGTAGGCCCGGACGTATCCCTGGATCGGGGTGTGCTGGTTCTTGTACCAGTCCGGAATGTAATCCGCATACTGGCTGGCCTTGCTGGAGGACATACAGAAAACAAAACCGATCCCGCGCTTGTTCAGCTGATCCTGGATATACTCGAGCATATTGACGGTGTTCTGAAGACCGGCTGCCGTCGTGACATAGGTTGAACTGTACCCGAGATACTCGTCAATATAGGCCGGCTCATACAGATAACCGGATTTGCCGATCAGCACTCCTGAGCCCTTGTATCCGGTCGGCTCGGTGATCTTCTGGGAAAGCTGCCAGGAGTTGATCTGGGCATAGAGGTAGTTGTTCACGTAATCCACATAGAACTCCTCAAGGGTCGTCTCGCGCTCGGTCTGCTTCTCGGTCTCGACCGGCGTCTGACCGGATTCGTGAGAAGGCATCGTTTCGACTCCGGATTCGGACATTCCGGTCTCCAGTGCGGTTTCGGTGCTGCGGCCCGGGATTATGATGACGGCTCCGCCGGAATCGTCTGTCTCAATCTCCAGATTGGACGTGTCCAGATCCGGCTGGTTCATATCATCCGCCTGGGCATTTCCTCCAAGGCTGTCATAGCCTATGGACATCAGACGGTATGTACCGACGATATCGCTGCGGAGGGGGTAACGGAGGGAAAACCAGCCGTCAAAAGAGCTGGCAAATTCTCCCGACCAGTAGTTTTCCGGGGTAAGGGGAACCACCTCGACAGAGGTTTCACTCATCACAGTCTGGTCCGGCCCGTCTATCGCCAGCATCAGAAGCGGAAAACAGATCGCTTCCACGAACAGCATCACGAAGACCAGCATCGTAACGAATTTCACGACGGCAGTCTTGGACACAGTGGCCGGCTTTTCGGGGGCTGTAGATTCCTGTGTAGTCTGGATGGACGGCTCTTCATTCATGAGTAAAGGCCTCCTAATCATAGTTGTCATCCGGCGTCAGCCGGTCAAAAAGACTGGCCTCCACCATTTCATAGTATAAAGCAACCGTCATGAATTGTCAAGGCATAGTTCCAAGCTTCGAAGAATGGGCGGCAAAAGCTTATCTACCCAACCGGATTTTTCCCAAGCCGTTGCAAAAGTCTCCTGAAAATCATATAATACAAAGTAGTAAAACTGCGCAGGCCGACAGTTGTTGTGCCGGTCAGGAAAGCATAGAGGGTGGCTCTGTCCATGGAGGTCGTTATGCCGGAAAAGCTGGATGAAATTGTCCAAATTGAGACACTTAGAAAGAAAATCAGACATCTTTCCCAAATGTATTACACCTATGACGTGTCGGAAGTGTCAGATTATGAATACGACCGGATGTACCGGGAACTGCAGGAACTGGAGGCCCGTCACCCGGAGGCGTTCGATCCGTCCTCCCCGACCCAGCGCGTCGGGAACGCAGTGCTGGACAAATTCGAGAAGGTGACCCACCGGGTCACGATGAATTCCTTAACGGACGTGTTCTCGTTCGAGGAACTGGGCGAGTTTGTCGACCGTGTGCGTGAATCCTTCCCGGACGTGCAGTTTTCCGTGGAGCCCAAGATCGACGGACTCTCCGCTTCCCTGACCTACGTCAACGGAATCTTTACCGAAGGTGCGACCCGCGGAGACGGAGTGACCGGGGAAAACGTGACCGCAAATCTCAAGACCGTCCGCAGAATCCCACTGCGCCTGGATGAACCCCTTTCCTTTACGGTCCGGGGCGAGGTCTATATGCCTCGGGCTGTTTTTGAGCGGATCAACGACGAACGGGCCTCTGAAGGCAAAGCACTGATGGCCAACCCCCGAAACGCGGCCGCCGGTTCCCTGCGCCAGCTGGATTCACGGATCACGGCTTCCCGCGGTCTGGATATCTTCATATTCAATCTTCAGGAAGGAAGCCTGTATCCGGACGGGACCGCCCCGGATTCCCATACGGCCATCCTGGACCGGCTGCAGGAACTGGGCTTCCATGTTCTGGAGCACAGGAAGAAACTGCAGACCCTTGACGAGATCCGCGACGCGATCCTGTCGCTTGGAAAGTTGCGGGACGATCTGGCGTATGACATTGACGGCGTCGTGATCAAGGTAGACAGTCTGAAGGAGAGGACTACACTGGGAGAAGGGACCAACACCCCGAGATGGGCGGTCGCCTACAAGTTCCCTCCTGAGCAGAAAGTAACCAAACTGACCGGAATCACGATGCAGGTCGGCCGTACGGGCGTCCTGACTCCGACAGCCGAACTGACCCCCGTCCGTCTGGCCGGAACGACCGTTTCCCGGGCCACATTGCACAATATGGATTTCATCCGTCAGCGGGATATCCACATCGGAGATTATGTCACGCTGCAGAAAGCCGGAGACATCATTCCCGAGGTGGTCGGAGCGGTTCTGGGCATGCGGGACGGGACCCAGACCGAATTCGCGGTTCCGACCGTCTGCCCGTCCTGCGGTGAGCCTCTGGTCTATAATCCGGAAGACGAGGCGGCCATCCGGTGCGTCAACCCGGAATGCCCGGCTCAACTGTCCAGACGGATCGCCCATTTCGCTTCCAAAGACGCCATGAACATAGACGGCCTCGGGTCCCAGATCGTGGACGCCCTGATCGACGAGGGCCTGATCCGGAATGTTGCGGATCTGTACGCCCTGACGCCAGACAGCGTAGCCGAACTGGACCGAATGGGCGAAAAAAGTGCGGCCAATCTGGTCACAGCCATTCAGAACAGCCGCAGTGCGGGACTCGAGCGTCTGATCTTTGCGCTCGGCATCCGGAATGTGGGCGAAGTGGCCGCGGAAGCTCTGGCCCAGCACTTCGGCTCCCTGGACGCCTGCATGAACGCAACCGTCGAGGACATCTGCTCCATACCGGATTTCGGTCAGGTGACCGCGGAATGCGTCGTTAAGTTCTTCAAACATGACCAGAACCGTGAGATCTGCCGCCAGCTTCAAAACGCCGGTGTTCTGGACAAACCCGTCAAGATGCCTCAAAAATCCCATCTGGCCGGTCTGACGTTCGTGATCACGGGCACGCTGCCTACGCTGTCCCGGGACGAAGCCACGGATCTGATCAAGTCCTGTGGCGGAAAAGTCAGCAGTTCTGTCTCAAAGAAGACAGATTTTGTGGTTTACGGAGAAGCCGCCGGATCCAAGCTGACCAAGGCCCGCGAGCTGGGCATAACCCTGATCGATGAGGCCGGGCTTCTGAAAATGGTCGGCGCGCCGGATGAAACCAGCGGGGACGGAGGTGCTTTATGACCGACAAAAAGAACCGGATCCAGAAAGGAACGCTGTACCTGGTGGCGACGCCTATTGGGAATCTTGCGGACCTGTCCCCCAGGGCCCTCAAGGTCCTCGGGGAGGTCGATTTCGTGGCCGCCGAGGACACCCGGAATACCGGGAAGATGCTTTCCCTGTTCGAAATCAGCCGCCCTATGGTTCCCTATCACGAACATAACCGCATGAGTGCGGGCGAGGACATCTGCGGACGCCTGATCCGCGGTGAATCCTGCGCCCTTGTGACCGATGCCGGAACACCGGCCGTTTCGGATCCGGGAGAGGATCTGGTCAGACTCTGTGTCGACCGGGGGATCCCGGTCACCTCGGTTCCCGGATGCTGCGCGGCGATCAATGCCCTGACCCTGTCCGGACTGCCTACTGGCCGCTTTTCCTTCGAGGGCTTCCTTCCCTCCCAGGCCGGAGCGCGTGCCAAGGCACTGGATGATCTGAAACTGGAAAGAAGGACCATGATCTTCCACGAGGCTCCCCACCGGCTTCTGCAGACCCTTTCGGATATGCGGGACGCGTTCGGAGGCGACCGGAGGCTTGCCGTCTGCCGGGAAATGACCAAACTCAACGAAGAGGTCCTGCGCATGACGATCGATCAGGCAGTCCAGCACTTCGAAGCCTCCGCCCCGAGGGGCGAATTCGTGCTGGTCGTGGCCGGAAGCACCCAGAGGGACGCCGAGACGCTGAATACCATTAGCGTCGAGGATCATTTCAACTTTTATATCAAAACCGGCCTTGACCGCAAGGAGGCAGTCAAAGCCGTGGCCAGGGACCGGAAGGTTCCCAAAAACGATATCTATATGGCCGTGATGGGGATCCGTGAGGATCCTTCACGGCAGAAAGAGGATTAATATGCCAGACTACAAACTCGACACGAAATGCGTCCAGGCAGGCTATACCCCGGCCAACGGCGAGCCTCGCCAGATCCCGATCGTGCAGTCCACCACGTTCAAATACGATACCAGCGAGGAGATGGGCAAACTCTTCGATCTGGAGGCCAGCGGCTACTTCTACACCAGACTGCAGAACCCGACCAACGATTATGTGGCCGCCAAGATCGCTGCGCTCGAGGGCGGTACGGCCGCCATGCTGACCTCCTCGGGTCAGGCGGCAAACTTCTTTGCCTTGTTCAATATCTGTCAGTGCGGAGACCACATCGTGGCATCCTCCAGCATTTACGGCGGAACCTTCAATCTCATTGCCGTCACGATGGTCAAAATGGGCATCTCGGCCACCTTCATTCCCCCGGACTGCACCGAGGAGGAACTCAATGCGGCCTTTCAGGAGAATACCAAAGCCGTATTCGGAGAAACCATCGCGAATCCGGCCCTGACGGTCCTGGACATCGAACTCTTCGCCAAAGTCGCGCATGCCCACGGCGTGCCCCTCATCGTGGACAACACCTTCCCCACTCCGGTCAACTGCAGGCCCATCGAATGGGGCGCGGATATCGTGACCCATTCCACAACCAAATATTTGGACGGGCACGGCGCATGTGTAGGCGGTGCAATCGTGGATTCCGGCCGTTTCGACTGGATGGCTCACAAGGATAAGTATCCGGGTCTGTGCACGCCGGATGAATCCTATCACGGGATCACCTATGCGGAAAAGTTTGGAAAAGAGGGCGCCTTCATCACCAAATGCACGGCGCAACTGATGCGGGATTTCGGAAGCATTCAGTCTCCGCAGCATGCCTTTATCCTGAATCTGGGGCTGGAATCCCTGCACGTCCGGATGCCCAAGCACGTGGCCAACGGACTGGCTGTGGCCAAATTCCTGACCGAAAGGCCGGAAGTGGACTCCGTCAGTTATCCCGGACTTCCCGGGGACAGGTATTATGCCCGTGCCCAAAAGTATATGCCCAACGGCGGCTGCGGCGTGGTCTCGTTCGTCATCAAAGGGGGACGTGCCAATGCGGAAAAGTTCATGAATCACCTGAAGCTTGCGGCCGTGGAGACCCACGTTGCGGATGCCCGCACCTGCTGCCTCAATCCGGCCACGTCCACACATCGCCAGATGACCGAAGAACAGCTGGAAGCGGCCGGAATCCCGGCCGGTCTCGTCCGGATGTCCTGCGGGCTGGAAGATGCGGACGACCTGATCGCCGACCTGAAGCAGGCGCTGGAGCAGATCAGCTGTTGACACGGAACCGCTTTCGGCCGTCATATCCGAAAGTAAAAAAGGACTATATATGTTAATGGAGGAAACGAGTATGCCCGCGGAGCACCCCGGAAACGTCAAGTTCAAGTACAAGAAATACTATTTCGTAAGAAAACTGGTCTGCAAGAACATAAGCGAGCAGTCCAGATTCGATTTCGCAATCCAGTACATGTCAAACATCCTCATGCAGGGCGACACGCAGCCGGCGCTCGTCCAGTCGGTCAGCCCGCTGATCGTTTCGGCCTATTCGGACGAAATGGACGCGGTCATCTTCCTTCGCTTCCCGGACGAACTGGTCGAAGCCTACGGTCTCACCCCGGGCATGCGGCTCGTCACGTCTACGGGTTACGAGAGGCTTAAGGACAAGGTCGCGCCCGACATCTTCCCGGGATCGGATTTCTCCGGTCTTTACGGGGACTTCATTCCGATCGTGCAGCTTTTCCTGGCCGGAAAGAAGCAGATCCTGTTCTCGGGAGGGGATCAAGAGATCCGCGAAAGACCCGTGATCTTCAGCGAGGAGATCTGGCAGAAGGTGGAAAAGAAGACGGCGGAGTATGCCGGACGGGGCCTGTGCCGCGACGGATTCTTCTTTGTGAAAGAAAAATGACGGTGAACGCGCAACGTCGGGAAAGGCTGACCGAACTGCTGACGAATTACGGCCCCATTCCCTTTCTGATCATCGACTGCCGGAACGCCCCCTGGGGCGGACCGTCGTACGTAGAACTTCCCTTCGAGGAAGTGGACGATCTGGTCAAATCCATCCATGAGGACTGCCTGCTGATGAACATCGGATGCACGGACGGGATCCGAGGGACGGACGTCGTGTTTTTCGAAAACGGTGCGGGACAGGAGATCCGGCCGGAATTCTGCGGTCCCGGGATCCTGTGTCAGAAGCTGAAGCTTCACACGGTTTCAGCATTGTAAGGCTACACACGGCACATAGTTGGATGCGACCCAAATGAAATTCCTGCTTGTTGACAAATGGCTTGAATTGTGCTCATTTGGATACGTGAAAGATTCGGAGGCAATTATGTACGATCTAAAAAGAGATGATGAATTCTTCCTTTCCCAAAGAGACGAACTGCTAAAAGATCACGAAAATGAATGCGTTCTAATTCATGACTGTACAATCGTTCGGTTTTTTGCATCTAGAGCGGATGCTCTTTCCTGGGCAAAAGGAAAATACAAACTCGGTGAGTTTTTGATTGGTGAAATCAAAAAAGACGAAGGACCGGAATACATATCCTACAAGTTCTCGTTCTGCGGTTAATATGGCAAAGCACAATATTTATGGGAGAGGCTTGTGTATACCGCCTTCACGAAGAAATATAATGGAAATGCTCGGCAAATGACGAGCGTTATAAAAGTACACACCTCGGAAAACTACGATACAGAAAAAGCTCTGGATGTTCTTGCGCTTTGGGATACTGGCGCAACCAGATCCTGCATTACAAAGTGCGTTGCAGAGGAACTTGGACTCATTCCTTCGACCTATAAAGATTCTTATGGCGTTTCTGGTGTTGAACGAGTTCCGGTCTACGATATTATCGTGGATATTAACGAGAGTGTAAAAGGCATACATTTGCTTGTTGCAGAAGCCAAACTAAACAAGAACGACGGTGGAAGCCCTAATTCGGATTTGGGTTTTCTCCTTGGTATGGATGTAATAGGGTTAGGCGATTTCTTTACGGGTCATTATATGAACGAAAGCAACTTGCCCTGCTCAATGTTCTCTTATCGTTTTCCTTCTGCAAATGATTCAACCGATTACTTGCAAGAAATACGGGAATATAATCGAGAAGTCCAGAAAAAGCAAACTCAAAATAATAGAAGCAATTTTGTGAGGAAGAGGCATTGACCTCTTCCTTTTCTAGTGCGACGGTATGTCCATCGTACTGAAAAAACGCCTTGCCCGCAGATTCTGCAGGTAAGGCGTTTTCCCTCAATTCCGTATGGACCCTTCTAGCGGTAGTACTTGTCGATCCCGCCGTATCCTGTGATCAGCAGACCCTTTCGGGTCTTGTCCATGAAACTGTTCAGTCGTTTTTGAAACTCTTCCGGCCGCTTTCGCGCCGCATCGATGTAAGCGACGCGGATGCGCTTGTAGGGTTCGGAAAACTGCTGATAGTGTTTCCAGACTTCAGCGTCCTTCTTAAGCGCGTCTATGATATAGGCCGGAAAGACAAACGGCGCATGGATTACGGGAAGAACGCCGTCCCGCACTTTCGGATGGATCAGCCCCTGACTGTCCAGCCAGATCAGCCGTTCGATATTCGGCCGGGAGTACGGACTGCCCTTGAGTCTGGGCGTGAACCGGCGGATATGATGTGTAGCGTCCAGAGTTCCGGCTCGGCCGTCGATCCATCCGAAACACAGCGCCTCCTCAACTGCGTCGTTGTAGGACAGGCTGGGTTCTCCGGAATCCTTTGTCGGAAACACGAACCAGATTTCCAAGGACGCTTCGAACCGGCTTGCCAGATATTCCCGCCAGGCGGACCGGTTGCTAGTATAGAACAATTCCATATCCGAATACTCCTTGCGCATCGCGATTCCGGAATTAAAAAGTTGGAATAAATGCAAATTTGACCAGTGAATTATCCGGGTAATTTGTATTATTCTCACCATAAGGAATGAAAACCATTCCTGTAATATCCAATTCATTTGAATCGGCTCCGGTTACATAATAATCTATGATCATGTAACCGTCTTTCAAAAGTATTGTCTCTTCCGAATGACGAGTGTTCGGAGTTTGATTCTCCGCATTACCAAAAAAGAGTGTCGTTGATGGGTCAATTAGAAAAGGAAGACTGTCAAGTGTACACTTGCTATGATTGTAAGACAAAACCATATCTGATTCCAATTGTGGGTATGCAAAATACAGTTCTCCCCAAAAGGGATATGATTCGTAAGTATAGCTGCTGTCGTTGTGCGTAGAAACATCGAAAACCACAAAAGCATGTAAAACGGAATCTTGTTTTTTAATTTTGTATTCGACACAGATGCAGTCACTATTGACATAATAGCCTTTTTTGATAGGAAACAGGGCGTTAAATGAATCCATTGAATTCATCTTTGAAGACGAAGAAGGCATTATTTTAGGAGCCGATGAAGGTTTCTTCCAAGACAAATTTGACATTAATCTGACATACGAGTATTCCGGAAGATCACTAAAGTCGCATTGAGATTCCATTGGTGTACTAATAATGGATACATGTTGTTCTGCAGGAGTCGTTTCCAAAGTTTCATCTCGAGGTTTGCTTTGACAGGCAAGTAACAGGAAATTAAACATTGATAATATCACCACAAGCGAGACGATATTTTTCCATAAAGCAATCTTTCTCATATATTAGTCCTCCGTTATTATGTATGCGAAGTAATCGCCGTCATAAAAGTTTTGTAAGGATCAATCGATCAGGTAATGGTATAGATTGAACGTAAAACAGGCCAGCGATGACATAATTCCAAGCCAAGCAAGGACATGCTCCGAAAACTCAAGGCCAAACCAGCAACGAAGCGTCATTTAGGAAAAAGCGGTCGAAACTGATTATTCCATTCTGGAAGAACTGTATGCTTTGAATGGTGAGTTCGTCCGATTCATCGCAGTACCCGTTTCCATTGAAGCAGACCAGCAAGAACCCGTCTGCAAGCGGAATCAGATAATACAACTGACCATTTGCAATATCCCGCAATCCGTACGAACCGTCAAACGTAAAAGGCTTGTCATATTCGATTCCCTCGGGAAGGCCATATTCCGATGCATCTATTGTGTTTTCGACAAGAAGTCCCCATTCCTTTAAGACGGCAAATGGAATTGAGTCTCCTGCCTTGAGGTCTTGATAATCGGAAAACAGATGTTTCTTATGGCAAAGATATACTTCTGACGTGCTCCACGATTCGGATTCATCGGATTCGGAGCGCGAAAAAACCACATTGTACGCATAGACTTCTCCCAGTTTTTCGACCCTGTAAGCGAAAATAACATGGTCATCATCGATTATCTGAATTGTTGGTTTATAGAATCGGAAACGCGAAAGATCAATTTGAAGTTGGATTGATGATGCATAATAGTAATAATCTGGAATATCATCCCCATAGACGCGAGTCAAATGAGGCATAATTTTGTAATCGTATAATGGAAGGTTGGAAAACGATTCAAAAAAACGCGAATTATTGTCCAGATAGTTGTTTAGGTACCCAACTGGTTCACTCATTTCAATCGATAGTTGAGTTTCATTATTTGGAACTGTTCGAATAGCTTCCTCTTTCTTTTGACACCCAAATATGTTGGCAAGTAAAAATAGCATTGTTATTGCTTTCAATGTGATGTTCTTCATAACCATCCCTCCTACCATTAATTGCGAGTGATAATGTAGACAAACAAATCGCTATCATAAAAATACTCAAAAATTTCCATAATATATTATACATATTTTTTTTCAAAAAACAACCTGTTTTAAAAAAATAACCCTGCCGACCGGTTCAATGACGTGATCCGGGACACGGTCCGGATCGTCAGGGACTGCTGGAAGCCCTGACCCCATACCCACCGTATAAAAAAAGCTGTTTCAGACCGGGACGTAAAGGTCAGGCGAAACAGCTTTTTGATTTTTCTTTTGTAAGGATCAATCGATCGGGTAATGGATCAGGACCAGGATCATACCTTTTTCCAGAACGATCTTTTCCTTTTTGGAAAGATGGTCGCACAGAAGAAGCACTTTGGAATTCACATCCAGCTGAGCCTCGATCTCGCCAATCTCATCCATATTCAGAGCCGCGTCCATATCCGTAATGGAGGTAATGGCCTTTTTCGTGATGTCCACAACCGAATCAATGGTCTTGCCTACGGCTTTGGTCACGGCGTTGGTCACCGAACCGACAACGGAATCCTTTTTCTTCTCTCCGACAAAACCGATCGGGATATATTCGTGCTTGGAGGAACGGTAAAGGGCGGATACGAACTCGCCGCGGGAATTGAATTCTACGGGCTTGGACAGATCGAAGAGTTCCTCGGCATAGCGGATATCGATATCCAGATCCTTCTCCGTGTAATCCGTTTTGCTGGACAGCATGCCCTGATAGAACTCGGTGTTGTCCGGATGGGTCATCAACTGGACCAGGTACAGGGCGACCATCTGGTTGGAAATGATCACGGAAGTGACGTTGAGAGCGGCCAGAGAAGACCGGTTGGACTGGTCAAGCAGTTCCGCGGAGATCTCAATATCCCCGGGCAGCCTGTGGCTGGCCTTCAGATTGAGCAGTGTCATGAATACATTCACATCCACGTTGTCCGCGCTTGCCGTTTCGTCGGATAGGACCAGGATCTTCTTGCGGCGTCTGGTCGAGCTGTTCAGCTCATCCAGAAGCTTGTCGGTATCTACATCAAACGGATACACCCGGCAGTCAATCCGGCCGAGTTTGCTCTCGGTATAGGCCTTCGTCTCCTCGGCAATGGCTTCGCTGCGGCTGTTTTCACCGATGACGTACAGAATGAAGGAATTGGTATTGTACTTCTTGCGGTAGGGGGCCTCGGCCTCATATGACTTCGCTGAAAGCCGCTTACCCAGTTTGCAGGGTCCGCTGGCCAGTGCATAGAAGATGGCGTCCTTCCCCTCTCCGTAACGGGCGACCGGAATACAGTCGTTGTACTGCGTCATCGTCTTTTCCAGGGACTGATGTGCGGGCAGTTCGTAGAAACCTCCGTTCTGGTAGGTCATCAGCGAGTAGTACAGATCCGAATAGGAAGAATTGATGGCGCTGCGGGCCAGCACATGGCCCACCACACGTCCCTTGGAGAACGTGGTCAGCTGCAGGTCCGCCAATTCCGGACTGGCCTTGATCAGCTCCTCGATGTCGCGTACAGTATCCTCATCCACAGCCTCCACCGCTATGGACGCGGACTTGGTGATGCCGATGATACCCATCAGAAGCTTGAACGTATCCACATCGGTCACTTCCACCGGACCGTTCCCCTTGTCGGGGACCAGGAGGGCTATGGATCTCGCCCGGTCAATGGAGATCTCCTTCAGTGCTTTTCTGGATCCGGGTTTTCCCTGCTTGACGAACACGGTCAGGTTCTTGCGGTCGGTTCCGGATTCCAGAAAGATGTTGTCGATCTGGTCATTGATCTCATCCCGGCTTTCATCCGAAAGTACGACAACGATCTTGCGGCCGGGCAGAAAAGAGAGTTCCCGGATCAGGTTGGCTCCCGCCGGAGACCAGTTCAGGATCACGAAATGATTCTTCAGTTTCAGCCTTCCGACGTTGTGGGCGCGTCTGTCGAACACGCCCTGCAGCATGGATGTGGCCAGACCGATCAGGGACCCGGTAAACGTGATCATCTGCACGATGGACAGGATGATCTTCAGTATGACCACGCTGTTCGGGGCGGTATTGTAGATACCGCCGTTGTTCATGGTGAAGACCGTGCAGTACTGAAGGTTCTCGAAGAAGGACCTCCAGCTGTACTCCATAAGCGGCTCTCCGGAGGACGGATATGCCATCAGCCACGTCATGACCCAGGCCGCAATGCACAGAAGAACGATATTGTAAATGATCAGGGCGTTGAAGATGACCAGATAAGGATGAGAATAGTAGAAGATCCTCAGCCAGCTGGTGCGGCCTCTGCGTTGTTTGCTCATTTTTTACCTCTCATTGATGCCCCCGGGCCTTCCGGTCCGGGGATTGTTGTCCCAAGCGGGCGGTATCTATGCGAAGTAGTCCACGGCGCCTTTGAACAAGGGCATATCATACAAACCGGGGACGTTCCGGTACAGTCCTGTACCGACCCGTTCGCTGTGTCCCATCTTTCCGATCACGCGGCCGTCCGGAGACAGGATTCCCTCGATCGCGCAAAGGCTTCCGTTGGGATTTCCATCGATATCCATGGTCGGGTTGCCGGCAAGATCTACGTACTGGGTGGCGACCTGACCGTTCTTCGCCAAAGCGTCGATGCACGCCTTTGAGGCCAGGAACCGGCCCTCGCCGTGTGAGATCGGAACCGTATAGATTTCGCCCGGTTCGGTATACATCAGCCAAGGGGACTTGTGTGAGCACACGCGGGTCCGGACCAGCATGGACTGGTGACGGGCAATGGTATTGAAGGTCAGCGTCGGATCCTCCGGGCCGATGGTACGGATCTCGCCGTACGGAACCAGTCCCAGTTTGATCAGTGCCTGGAAGCCGTTGCAGATCCCGCACATCAGGCCGTCACGGTTCGAAAGGAGATCCTGGACGCCTTCAAAGATCCGTTGATTCCGGAAGAACGCGGTAATGAACTTGCCTGAGCCGTCCGGTTCGTCGCCTCCGGAGAATCCGCCCGGGATGAATACCGCCTGCGCGTCCTTCAGATGTTCGGAAAAGGCCTCGACGGATTCGGCAATGGCGGATCCGGTCAGGTTGCGGATCACGAAGATATCCGCTTCACCGCCGGCCCTTTCAACCGCTTTGGCACTGTCGTATTCACAGTTCGTACCCGGAAATACCGGGATGAGGAACCGCGGCCTGCGTACCCGGGAAGAAGGTTTGACGTTTGACGCTCCGGTAAAGGTAAATACAGGGACCTCTTCCTTCTGCGTGTCCGCGTGGACGGGATAGATCGGTTCCAGTTTGCCTTCATACACCGACTGGAGTTCCTGCAGGCTGACCGTGACAGTACGTCCGTCGGGAACGGATGCGGCGCGGATCTCCGGTGTCTCCAGCGTCTGTCCAAGGCGCTGTGCCTCCACACCTTCCGGACAGTCGATGCCTTCCGCATCGGCCAGTTCCAGTATGAACCCGCCGTAGGCGTGCGTGAACAGTTCCGGATACGGGATCTTTGCATCCAGGGCAAATCCGATCCGGTTGCCGAGACACATCTTCAGGATCCCTTCCGCTTCCCCTCCGTAGCCGGGCGTATAGACAGCCAGGGCGCGTCCGCTCCGGATCAGAGTGGTGACCAGGGCAAACTCGCGTTTGAGCGACTCCGTGTCCACAAGTCTCGTTTTCGCATCATAGGTCGGAGACAGTCTCCAGACGGCATGTCCCGGAGCCTTGAATTCCGGCGACACAACGTCCCCGATTTCACCCGTGGTCACGGCGAACGAGACCAGTGTCGGCGGCACGTCCAGTTTCTCGAACGTACCGGACATCGAGTCCTTTCCGCCGATGGAGCCGATCCCGAGATCCAGCTGGGCTCGAAGAGCGCCGAGCAGCGCGGAAAGAGGCTTGCCCCATCTTGCGGGATCCCGCATGGGCTTTTCGAAATATTCCTGGAACGTCAGGTACACGTCCTCGAAGGAGGCGCCGCTGGCGATCAGTTTGGAGACCGATTCAATGACGGCATAATAGGCGCCGTGGAACGGCGAGGCCTCGGTCAGTTCGGGATTGTATCCCCAGGCCATGAAGGACACGGTATCGGTGTCGCCTTTGGGCAGGCTGATCTTCTGGACCATGGCCTGGATCGGGGTCTGCTGATACTTTCCGCCGAACGGCATCAATACGGTCCCGGCTCCGATGGTGGAGTCGAAACGTTCGGACAAGCCCCGTTTGGAGCAGACGTTCAGGTCGCCGCTTAGCCGGGTCATGGCGGTCCGGAAATCCTCCGGGACCTCCCTCTTGACTGACCGGCCTTCCAGGACCCTGGCGTCCGTATGCTTTTCCGCGCCGTTGGAATTGAGGAACTCCCGGGACAGATCCACGATCGTGTTTCCGTTCCAGGTCATCCGGAGCCTGGGCTCTTCGGTGACCACCGCGATCGGAGTCGCCTCCAGGTTCTCGAGCGACGCCAGTCTGCAGAACCTGTCCGCATCCGCGCTTTCGACCACGACGGCCATCCGTTCCTGAGACTCGGAAATGGCCAGTTCGGTCCCGTCCAGTCCCTCGTATTTCTTGGGCACGGCACCCAGATCGATCTGCAGGCCGTCGGCCAGTTCCCCGACCGCAACCGATACGCCTCCGGCGCCGAAATCGTTGCAGCGCTTGATCATCCGGACCGCATCCGGGTTCCGGAACAGTCTTTGTAGCTTTCTTTCCTCGGGTGCGTTGCCCTTCTGGACTTCCGCCCCGCAGGTCTCCAGTGATTTCTGGGTATGGGATTTGGATGAGCCGGTCGCGCCGCCGCATCCGTCCCGTCCGGTCCGGCCGCCCAGCAGGATGACCACGTCGCCCGGGTCCGGTGTCTCCCGGCGGACCACGTCAGCCGGCACGGCACCGATGACTGCGCCGATCTCCAGACGCTTGGCCGCGTAACCGGGATGGTAGAGTTCGTCCACGATGCCGGTGGTCAGGCCGATCTGGTTGCCGTAGGAACTGTATCCCGCCGCGGCGGTGGTCACGATCTTGCGCTGGGGCAGTTTTCCGGGAATGGTCTCGGACAGGGGCTTCAGCGGATCCGCAGCGCCTGTAACGCGCATCGCGGCATAGACATAGGCCCTGCCGGACAGAGGATCCCGGATGGCGCCGCCGATACAGGTGGCCGCTCCGCCGAAAGGTTCGATCTCGGTAGGATGGTTGTGCGTTTCGTTCTTGAACAGAAGAAGCCAGTCCTCATCCTTTCCGTCCACACGGACCTTGATCTTGACCGTGCAGGCGTTGATCTCTTCGGACTCGTCGAGCTTGTCCAGCTTTCCGGTCGCGCGGAGATAGCGCATTCCGGTCGTGGCGATATCCATCAGGTTAATGGGTTTGGTCCGGCCGAGCTTTTTCCGGATCTCCAGATATTCACGGTAGGTCTTTTCCGCCAGCGGATCCTCAAAGGACACGTTGTCCAGTGTGGTCAGGAATGTGGTGTGGCGGCAGTGATCCGACCAGTACGTATCGATCATACGGATCTCGGTCAGGGTCGGGTCGCGCTTTTCCGAGCGGAAGTATGCCTGACAGAAAGCCAGGTCATCTGCATCCATCGCAAGGCCGAACCGTTCCACAAACGCGGACAGCTGTTCGGGTTCATATCCGATGAACCCGGTCAGGGTCTCGACGGTCGTGGGAATGGTGGTCCTGAATTCCAGGGATTCAAACGGTTCCAAAGTCGCCAGTTCGCTTTCCACCGGGTTGATCACATAATGCTGGATCCGGCTCACCTCATCCGGATCCGGATGCCCGGAGAGCACATAGACCCGGGCCGTTTTCACCAGAGGTCTCTCCTTCTGGCTGATGAGCTGGATGCACTGGGCCGCGCTGTCCGCCCGCTGGTCAAACTGACCGGTCAGGTAGGATACGGCGAACACGGTATCTCCTTGGGCAGTCTTCAGCGACGAGGAGACCATATCCAGCTGCGGCTCGGAAAACACGTTGGCACAGGCGGTCTTGAACAGTTCTGCGTCGATGCGCTCCACGTCGTAGCGGTTCACGATCCGGACAGAATCCACCGAACGGATCCCCAGTGTGTCCCGGATCTCCTTGAGCAGCGCCCTTGCCTCCTGGGCAAACTCGGCTTTCTTTTCAACAAATACGCGGTAGACCATATCTTCAGGACTCCTTTTTGACCAATAGGGCACGCTGTCCGATATCGTGCCGGTAGAATGCGTTCTTGAAATGGACCTTCTTGACCTCGGCATAGGCGTCCTTTACGGCCTGCTCCAGTGTCGGGGCGGTCATCACGACGCCTAGGACCCGTCCGCCCCCGCTGACGGGGACGCCTCTTTCAGGGTCGGTCTTGACGCCTGCGCAGTAGATCTCAGCTTTGCAGTCCGGGTCCACGGAGATCTCAAAACCGGTCTCATACTTTCCGGGATAGCCCTCGGATGCCATGACGACACAGCAGGCGCTCTCCTCTTTCCATTCCACGGGACAGCTGTCCAGTTTCCCTGCCGCTGTGGCCTGCATAACGGTGAGCAGGTCGGTTTTGAGCAGCGGCAGCACCACCTGGGTCTCGGGATCTCCGAACCGGCAGTTGTACTCGATGACCTTGGGGCCGTCCGGGGTCAGCATCAGCCCGAAATACAGGCAGCCCTTGAACGTTCGGCCCTCCCGGTTCATGGCCTCGACCGTCGGTCTGAAGATCGTGTCCATACACTGTTTCGCGATCTCTGGCGTATAGTACGGGTTGGGCGCGATCGTGCCCATGCCTCCGGTATTCAGACCCCGGTCGCCGTCCAGCGCCCGTTTGTGATCCATGGAGGACACCATCGGGACAACGGTCTTGCCGTCCGTGAAGGACAGGACGGAAACCTCCGGACCGGTCAGGAACTCCTCAACCACGATCCTGGATCCGCTCTGGCCGAAGACCCGGTCCACCATCAAGGACCGGATGGCCTCCTCCGCCTCCTGCTTTGTGGAGGCGATGAGCACACCCTTGCCCAGAGCCAGTCCGTCCGCCTTGAGCACGACCGGATACCGGTTCATTCTCCCTACGGCTTCCAGCGCCTCCTCAGGGGTCGAGCAAACGGTGTATTCCGCTGTCGGGATCCCGTACTTTTTCATCAGGTTCTTGGAAAAGACCTTGCTGCCCTCAATGATGGCGGCTTCGGCCCGGGGACCGAACGTCGGAATTCCGAGTGCCTCCAGCCGGTTGACGGCGCCCAGTACGAGCGGATCGTCCGGCGCCACGACGGCAAAATCGACCGGATGCTCCTTGACAAAGGCCTCGATCCCGTCCAGATCCTTCGCCCCTACGGGAAAGCACTGGGCGTCACTACGCATGCCCCCGTTACCGGGCAGCGCGTAGATGGCCGTTACGTTCGGATTCTCTTTGATCTTGCGGATGATGGCGTGCTCGCGGCCGCCGCCGCCGATGACCAGAACTCTCATAAGGCGGGATGCTCCTTGTTCAATCTTTCTTTTTGCGGGCCATTTCCCTGGCCACTTTTTCAACGGCTCTGGGCAAAAGGACCCATTCCGCTTTCTCCATGACCCTTCTCTGCAGGATCTCGGGCGTATCGCCCGGACGGACCGGAACGGCCTTCTGATAGAGGATGGGGCCGCCGTCCGCCTCACCGTTGACGAAATGCACGGTGGCGCCGGTCAGCTTGACGCCTCTTTCCAGGGCGCAGGCATGGACCTTCAGTCCGTAATACCCCTTTCCGCAGAAGGACGGGATCAGGGCCGGATGCACGTTCAGGATGGCATTGGGATACCGGGCCACAAACTCAGGGGACAGGATCTTCAGGTAACCGGCCAGTACGATCATGTCGATCCGGGATGCGCGCAGGACCTCGAGCAGTTTATCCTCATACTCGGCCTGCGAAGCACAGTTCTTCGGGTCCACGGTACAGGCCGGGATCCCCGCCTGCGCCGCACGGGTAAGAGCATAGGCGTTCGGATTGGAGGAGACCACAAGGCAGAGTTCCCCGCTGCGGATCTTTCCGGCCTTGGCCGCGTCGATCAGGGCCTGCAGGTTGGTCCCGCCTCCCGAAACGAATACCGCGATGCGGGTCAGCATAGCGTGACCCCCGTGTCGCTCTTCCAGACCTCTCCGATGGGATAGGCGTCCACGCCGCCCGCTTTCAGCACCTCCATGGCGGTATCTGCGTCCTCAGGACGGACGATCACGCTCATGCCCACGCCCATGTTGAACGTGTTGAACATATCGTGCTCGTCGATGCCGCCTTCCTTGCGGATAAGATCGAAGACCGGCAGGACACGGACCGCTTTCTTCTCGATCCGGGCTCCCAGCCCTTCGGGAATGCTGCGCGGGATGTTTTCGTAGAACCCGCCTCCCGTGATATGGGAGATCCCGTGGATCTCGGCCTTTTTCAAGGCTTCCAGAACGGGTTTGACATAGATGCGGGTCGGGGTCAGGAGGACCTCACCGAGCGTCTGGTTCCCGAACTCAGGTACGCGCCGGGACAGATCCGCCCGTCCGATGTCGAAGACTTTCCGTACCAGCGAAAAACCGTTGGAGTGTACGCCGGAGGACGGCAGGGCGAGAATCACATCCCCGGCCTGCACCCGGTTGCGGTCCAGGATGGCGGACCGGTCGATGACGCCGGTGGCGTAGCCGGCCAGGTCGTATTCGTCCTCGGGATAGAATCCGGGCATCTCGGCCGTCTCGCCGCCGATCAGGGCGGCTCCGGACTGCACGCAGCCTTCGGCCACGCCGGCCACGATGGAAGCGATCTTTTCCGGTTTGTTCCTGCCGCAGGCGATGTAATCCAGGAAGAACAGGGGTCTGGCCCCGCAGCAGATGATGTCGTTGACGCACATCGCCACGCAGTCGATGCCCACCGTGTCGTGCTTGTCCATCAGGAAAGCCAGTTTGAGCTTGGTCCCGACCCCGTCGGTCCCGCTGACCAGGACCGGATCCTTAAGACCGGTCATATCCAGTGAGAACAGGCCTCCGAATCCGCCGATGTCCGAGACCACGTCCTTGGTCACGGTCCTGGCGATATGGGATTTCATCAGTTCCACGGAACGGTATCCGGCGGTAATGTCCACGCCGGCCTTCTTGTAGCTTTCGCTGTAGCTGTTTTTCATAGAATCCCCCCGGGATCAGTATTTCTTGTTTTGCAGTTTGGGGTTCGCGGAGATGGGCTGCTCGAACTGGCGCTTTTCCCCGTGTTCCGGAATCGAGGTGGGATACTCGCCCGTAAAGCAGGACATGCAGTAGGTCTGCTTCGGGTCCGTGATCTCGGTCAGACGGTCCAGTGGCAGGAAGGCCAGTGAATCAACGCCGATGATCTCCGCCATTTCCTCCACCGAGTGGTGGCAGGCGATCAGGTGATCCTTTGAATCGATGTCCGTTCCGTAATAGCACGGATTGAGGAACGGCGGCGAGCTGATCCGCATATGGATCTCCCGGGCTCCCGCGTTGCGCAGGATGCTGACGATCCGCTGGCTGGTCGTGCCGCGCACGATGGAGTCATCCACCAGAACGATGGATTTTCCTTCCAGGGCTTCACGGACCGGGTTGAGTTTGATGCGGACCAGGTCCTCACGGAAGGACTGTCCGGGTGCGATGAAGGTCCGGCCGATATAGCGGTTCTTGATCAGTCCGATGGCATACGGAATTCCGGAGCCGTGCGAATAGCCGATGGCGGCGTCGATGCCGGAATCCGGAACGCCGATGACGGCGTCCGCCCGGACCGGCGCGGACTGCGCCAGGATCTCCCCGGCGCGCTTGCGCGCCTCGATGACCGGGACTTTGTCAATGACCGAATCCGGCCGGGCAAAGTAGATATACTCAAAAATGCAGAGCCTGGGTTCCTTCTCTTCACAGTGGGTCCGGATACTGCGGGGACCGTCCGGGGTAAAGACCAGGATCTCGCCCGGTTCGATATCCCGTACGAATTTCGCGCTGATGGTGTCCAGTGCGCAGGACTCGGAGGCGATGACATAGGTGCCGTCCTCCCTTACGCCGTAGCAAAGCGGGCGGAAGCCGTGGGGATCCCTTACGGCCAGCATCTTGGACGGGGACATGATGACCAGGGAGTAGGCGCCCTCCAGCCGGCTCATGGCCTGTTCGACCGCCTTCTCGATGGAAGGTGCGGTCAGGCGTTCGTTCGTGATGACATACGTGATGACCTCACTGTCCGAGGTGGTATGGAAGATGGAACCCTTGAGTTCCAGTTCCCTGCGCAGTTCAAACGAATTGGTCAGGTTGCCGTTGTGGCAAAGAGCCATATGGCCCTTGACATGGTTGACAACCAGGGGCTGCGCGTTGGAACGGTCCGTGGTTCCCGTCGTGCCGTAGCGGACGTGACCGATCGCGGCCTCGCCCTCTCCGAACTGCGTCAGTCTTTCGTGCGTGAACACGTCGTTGACCAGACCTGTATCCTTATAGGACTGAAAGATTCCGTCGTCATTGACGACAATCCCGCAGCTCTCCTGTCCTCTGTGCTGCAGGGCGAACAAGCCGTAATAGGACAGCGCGGCAACGTTCTGGCGGGTATTGGAATAAATGCCAAGGACCCCGCATTCTTCATGCAGATTCTCACTCATGGATTCATTCTCCGAACAGGCGGCGGAGGATCTCCTGATAGGCTTCCTCCACATGGCCCAGGTCTCTTCTGAAACGGTCTTTGTCCAGTTTTTCATGAGTGGTGGCATCCCAGAACCGGCAGGTATCCGGGCTGATCTCGTCGGCCAGGACGATCTTGCCGTCCGGCGTCTTGCCGAATTCCAGCTTGAAATCCACCAGTTCGATGTTGAGCTTGAGGAAGAAATCCTTCATGAAGGCATTGATGCGGAAGGTATAGTCCGTAATGGTCTTCAGGTCCTCTTCGGTAGCCCATCCGCAGGCCAGGATATGGTAGTGATTGACCATCGGGTCGTGCAGATCGTCATCCTTGAGGCAGAATTCCAGCGTCGGGCAGCGAAGGGGCGTGCCTTCCGGAACGCCGAACCGTTTGGAGAACGAACCTGCGGCGATGTTGCGGACAATGACTTCGAGCGGAACGATCTTGACCTTGCGGACCACGGTCTCACGGTCATTGAGTTCCTTCACGAAATGGGTGGGGATGCCTTCCTTTTCCAGGAGTTCCATCATCTTGTTCGTGACCCGGTTGTTGATGGCACCCTTGCCTGTGATGGTCCCTTTTTTCAGGCCGTCAAAAGCGGTGGCGTCGTCCTTGTAGGACACGATGTAGTAGCGGTCGTCGTTGGTTGCGTACACTTTCTTGGCCTTACCTTCGTAAAGCTGTTCGGTTTTTTCGATGCTCATGATCTATTTCTCCTCTTTTTTTGGCTTTCAATTCTGTTCGCCGGAGATCTTCTTGACCAGATCCCGGTCTTTCTCCAGGACCTTCTTTGCGCCGGCGGCGCGTTTCTCATCCAGTTTTTCGGCCAGCGTACTGTCCTCCAGGGCTAGCATCTGCACGGCCAGGTGCGCGGCATTGGCGGCGCCGTTCACGGCGACCGTGGCGACCGGGATGCCCGAAGGCATCATGACCGTGGACAAGAGCGCGTCCATTCCGCCTAAGCCTCCCGAAGCGATCGGGATCCCGATCACGGGCAGCGTGGTCGCGGCAGCCAGTGCCCCGGCCAGATGCGCCGCCATTCCGGCGGCGGCTATGATGACTCCGAATCCGTTCTCACGGGCGGTCTGCGCAAACGTCCTGGCCTCTTCCGGGGTCCGGTGGGCACTGTATACGTGAGCCTCGAACGGGACTCCGTATTCCTTCAGTGTGGCAAACGCTTTTTCAACTACGGGAAGGTCGCTGTCGCTTCCCATGATCACCGCTACTTTTTTCATACGAACCTCCGAAAAATGATTTGGCAAAAACAAAAGAACGGGCAGTTAGACTACTGCACCGTTCAAGGTTTTATATAGAGTGGTTTTGCTGTGCGGACAGTCGCAGCCGGGGAGCCGGCGCGTCCGGAGTTCCTTTTCGCGCAGCTAGGCTGACGGCAGGAGAGTCCCCCGGCAATGAAACCAATCCGGTTGTCATAAGTTCCCGTACCGCGCATGGCATACTCTCCTCATTCCAGAAACTACATCTTGAGTATACCCGAATCCGAGACAAAAATCAAGATTGCGCGATAAATTGTCTTATATAAAAAATAGATAAATATATTTCTTGGAATCTAAAGGGATTCATTCTTTTTTGCCAATTCGCCGATTTGGGCGGAACGTGTCATCCGTCGTTGAGATGTTTACTGATATAGGAGCTCACGTCAGAAAACGGAATGTCCAGGACGATGGAGATCTCGCGGTACAGACTCTCCATAGCCATTTCCTCGAACTCCAGATCCGTTTCGGGAAGTCTGCGCTTGAGTTCCGCAAACGTGGCCCGGCGGGAAAAGACGGTTTTCAAAAGACGCATGGACAGGACGGGATCCGTAGAGGACAGCGCCGCGCGATAGATCTCCCGGCGATTCTTTTCCAACGGAACCTCCAGGATCTCCAGCTTGGGAATATCCTGCAAGAAGGATTCGGTTTGTTCGCGGTCCATAAGACGGCGCATCGTAACGGAGGCATTGTCCACGGGTGAATAGATGGTCAGTCCCTGTTTCTCTTTCATTGGATGAAGAACATAATAGGTTTTAGGGTCATCCGAAGAAAACGGGGATTTGCATACATCGCAAACCAGGCAGACTCCGGACATACCATAAACGATATAGTCCCCAGCGGCGTACATATCTCACCTCACTTAAAACTTTTTCTACTCTAATTATAACATCTTTTTTTGAAAAGTTCTATACCTTGAAGCAAAAAAAATGCCGAAAAAGGCATTTTTCTATACCATATGAGTCAGTTTTAAGGTCTTTTAACCCTTTCGTGGCCTCTGCAGGGCCCGAAAAGGGTCCGCCGGAAAGCGGACCCGATTTCGTTTTGAGGGCAGAAGAGACCTATCCTTTTTCGTAATACTGGATCTCAAGGGAGGAGATCGAGCCTCCCCACCCCTTGGTGATGTCCGAATTGCGGAGCCGGATATACAGCGTGGAGTAGTCCCCGTACATATCCGGAGTGACGACCATCACGAACGGATTGTCCCCTCTTTGGGTATGCGGCACGGTTCCCCCTTCGGAATAATCCTTGAGCAGAACCCAGTTCTCCTTGTCCTCGGACATTTCAATGATATAGTTCTGGAGCAATGAGAATGAGAATGTCGCATGCAGATACTGACTCAGGTCAAAGCGGTAGATCAGGAACGTGTCCATATCGCAGAAATGCAATGCGTCATTGGACGGAGCCGTGATCGTATCGATCCATTGCTGATCCTGCATGGTCTTGTTCGTGGGAACGCTGATGGTCTTGAGCACATATCCAGATCTGACCGGGACGGATTTCGGCGCCCGGTCGCTCCAGAGGATCTCCAGCGATACCGGATTTGTGAACATGGACAAGCTGACAAAGAAGCCCTGTTTGTCCTCGGACAGTTTGGTATCCACGAGGACCACTCCGGGATCATCCAGGATCCTGACCGATGCCGGATACAGCCCCTCCGGAGCGTGCACGAACGCGGAAGCGGTCTGTCCCTTGGCGGGAAAACTCAGGACGGACGATCCTTCCCGGTTTTCCAGATGCGCATCCGGGGAGTGCACCAGCAAGGAGGCTTCGGCCGAGGTCGCTTCGCCCATCCCGCGAAGTATGCAGACCGTGTGCGCAGGAATCGTAAAGCCGTTTTTCACCATGGCGCCCGGATCCGAAATATCCATAAGATAGCCCTTCATGGACACAGGGGTTTCCCCGGTCCGGACGATGAGATAGTTCCCTCTTTTGGCATACATCAGATCCCCGCAGACATAGTCCTTGCCGGATTGCCGGAACGCCAGCTCCGCAAGCCCGCGGATGAAGCAGGACGCGGTTTCCGTGTTCAGAAGGATCTCGCAGGAAAGTCCGCAGACGAAAACTCCGCCCTTTCCGCATTCGCGGAACACGGTCATAGGCTGATCGGACAGGGTCAGCACATCCGTGAAATCCGGCGCGCTGACCGAACTGCAGGATCCCGATGCCGATACCGGCAGGAGAAGTGATTCCGCAAGTCCGGAAAATGCAGGGTCCGCGCAGCGCGGGCTGATCTCCCGGCTCCAGTTCAGTCTTTCAAAGGTCACGTCATAATCGAAAACAGTCTTGATCAGTCCGGAGGAGTCGGTTCCGTCCCCGCCGAGATAGATCAGGACGCCTCCGCCCTCGACCCAGTTTTTCAGATCCCGGGCCGCGTCCTCGCCAAGCGTGCGCAGCATGGAAGAGGCGACGTAAAGAACGGAACAGGATTCCAGACCATTCGGGCCGCTCAGAGACAGTTCATCCAGCAGGACGGGCTGGATCTGGTCCTCGAAAAGCGAGTATCCGATGGACGCCAGATGGGCTTCCCAGTGCTCGGACGCGGAACTTGCGTCCAGTGCGGCCAGATGTGGATCCGGCATCAGGATCCCGATTCCCGCGGATCCGGAATGGAGTTCAAGCGCCTCATTCTGCATATCCGCAAGGGTCAGATCCATAGAGGATGACCGGTACTGGAAATCACCTGTCATCACTCGTCTGGAATTGTACGCCTGCCCGTCCAAAGACAGGCCCGAACAGTTCGGGTTGAGCATCAGCGCACAGACCATTTCCAGATAGCGGTCAAACAGATAGTCCGCACTGAACGAAGCGTCGCTGCCGACACGGTCCAGGGTGATCTCCATCGTCGCACCGGACAGACGGGACAGGGATGCGGCGGACAGGCTGATATACCGGAATGCGTCACGGACGTTCTTCCCGGCATACCGGACGGGTTCCAGGGCCGGATCCGAGGCAATGCGCACCACGGTCCCGTCGAACGGGAAACGGTCAAGCGCGCCCGCATAGTACGAATCCGAACCGGAAGGATCCGCGGACAGGATGATCCGCACGTTCGGGGAAAAACTCCGGATGGTTTCCGCGATCCGGGCCGTTTCCGAGCCGGACAGTGAATCGGCTATGGCGACCATGGTCCGGGCGGCTTCGGGATTCTTTGACGGATTCTTCCAGGCCGTCTTGACCACGGCCTGCCAGTGATCCTTGAACGACTGGCCGTAAAACGCCTTCACCGGGATCTGCGGAGCGTCCAGGACGATTGCCTCCGGTGAAAAGACCTCGATCAGGCTCTGCGCCGTACGGCTGATGTAATCCGAATAGGCCTTGAACGGCATCAAGAGGTTCTGCTTTCCGGACTTCAGCGCATTTCCGAAAGAATCCTTAAGGAGATAACTGGGATAGACCGTGGAATAGCTTGCGATATCCGTATTGACGGGGAGTTCGAACTGGAGCGACCGGCAGCTGACTTTATCCAGCAGGGTCCTAACCTGTTCCAGCGCCTTCGCGCCGTCCGTGATCCGGATGCGGAGCGTATCATACGGACCGAAAAAAACGGTAGCGTCCTGAGCCAGCAGGCTGACACGTCCCGCGTTCTCTCCGTACTCCGCGCGGGAAACCAGCAGTCCGAACTCATCCCGGTCCTGTGTGACCGGTTCCGGATCCTGGCCCGAAGGAACCGTTTCGGTTTCCCTGCCCGTTTCCGTGCCGATCCCGGGATCCTCCGTCTCGGGGACGTCCGGCAAGGCGGGAGCGTTGCACGCGGTGAAGACCGCAGGCAGGAGCAAAACGGCGCACAGAAGAAGCGCACAGACACGATGTCTCATGATGCACCTCCCATCAGTTCAAGGATCTCGGCTTCGGTGACCGAGAAGAAGGAGTAGAACGTGGACAGCGCATAGCTCTGCCGGTTCTGCAGAAAAGTCAGGATCTTGTTCATTTCCGATTCCCATCTGTCCCGTCCGGGGAAATCCCCCGGCCAGCGTCTTTCCTGCAGATCGATCAGCGGCGAGACCGCGTCATAGATCTCATAGAACAGATCGGTCATCCGGGTCGGTGTGTAGATCTGGGTCGCGGCCGTGTAATACCGGACAAAGAACCGGTTTCGGAACTCGGTATTCTCCATCAGTTTGATCATGATCAGGGCCGTGACCGAACGGTCGTTGAACGCATTCTCGAAGCAGTTCTGGCTGTACGAGTAGGACAGTGCAAGCGTCGTATCCTGGTCCAGCAGGGCGTAATGCCACTTGGTGTCAAAGCCGGACGGATCGTCCGGGTTCCAGTTGCGCCAGAGCTTGATATTGTTATGGGGCCAGTCCGCGCCGCACAGGACCAGATGTTCGACATACATATCGATCAGGGAGTCAAAGTCCAGCTCCTGCTCCACCTTGCGGTAGTTCTTCTCGATCTTCATGTCGTTGTCCCGGATGAAGTGATAGAGGTTGTTGAAGTTGACGCCGTCCGCGGCATTGCCGTCACTGACGACGTAGTCGGCCATATTGTCCCGGTTGACTTTGGAATAGTCGCTTTCCATCACGGTCACGTTCTCGGGAAGAACGCCGTAATGATTGGTCGCATACTGGGTTTCATACCGCTCACGGCAGTTGTACACACCCCAGAATTCCCCGTTCACGAACAGGATCGCCGGAGTGTAGGCCATATGGTCCACCCCGAGCAGGCCGCCCAGTCTCTGGGAAAACGCGTCCCGGATATAGGAATAGCCGCAGTCATTGCCTCCGTTTCTCAGGAGCAGACGCTGGTACTCGGAAATGACGGCGCCTTCACTATCCAGCGCATACTCTCCGAACAGGGCGCTGTAGACCGAGTTTTCACCCTCGTTAGTGTCATTCAGTCTGCCTTTGAAATACAGTCTCAGGGATTTCATGTTCTTGGAGGCCGAATACTTTCCGCTGACCGACACCTCGATATTGGCGTGGCTGACACGGTCACCGTCCTCGTTGAAGATCTCGAGATAGGCTTCGGATCTGGGCCGGGGGTCGGACGTGTTGTACCGGTTGTAAATGCCGATGGCACTGTTCCAGTTCCGGATGGGCAGCGTAAGCGAGAAGACCTTGACATGATAATCCGCGGAAAATCCGGGAATGATCAGGTAACTGGCCGTGGTGATCCCCGTCTGGGTATCCCCGGAAACGGCCATGGCCTTCACGACGCGGAGCCCCGGGAACGAATCGGTAAGCGGAGCCGGACCTACGTACTGGACGCTGCGCCTCGTCATTTCCCCGTTGGGCACGTCGGAGGAGTCCTCCAGCCGGATGGGTCCGGTGTAGACCTTGCTCTTTACGGTCGGTTCGGTTCCGTCCAGCGTATAGTAAATGACGGAATTCTCCGGACCGCTGAGTTCCAGGGAGAGTGCATGGTCATAAAAACCGGGATCCTCGGAAAAGACCACTTCCGGAAGTCTGGATTCGGTATAGGTATTGACGTCGCCCTCCGATGTGCGCGGGCGGAACCGGCGGAGATCGAACGTGCCGAGTTTGGTCAGGTTGCGGACCTGGTAATAGGCGTTCGGCAGGTTATCCGTCTTGACGGCAATCTTGTTTTTGGACATCCCGTATGCGATATGGATGTCGCGCATATCCGGAGTTTCCTCCGCAGCCGTTCCTATGAAATAGGTAGCGACATAGGGATTCCGGGAATACGGAAGCGCATTCGGGCTGTTGAACTGCAGTCCGCTCTCGCCCAGGATCAGAAGATTCTCCTGATTGTCCAGACGGAGTTCCCTGCATTCCGCGTCAAACCGGCGAACCTGCAAGACTTCGCAGGTCAGATCATATGCCGTACCGTCCTTTCCGGTCGCCTCTGCGCAGCGGATCAGGTAGTAGTGACCGGCCATAACGCGGGCGCCTTCCGGGAACCCGAATTCGGAAACGTATCCGGAATTGCCCTTTCTGTGATACACGGAGGCCCCGGACAAAGGAATATCCCGCAGGGTGGGATTATACAACTGGATATAGCTGAAGCGGACCGGTGCGTCCGGATTGTTTCCGGTGCCGTACACCTGGGAAAAGATCAGACCTTTCAGCTGGTCGACGGTATGCACGGCCGGAGGGACCGGATCCGGGGTCAGCTGTCCGTCCTTGGGGCTTTGCGTTTCCGTATCGGACGGTTCCGGAAGGTTTTTCGTTCCGGCAGGGTCCACAAAAAGGCCGCACGAAACGAGTGCCGACAGAAGCAGTATACCGATTAAAAAGCCGGAAAAGCACCGGAACAGGTATTGAAGCTTCAAGGGATGCCTCCTTAAAAACAGGCGGGCTCGAGGATCCGAACCCGCCAGGTTGCGTAGTCAATTTGGATCAGGCTCTGGATACGACCTGAAGAATGGATTTCAGAGGAAGTACGAGCTTGTCATCGGTCAGCCGGATGTTCGGAACGGCCACACCGACCACACGGTCGATGGAAAGTGTCGGAACCAGGACAACGTCACCGACCTGATACGTCACGCCATCAGCCTCAGGCTTGAAGAAGTATACTTTCGGACGTTCCGGGAATGCGATACCGACGACCTCGGTACCTTCGCCTTCCGGAGCCTCTTCGAGCTGCTCGGAGGAAATGTGGGTCGCGACTGCGGCACGGGCCGCATTGATGGCGCTGCGGGTCTCTTCCTCGGCCTCTTCGGTGCGGAACAGGGCTGCGTCCGGAGCGGAAACGGGTTTGTCGCCCGTACGGTCCACGACCTTCTCGGTCTGGGAATCCGCCACCATGTTGGAAATGGCTTTCAGGGCGTCGCCCTTGTTGTTGGCGTCGGGCAGAATGACCAGCGTCACGTTCTGCTCATTGACCAGACGGGAACGCATCACCTTGCCGCCGTAGTTGTACATTTCATAACGGGCGCCGGTCTTGCGCGCGTCGTCCGCATTGGTCATATCGTCGACATCGGCGGTATAGGCCAGTTTGCGGGTCTCCGCAATGGATTCCTTTGCGGCGTCCGCGGAATCGAATTCACCGGACGTAGCCAGCGTTTCGCTCTTGGCGTCTTTCAGATAGAAGATGACCTTCCCGCTGTCAGCGGTGCGGATGAGGTAGTAGGGTTCGCCTTCTTCGATAGGCTCCACAGCGGTTGCGGGCGCGGCCTGCTCCTCGGTCTCTCCTCCCTTTTTCTTGCCTTTCGGCCACTGGATGATCGCATCCACGATAAAGTAGATAATAAAGGCTATGCAGAATGTAAAGAAAACCCAGGTGTGGATGTTTTCCGCCAGATACACATTGTTGAAGATGATCATTCCGATCATGAACAGAATGGAAAATGCGCTCCAGATGAAACGGACAAGGTCGGTCTTGACAAACAGGGCGTATACCATGAACAACAGTCCGCAGATGATCAGCATCGGGATGTGTTCGCAATAATGCCACAGCCAGCCGATCACGCCGAAGACGACACAGGCTATGCCGACGACCAGACCGCCGATTCGATTGATGAGACGATACATTGATATGGCCTCCTAAAAAACTTTTGTATAAAACAAAAAGCAATATACATTTTGTATTATGCCATACTTTTGCGAACCTGTCAACATAAAAGGTAAACTTTTTCGCACTCTGCGGCAAACTCGTCAAAAACATTGCATCGGGCCTCGGGCTTGTGGTATGCTAATGTTGCCGGAAAGCATGTCGCTTTCAGAACGCCGTTCCCTTCCGTGAAACCCACCGGGAGCGTGATCCTATCCCCGTCTTCCGACGTGAGCACTATTTTTTTCGGGAGTTAGCCCTCTTACCCTGAAAATAATGTTGTACAAACTTTCACTTTTCAAAATGTGCACATAGCATAAAAAACAAGTCAGATCCGATATG
>JAFYHA010000015.1 GCA_017539425.1 Clostridia bacterium
TCATAGGAATGGCTGCAGTTGTGTAAAGGAGAAAGTTCAGACGGAATGATTGTAAAAATGCGTTTTCAGGGGATAAGTAGCGATGCGGGCAGCCCGGCGGAGGTTTGCCGCTTTTTTTCATGGGGTTTGTCAACAGGTCCTTGTACCGACCCCTGCGTCATAAACCGGGACGGGTCTGAAATGCGCCGTCGCAAACCGCGACTCCGTGTCAGATGTCGTCTTTATTGGAGTTGAGACGGCGTCGTAAACCACGACGGGGACTCCCTCGGTTACACGTTTTCTCACCGCGACGCAGTGGGCATTCCTTCCGGGGAAGGTATTGCCGGTCGTCCAAATACCGGATCGCTCCAAGAATGCCTACTGACCACCTCTATGCCGTGTGGTCCCCCTCATCGACGCCTGTTCCTTTTCATGTCGGCAAGAAAAACAGAGAAATGGTCTTGACAAAATATATATTTTGGTATATACTATTTTCGAGACCATAACAGAGGAGGTGCAGATCATGGAAACTGCAAGATTATTCTCTAACGGAGGAAGCCAGGCAGTGCGTCTGCCGAAAAGCTGCCGCTTTGAAGATGATGCGGAGGAAGTGCTTGTCAACAAGATTGGCAGAGTGGTGATTCTGATGCCGAAGGATGATCCGTGGAAAGATATGCTGGACAGTCTCGATCTCTTTACCGACGATTTCCTTTCGGACGGAATTGAGGATCTTCCAATACAGGAAAGAGGTTCGCTGTGAAGTTCATGCTGGATACGAACATCATTGCGTATGCGAAAAACAACCGTCCGGAAAGCGTCTTACAACGATTTATGGAACACAGACCGGAAGATATGTGCATTTCGGCGATTACGATGGCAGAACTGGAATTCGGAATCTGCAAGAGCTCGAAACCGGCCCAGAATCGCCTTGCTCTCATGATGTTCCTGTCGGAGATTCAGGTTATGCCCTTTGACGGCAAGGCGGCACAGGAATACGGTTTGATTCGGGCCGAACTGACAGCCAGAGGCACTCCCATTGGAGCGAATGATCTTCTGATAGCCGCTCATGCCCGATCCCTCGGATTGACGCTCATCACGAATAATGGACGTGAGTTTGAACGTGTTCCCGGATTGACAGTGGAAAACTGGGTATGATCTCAGCTTGATTTCCCGCCCTGTTCCGGAGAGTTTGCTTATCTGTGTCTCTCTCCAAGACAAGTCAAGAACACCAAGAGACGACACAGGTTAGCCCCCCTGTTTCCCAATCAATAATAAACGACCCGCCGTGACCTTTTCCACCGCCAGAGCGGCGCGACGCGCAGGCTTTAGCCTGTGGGAAAGTCCGGCGGGGAGGATTATCACTCAATAACTAATTCCGTAATCATTCGATCCCCCCGCTCATTTCACAGCATCAATTCAGCACCGGGGAACGGACGGGTTGAAGAGAAAAACCGTGCCGGGATGACCCTGATTTCTCCGCCGCCCCTTTTTCATTGTTTAGATGCGCAAATTTTGACCGGATTTTCCCATCCCCTGCTTCACGGGAACCACCGCGGACCAGAGCATCGGGAACACCGGAAATTTCGGCACAGCATCAAAA
>JAFYHA010000016.1 GCA_017539425.1 Clostridia bacterium
CCCCGTCACCGTGCCGACGCAGGACATGATCCTCGGCGCGTACTACCTCACCATGGACCGCGAGGGCGAGAAGGGCGAAGGCAAGTGCTTCCGCGACTTCAACGAGGCCAACATGGCCTACCTCAACGGAGACCTCGGACTGCATGCGCCCATCCGTGTGCGTGTCGAGAAGGAACGGAACGGGAAGAAGGAATCCCAGATCGTCAAGACCACGCTCGGCCGTATGATCTACAACCAGTCCGTGCCCCAGAACCTCGGTTTCGTGGACCGGAGCAAGCCCGAGAACTTCTTCCTGCCCGAGATCGACTTCGTCGTCGGGAAGGACAAGCTGGGCGAGATCATCAACCGGTGCATCGCGCGCAACGGCACGGCCGAATGCGCCAAGATGCTGGATGAGATCAAGTCTTTGGGGTACAAGTTCTCCACCAAGGCGTCGTTCTCCATCTCGGTGTACGACATCCGCGTGCCCAAGAGCAAGAAGGAGCACATCGCCGCCGCACAGGCGCAGGTGGAAAAGGTCAACCGCAGCTTCCAGCGCGGCGAACTGAACGAGGACGAGCGTTACGACAACGTCATCAAGATCTGGAAAGAGACCGACAAGAAGGTCCAGGACGATCTGGCCTCCTCGCTCAACAAGTACAACCCGATCATGATCATGGTCGGTTCGGGCGCCCGCGGCTCCATGAAACAGATGAAGCAGCTCGGCGGCATGCGCGGTTCGATGTTCTCCGCAACCGGTAAGACCATCGAGCTCCCGATCATCTCCAACTTCCGCGAAGGCATGAACATCGCCGAATACTTCATCGGCGCGCGTTCCTCCCGTAAGTCCCTGTCCGATACGGCTCTGCGTACCGCGGACTCCGGCTATATGACCAGACGTCTCGTGGACGTGGCCCAGGACGTGGTCATCCGTGAAGAAAAGTGCGACACGACCAAGGGCATGTGGGTGTCTCCCATCCTCAGCGCCGACGGTCAGGTGCTGGAAAAGCTGGAGGAGCGTATCCTCGGCCGGTATACGATGGGCGAAATCATCGACCCGCGCACCGGTGAGGTCCTGGTCAAGGACGACACCATGATCAGCCAGGCCGACGTCGACCGGATCAAGGAAGCCGGCATCACCAGGGTCTACATCCGTTCGGTCATCCAGTGCCATGCCCGCAGAGGCATCTGCGCGCACTGCTACGGCGCGGATCTGGCCACCAACCAGCCGGTCACCATCGGTGAGGCCGTCGGTATCATCGCGGCCCAGTCCATCGGTGAACCGGGTACCCAGCTGACCATGCGTACGTTCCACTCGGGCGGTATCGCCGGTTCCAATATCACACAGGGTCTGCCTCGTGTGGACGAACTGTTCGAGGCCCGTCAGCCGAAGAAACCCGCCAAGATCGCCGAACACTCCGGCGTGGTGCACATCTCCGCGGTGGAGAACACCGAGCAGAACCGCATCACCTACGTGTCCGAAGAGACCGGCGAAAAGGTGGACGAGGTCATCCCGTACGGTCACGCCATCATCGTCAACGACGGTGAACACGTGGTCAAGGGACAGGCCCTGACCGAAGGCTCCAAGGCTCCCGAGGACATCATGCGCATCCAGGGTCTGGACGCCGTATACGAATACCTCATCAAAGAGGTCCAGAGCGTGTACCGCGAGCAGTCCTCGGACATCAACGACAAGCATATCGAGATCATCGCCCGCCAGATGACCCGCAAGGTGCGGATCATCGAACCGGGTTCCACCAAACTTCTGCCCACGACGCTGCATGAAAAGCAGACCGTCGAGGACATGTGCGAGGACATCCGCAAGCGCCGCGAGGCCGCAAAAGCCAAACTGGTCGAGCTCAAGGACAGGATGTACAAGAACGAAGAGGTGGATGCGGAAGAGCTCCGCTTAGCCCAAGAGGAATCCGAACTGGAGGAACCGAAGGTTGAGCCGGCGCTGCTCAGCATCTCCAAGGCGTCCCTGCTCAGCGAGTCCTTCCTGGCCGCTGCCGCGTTCCAGGAGACCATGCAGGGTCTGACCGACGCCGCCGTACGCGGCCGTGTGGACCACCTGCAGGGCCTGAAAGAGAACGTCATGATCGGTAAGCTGATGCCGGCCGGAACCGGTTCGGAATGCTACCAGAACATCCGTGTGACCGACACCAATCCGCTGCCCGAGCTCCCGCCTCTCCCGGCATATACCGAGGAAGAGAACGGGTCCGCCAACCATAGTCATTACGGCTTCATCGACGATCCGTCCCGTGCCCGCCGCGAGCGGCTGCGCGCCGAGGCCCGTGCCAAGGAAGAGAACGGCGACGAGGAGGACGAAGAGGATTTGGACCTTGATGAAGCGGATGACGTGGACGCCATCCTGGACACCGAAGAGGAGACCGTTCCCGAGGACGAAACCGCGGGAGACGGGGATTCTTCTGAAAAAGAATAAAGTCTTATCGGCTTAGAAAAACGCATCCTGCGCTGCCCGGGGTTCCGGGCAGACGGCAGGGTGCCTTTTTCGGCTTTGGACTGTGTGAAGCGGCGGAAACGAAACAACAAGGCAAAATTCACAGAAAGTTTACAATTTACAAATCCGGCGAGGGGTCGGACTTTTAAAAAGTTCTTGACTTTATTAGCCGAAAGTGTTAAAATGCTTTGCAAGTGCGCGAGGGGATAGCTATGCCTCGAAGCACAGGACGCAGGAAAACGAGGGAAGTGCAGGAGAAGCCTTCCGGCGGGTTTCCGTGCGCTTACATCCAGAGTATTCGAGGAAGGAGGAAAACAGGATGCCAACATTCAACCAGCTTGTCCGGCAGGGACGGGCCGCCAAGGTTTGGAAGTCCAAATCTCCGGTGCTGCAGCACGGCTTCAACACATTGAAGAACCAGCAGACAGACCAGGCTTGCCCCCAAAAGAGAGGCGTGTGCACCAAGGTGAGCACCACGACGCCGAAGAAACCGAACTCCGCGCTCCGTAAGATCGCAAGAGTCCGTCTGACCAACGGCATGGAAGTCACGTGCTACATCCCGGGTATCGGCCATAACCTTCAGGAACACTCCGTTGTCCTGATCCGCGGCGGCCGTGTCCGCGATCTGCCTGGTGTACGTTACCACATCATCCGCGGTACGCTCGACGCACAGGGCGTGGCCGGACGGATGCAGGGCCGTTCCAAGTACGGCGCCAAGGTACCGAAGAAGAAATAAGGCTTCAGGTGCCGCATAGGTAAGAAAGCAAATGGATGATAGCGTCTTTTTTTCTGAATTCCGATTACAATAAGAGTTAGACGCACGTACAGAAGAAATTGCTTTTGAGTACCGATGATCTCATATTTTTGGTGAAGGAGGGAAGTACAGTGCCAAGAAGAGGTAAAATAGCCAAGAGAGACGTACTGCCGGATCCGCTTTACCGTTCCAAACTGGTCACGAAGCTGATCAACAACGTGATGCACGACGGCAAGAAGGGCGTAGCCCAGTCCATCGTGTATGACGCGTTTGAAATCGTAAAGGAAAAGACCGGCAACGATCCCGTGGAAGCATTCCAGACCGCTCTTGAAAACATCATGCCCGTGCTCGAGGTCAAGGCCCGCCGTGTCGGCGGCGCGACCTACCAGGTTCCGATCGAAGTCCGCGCAGACCGCAGACAGACGTTGGGACTGCGCTGGCTGGTCAACTACGCCAGAGCGCGCGGCGAGAACACCATGGCCGAGAGGCTGGCTGGTGAGATCGTGGATGCGACCAACAGCACCGGTGGCGCTTTCAAGAAGAAGGAAGAGACCCACCGTATGGCTGAAGCGAACAAGGCGTTCGCACATTACAGATACTGAGCGCGTGTGTGCGCCCGGTCTTACGGGCCTGCTGAATAGCTACAGCGGCCGGACCGGAGAAACAGTATCATTTTGAAAGAAGGAGACCGAGTTTATATGCCAAGGGAATATTCACTCGAGAAGACCCGCAACATTGGCATCATGGCGCATATCGACGCCGGAAAGACCACGACCACGGAACGGATCCTGTTCTACACGGGCAAGACCCACAAGCTGGGCGAGGTCCACGAAGGCGGCGCCGTCATGGACTGGATGGAGCAGGAGCAGGAGCGGGGCATCACGATCACTTCGGCCGCCACGACCTGCTACTGGAAGGGACACCGGATCAACATCATCGACACGCCCGGCCACGTGGACTTCACCGTTGAAGTCGAACGCTCGCTGCGCGTCCTGGACGGTTCGGTCACCGTGTTCTGCGCCAAGGGAGGCGTGGAGCCCCAGTCCGAGACCGTATGGAAACAGGCGGACCGGTACAAGGTCCCGAGGATGGCCTACATCAACAAGATGGACATCACGGGCGCCAACTTCTACCGCGTCATCGACATGATGAAGGACCGTCTGCACGCCAACGCCGTGCCGATCCAGCTGCCCATCGGAGCCGAGAGTTCGTTCCGCGGGATCATCGACCTATTCAACATGGAGGCCGACATCTACTACGATGACCTGGGCAAGGACATGCGCGTGGAGCCGATTCCGGAAGAGATGAAGGAAAAGGCCGAACAGTATCACAACGCCCTGATCGAGGCCATCGCGGACGTGGACGACGAAATCGCCGAAAAGTACCTGGAAGGCGAGGAACTGAGTACCGACGAGCTGAAACAGGCTCTCCGCCGCGGCTGCATCGACAACAAAATCGTCCCTGTGGTCTGCGGAACATCCTACCGCAACAAGGGTGTCCAGAAGCTTCTGGACGCGATCGTGGACTATATGCCCGCCCCGACCGACATTCCCGCCATCCGCGGCGTCAACCCGGATTCGGGAGAGGAAGAGGACCGGCATCCGTCGGACGACCAGCCGTTCTCGGCATTGGCGTTCAAGATCATGACCGACCCGTACGTCGGCAAGCTGTGTTTCTTCCGCGTCTATTCCGGATCTGTGAACGCAGGTGATACCGTGTACAACTCGGTCAAGCAGAAGCGCGAACGGATGGGACGCATCCTGTTGATGCATGCCAACAACCGTACGGATATCGAGACCTGCTACTGCGGAGACATCGCGGCGCTGGTCGGCGTGAAATTCACGACGACGGGCGACACGCTGTGCGACGAGAAGCACCCCGTTATCCTGGAATCCATGGAATTCCCGGAACCGGTCATCCACGTGGCCATCGAGCCCAAGACCAAGGCCGGCCAGGAAAAGATGGATCTGGCCCTGGCCAAGCTAGCCGAGGAGGACCCGACGTTCCGTGCCTATACCGATCAGGAGACCGGTCAGACGATCATCGCCGGAATGGGCGAGCTCCATCTGGAGATCATCGTAGACAGACTGCTCCGCGAGTTCAAGGTGGAGGCCAACATCGGCAAACCCCAGGTCGCGTACAAGGAGACCGTGCGCAAGCGCGTGGACTACGATTGCAAGTTCAAGCGCCAGAACGGCGGTTCCGGCCAGTATGCGGGCGTCAAGATCATCCTGGAGCCCAACGAACCGGGCAAGGGATTCGAGTTCATCAATGCGGTCACGGGAGGCGCCATCCCGAAGGAATACATCGAACCTGTCAAGCAGGGCATTCAGGGGGCCATGCAGTCCGGTGTGCTCGCCGGATATACCGTGGTCGACTGCAAGGTCACGCTGTACGACGGTTCCTACCACGAAGTGGACTCCTCGGAAATGGCCTTCAAGATCGCCGGCTCCATGGCCTTCAAGGAAGCCATGCGGCAGGCGGATCCGGTCCTGACCGAGCCGATCATGAAGGTCGTGGCCATTGCCCCGACCGAGTATATGGGCGATATCATGGGCAATCTGATCGCACGCAGAGGTACGATCACGGGTACGGAGGAAAACAACGGATTCACGGAGATCACCGCGACCGTGCCGCTGTCCCAGATGTTCGGATACGCCACAGACCTGCGTTCCCGTACGCAGGGACGCGGACAGTACACGATGGAACCTTCCCACTTCGCCGAAGTGCCGAAGTCCATTATGGAAGACATCATCAAATCGCGCACCAGCGCCGTTTGATCGTCAATCACAGTTTTTGAAAAATAATTATGGAGGAATTTCAAAATGGCAAAGCAAACCTTTGAAAGAACGAAACCCC
>JAFYHA010000017.1 GCA_017539425.1 Clostridia bacterium
CCGCCCACCCGGCCGTGCGTCGAGGGCACCTGGTGCCATCTGTCCGGACTGGAGAACCGGGTGGACAGACTCTACGCGGACACGTCCGACAAAGGACTCTGCGCCGCGTTCGCATTCGCGTTCTTGAAGGATACTCTCCTTGGCATGACGAAGAACCTGAGGCAGGAGTATCCGGACATTCCCGTGCTCTATGCCGGGGGCGTGATGAGCAACCGCTATCTGCAGACCGCGCTGGGGACTCTCAAAAACACGTATTTCGCCGAGCCCGCGTATTCCGCGGACAACGCGTGCGGGGCGGCGCTACTGGCCCGGGACGCGGACCGGAAGGAGGGTGACCGTCATGGCGGATAACCAGACCGTATACGGGATCGGGGAACTGAATACCCGGGTCAAGGCCCTTCTGGACGCCACCCCGGCCCTCGGGAACGTATTCGTCCGCGGGGAGATCTCCAACTACAAGGGCCCCCACCCGACCGGACATATGTATTTCAGTCTCAAGGACGCGGACGGGGTCATCAGCGCCGTCATGTTCCGGGACAGCGTATACCGGCTGAACTTCCGGCCGGACAACGGGATGAAGGTCGTGGCACACGGACGGGTCTCGCTCTTTCCCAAATCCGGGACCTACCAGATCTATATTGACCACATGGCGCCGGACGGACTGGGCTCCCTGTACGCCGCGTATCTGAAACTGAAGGAAAAACTGGAAAACGAGGGTCTGTTCGATCCCTCGCACAAACGGAAACTGCCCAAGTTTCCAAGCGCCGTGGGCGTGGTGACCTCGCCGACCGGCGCGGCCATCCAGGACATGCTCAAGACCATCGCCAAGCGCTATCCGCTGGCGCAGGTCAACCTGTATCCCGCACTCGTGCAGGGACCGGGCGCTCCCGCGGACCTGCTTGCCGGCATCCGGTTCTTCGGCAATCATCCCGAACTCGCGGACGTCATCATCATCGGCCGGGGCGGGGGCTCCATCGAGGACCTGTGGGCCTTCAACGACGAGGCCCTGGCGCGCGCCATCTACGCCTGCCCGATCCCCGTCGTGAGCGCGGTAGGCCATGAGACCGATTTCACCATCTGCGATTTCGTCGCGGACCTCCGGGTCCCGACGCCCACCGCGGGCGCGGTCGCGGTCGTGCCGGACCGGCTGGAACTGCTGAATCTTCTGTCCGGCTGGAGACGGGGCCTGGAAGGGCTGGTCCTGCAGGACCTGAAGAAACGGGCCGCGGACCTGGACAGACTGCAGAAACGCCGCGTGATGCAGTCCCCGCTGGAACCGCTCAACGAAAAGCGCATGCAGCTGGACTATGCCGTCCAGAGACTGGCCCGGACCGGGGAAGGATACCTCGGGGAGCGCCGCGTAAGACTGCGGGCGCTGGAGGCCGGCCTCAAGGCCATGTCCCCGCTGGCGGTCCTGGACCGGGGATACAGCATCCTCACGGACGAAGACGGGAAATCCGTCGGCTCCGCAGAGGACCTGGAGATCGGGCAGACCGTACGGGTACGGCTGCGCGACGGCTCGGCCGGAGCCGAGATCCGGGAGATCAAGAGAAAGGAAGAGGAAAGCGATGAGTCAGAAGGATAAAGCCGCGGAAGGCGAACAGAAACTGCCCGAGAACTTCGAGAAGGCCATGGAGCGCCTGCAGGAGATCGTGGACCTTTTGGAGACCGGCAAGGCCAGCCTGGACGACGAACTGAAACTGTACGAGGAGGGCGTGGCCCTCATTACGTACTGCTCGGACAAGCTGAACGCCGCCGAGCAGAAGATCCGCGAGATCACAAGTGCGGAAAAGAACGGGGAAGAGAATGCTTAATCCGGAACAGGTCGAATTGCGGCTTCACGAAAACGGGGCCCGGACCGAAGCCTATCTCCGCGAGGTTTTCTCGGAACTCCCGGAGTCCAGTCGCGAAGAGATCTCGCCGCTGTCCGACGCCATGCTCTACAGCCTGATGGCGGGAGGCAAGCGGATCCGTCCCTCGCTGGTCCTGGAGGCCTGCCGGGCCGCGGGAGGCTCTCCGGAAGCCGCGCTGCCGTTCGCGGCGGCGATCGAGATGATCCATACCTACTCCCTCATCCATGACGATCTGCCCTGCATGGACGACGACAGTATGCGAAGGGGAAAACCCTCCAACCACGTGGTCTACGGGTACGCCAATGCCCTTCTGGCGGGCGACGCGCTCCTGACCGAGGCGTTCGGGGTCCTGTCCCGGGGCCTTGTGACCGGCGTCCCCGCCGAACAGGTCGTGATGGCGACCGCGCTTTTGTCCCGGTCCGCCGGGATGGACGGCATGGTGGGCGGCCAGGTGATGGACCTCAAGACGGACGGGGAGGAAATCGACTTTTCCACCCTATTGTCCATCCATTCCCGCAAGACCTGCGAGCTCATCCTGTCCTCCGTGGAACTCGGACTGCTCGCCGCCGGGCGCAAGCCCGAGGAACGGATCTTTTCCGCCTTTGACGAATACGCCCATCAGCTGGGGCTGGTGTTCCAGCTCGTGGACGACGTGCTGGACGCGACCGGGGATCCCGAAACACTCGGGAAGACCGTGGGCAAGGACGCAAAATCCGACAAGAAGACCTATCTCAGCTTCATGAGCATTCCCGAAGCCATGGCCCTCGCGGAAGGCATGACCGAGAAGGCCGTGCTCGCCGTGGCCAGTTATGACCTCGACGGGTTCTTCACCGGCCTTGCCGATTATTTGTTGAAACGAAAGAAATGAGAGCGGACGTATACTTGTTTGAAAAGGGGTACGCGGACAGCCGCACCAGGGCCGCTTCGCTCATCGGGGCGGGATCGGTCCGGATCGACGGAAAGACGGTGAAGAAGCCGTCCTTCGAACTGGACCCGGACGCGGCGCACGCCGTGGAGATCTCGGACGCCTGTCCGTACGTCTCCCGGGGCGGACTCAAGCTGGAGCACGCGCTGACGCAGTTTTGCATCGACGTGAAGGACCTTGCGGCGCTGGACGTCGGGGCCTCGACCGGAGGCTTCACGGACTGCCTGCTGAAGCACGGCGCGAAGGCCGTGTGCGCCGTGGACAACGGGAGCGGCCAGCTGCATCCCAGCCTTGCCGCGGATCCGCGTGTGAGATCCGTGGAGAACTGCAACGCCAGATACCTGACGGGTGATACTCTGGGCTTTTCACCGGACCTCATCGTGATGGA
>JAFYHA010000135.1 GCA_017539425.1 Clostridia bacterium
CGGATCTGTCCCTGTCCATCCGTCAGGGCGGTATCCAGGTCAACGGCCTCAAGACCATCAACGAGGAGAGCTGGAACGGGCCTCTGCTGATCGCCGCAGCCGCCCGGATGGGTTTCGACATCGACACTCCGCTGTCCGACCTGATGGAAGCCCAGATGGACGGACTGCTCAACGGCACAGGCAATGAACTGTACGACGTCGACCGCTGGTTCGGCAAGGAAAATCATCACCAGACCGTCCGCTTTGAAGGCATTCTGCAGATCATCCGGAACCGCATGCGGATGCCCGGAGGCGCGGACTACTATTCCGCGTTCATGGAGGAGACGCCCTGCCCGGTCTGCCGGGGCAAGAGGCTCAATCCGAACATCCTGGCCGTCACCGTCGGAGGGATCAACATTCACGAATTCTGCGAAATGTCGGTCGTACAGGCCCTGGACTTCATCAACGATCTGAAACTGACCGACTACGAATCGGTCATCGCCAGGGACGTACTCAAAGAGATCCGCAACCGGCTGTCCTTCCTCATCAGTGTGGGTCTGAACTATCTCACCCTGGGCCGTTCGGCCGGGACTTTGTCAGGCGGGGAAGCCCAGCGCATCCGGCTGGCCACCCAGATCGGTTCCGCCCTGACCGGCGTCATGTACGTTTTAGACGAACCGAGCATCGGCCTTCACCAGAGGGACAACAGCAAGCTGATCGCCACGCTTCAGCGGTTGCGAGATCTCGGCAACACCGTAATCGTGGTCGAACACGATACCGACACCATGCTGGCTTCGGACTATCTCATCGACGTGGGTCCCGGACCCGGCATCCACGGCGGGCAGATCGTCGCCTGCGGAACGCCCAAAGAGGTCATGCGCGTACCCGAATCCATTACCGGAGCCTATCTGTCCGGAAGGCTCTCCATCCCGGTACCCGAAACCCGGCGTCCCGGAAACGGACACTGGCTGGAAGTGAAGGGTGCCCGGACCAACAACCTCAAGGACCTGAACGTCCGGATCCCGCTGGGCTGTTTCGTCTGCGTGACCGGCGTATCCGGTTCAGGGAAGTCCTCGCTCGTCAACGGCGTACTGTATCCGGTGCTCGCCCGCAAACTGAACAAGGCCGGCACCCGCTACGGGGATTTTGACACCATCGAAGGTCTGGAGTACCTGGACAAGGTCATCGCCATCGACCAGAGTCCGATCGGGCGCACGCCCAGATCCAACCCGGCGACCTATACCAGCCTGTTCGACGAGATCAGGGATCTGTTCTCCAAGACTCCGGACGCCAAGGTCCGCGGATTCAAGCCCGGACGGTTTTCGTTCAACGTCCACGGAGGACGCTGCGAAGCCTGCGGCGGCGCCGGCATCAAATGCATCGAGATGAATTTCCTTCCGGACGTCTACGTCACCTGCGACGTCTGCCACGGGGCCAAGTACAACCGGGAGACCCTGGAATGCCGCTACAAAGGCAAGAACATCGGGGAAGTCCTGAATATGACCGTAGAGGAGGGACTTAAGCTGTTCGATGGTCTTCCTTCCATCGTGAACAAGCTGCAGACCCTGAACGACGTCGGTCTGGGCTATATCCAGATCGGACAGAGTTCGACCACGCTTTCGGGCGGGGAGGCCCAGCGCGTCAAGCTGGCTGCCGAGCTGTCCAAGCGGAGCACGGGAAAGACCATTTACATCCTGGACGAACCGACCACCGGCCTGCACTCGGCGGACGTCAAGAAGCTTCTGTCCATACTCCAGCTGCTCGTCGACCGGGGCAATACCGTTCTGGTCATCGAGCACAACCTGGATGTCATCAAGTCCGCGGACTACATCCTGGACCTGGGACCGGAAGGCGGAAGCGAGGGAGGCACATTGGTCGCCGAGGGCACGCCTGAACAGGTCGCAAAGTCAGAAGTGTCTTATACGGGACAATTTTTGTCAAAAATACTCACAAATCCATAGATTCATTAGATTGAGAGGAGCAATACCTTGTCGAAAAACAAAGACAAATCCTGTCCGGTGATGAAAACGTCCATCGGAGGACAGGCCCTGATCGAGGGCATCATGATGCGCGGTCCCAAACGTTCCGCGATGGCCGTCCGGAACATGCAGGACGAGATCGTCATCGAGGAATGGGATACGCCCGGCAACTCCCGCCCCGGATTCTTCAAGATCCCGGTCGTGCGCGGCATTTTCAACTTTTTTGATTCCTTGAAGACCGGATACAAGGCCCTGACCCGGTCGGCCGAGATCTCCACGCTGGACGCCATCACCAAGAGCGACAAACCGGAAGGCGAAGAGAAACCGGACTCCGTTCCGGAAGAGCCGAAACCGGAAGAAACGGCGGAAGGGGAGGCCTCTGCGCCATCCGACGTCCAAGCCGGAGAAACCACCGCGGAAGAATCCCCAGAGAGCACCCCGGAGCCGGCCGAATCCCGGACGGAGAACCCGGACAAGCCTGAAAAGAAAGACCGCAACGCCCGCACGAAGATCGAGGTCAAGGAAGAGGAAAAGCTCTCCAAGTTCCAGATCTCCATCGTGATGATCATCGGGATCGTGCTCGGCCTGGTCCTGGCCGTCGGGCTGTTCATCCTGGCTCCGACCTACAGTGCCACCGGAATCCTGTCCCTGACCGGACTCGATCCGACCACGCCGCAAGGCCAGATCTGGAGGTCCGTCATCGAGGGCGTGATCAAGATCATCCTGCTCGTGGGCTATGTGGCCGCCGTGGCCCTGATGAAGGATATCCGCAGGACCTATATGTATCACGGTGCGGAGCACAAGACCATCTTCTGCTATGAGGCCGGCCTTCCGCTGACCGTGGAAAACGTGCGCGGTATGCGCCGCTTCCATCCGCGCTGCGGAACCTCCTTCATGATCCTGATGGTGCTGGTCAGCATCTTCATCGGATTCTTCATTCCCAGTGTGTATGTACCGGAAGGCCCGGTCTGGCTGAACACCCTGATCCGGGCGGCCATCAAGCTCGCCCTGGTCCCCCTGACCGTGGGCATCGGTTACGAACTGCTCAAGTTTGCAGGGCGTCATGACAACATTCTGACCAAGATCATTTCCGCGCCGGGTATCGCCCTGCAGCATCTCACGGTCTACGAACCGGACGACGACATGATCGAGGTCGCCATCGCGGCCGTGCAAAAGGTCATTCCCGAAGACGGGAGCGACCGCATCCGCTAGGAGGATAGGGTTATGGACAATCAGCAATTCCTGGATCAGGAAGCCGCGGAGGAAGCCCGGAAAGCGCTTCTGGAACTCCTGGACAAGGCCATGCTGAAGCCGGGTTCCATCCTGGTCATCGGCTGCTCCTCGTCCGAGATCATGGGCAGCCTCATCGGCCACGGCTCTTCGTACAGCACGGCCGAAGCCCTTGTGGGACGGATCCTGCCCGAACTTACGAGCCGGGGCATCTATCTTGCCGCACAATGCTGCGAGCACCTCAACCGGGCTCTCATCATCGAACGGGACTGCGCCGAAGCCTACGGCCTGGAGCCGGTCTGCGTAGTGCCCCAGCCCAAGGCGGGCGGCTCTTTCGCGACGGCCGTATGGAAGGCCATGCGGGATCCGGTGGCCGTGGAGCATATCCGCGCCCATGCCGGAATGGATATCGGGGGTACGCTGATCGGAATGCATCTCAAGGACGTGGCGGTACCGGTCCGGCTGTCCCTGGACCATATCGGAAAAGCCGTCCTGATCTGTGCCCGGACCCGTCCCAAGTATATAGGCGGGGAGCGGGCCTGCTATCCTACGAAAAAGGTCTAGGCGAAACCGTCCCGGACAAAACGAAAAGACTGCCTCTTACGGTCTGCGCCGGAAGGAAAGCAGTCTTTTTTGTTTTGTTTTTCGGAACGTTCAGAACGGGGCAGCTCCCGTACGGATGAGCTTGTAATTCCGGGACCGGAGCACCTTGACGAGCTGTTCCGGGGACACGATCGGTTCCTCGGTCAGGATCCCGCCGTCGATCGGGTTCTCCGCGTCGTGGAAGTCGCTTCCGGAGGTCGGGATCAGGCTGAACCGCTCGGCCCAGACCGCCGCCATATCGTTGCGGCTGGGCTGCCCGGTCAGTCCGTTGTAGACTTCGATACCGTCCAGCAGGGAAGGCTCGACGATCCGCATGAAATTACGGAACGGATGGGCCTGAACCAGGAGCACGTTCCGGGACCGGCAGAGAATGGATAACTTTTTTACGGAAAGGTCCATCAGATCGGGGCAGGATTCCAGGAACTCCCGGGTCACGCCGTACAGGAGGTAGTCGTTGTCATCCGTATTGAGGCGGAGCTCACAGCCCGTCAGCACATGCAGCCGTCCCGCCGCGGCCTCGGTCAGGGCCGTCACGCCGGTCATGAAATGATCCACTTTCCGGGACCAGGTATCCTGTTCCTGTGAAAACGTGAACCGGCTGAAATGGTTGGTCACGACCAGGGTCGTATAGTTCTCCTTGAGATACCTGGATACCGTGTATCCCGCAGGAGCGTTCGCGCAGGTCGAGACGTTGGATGTATGCAGATGTAATTCGGTTTTGAACATACGCCGTCCTCCCCGCAGTTTTCCGATTTTCAGTATACCACGCCCTTCCGGAAAAAGCAACGGAAACGATCACTTTTCTGAAAAACTGCCGCCCGTTTCTTGAAGATTTCATTGACTTTACAACTTTTACACTTTATAATTCTAATAGATAAGACGGCATCCGGACCTTGGTTTTTATTCCGGACCGTCCGATTGAAACAGGAGGTCGACAGACCGTCAAACGGCCTGTCCCGACACACTATGGAAACAAAGAGAGTTTGCGTCATTACCGGCGCGGGAGGAGTACTCTGCTCCGCTTTTGCGGAAGATCTGGCTCAAAGAGGCTATGCGGTGGCTCTTCTGGATCTGAACCTGGAAGCCGCTGAAAAGTATGCGGCCGCCATCCGGGCATCCGGAGGCACGGCCAAAGCCTACGGCTGCAACGTTCTGGACAAGGACATTCTGGAGAAGGTACATGCTGAGATCCTGAAGGATCTCGGACCCTGCTCGGTCCTGATCAACGGCGCGGGAGGCAACAATCCGAAAGCCACCACGGCACATGAGGTCTATGAACCCGGAGACGAGTCCCGCGACGATATCCTGACCTTTTTCAATATCCCGAAGGATTCCTTCAATTTTGTATTCAATCTCAACCTGATGGGCATCCTTCTTCCGTCCCAGGTCTTTTCCGTGGACATGCTCGGAAGGGAAGGCTGCTCCATCCTGAACATCAGCTCGATGAACGCGTTCACCCCGCTGACCAAGATCCCGGCTTACTCCTCGGCCAAGGCCGCCGTGTCCAACTTCACCCAGTGGCTGGCCGTCCATTTCGCGAACGCCGGCATCCGCGTCAACGCCATCGCGCCCGGTTTCTTCTCGACCCAGCAGAACAAAGCCCTGCTCTGGAACGAGGACGGGACGCCGACCCCTCGGACCGGCAAGATCCTGGCCGCCACCCCGATGGGACGGTTCGGAGAACCCTGCGAACTGCTCGGCGCCCTGGAATTCCTGACCGACCCGGTCAAGGCCTCCTTCGTCACCGGCGTTGTCCTTCCCGTGGACGGAGGTTTCTCCGCCTACTCGGGCGTGTAAGGAGTCGGCATGGCTTCCTATCGCATCTGCGCGTTCGCGGACGAAGCGGATCCTTCCCTGGAAGGACAGATCCGCGCGCTTCATGAAAACCGCATCGGACTGCTCGAGATCCGGGGCGTAAACGGGATCAACATCGCCGACCTTGCGCCGGAACGGGTCCGTGAAGTCCGGAAAACCCTGGACGACGCCGGCATCTCCGTCTGGTCCATCGGCTCGCCGATCGGGAAAGTGGACATCAAGGGCAACCGTGCGCATGAACTCGACCGCTTCAAAAAGGTCCTGGATTCGGCCGTGACTCTGGGCGCCTCCTGCATCCGCCTGTTCAGCTTTTTCGGAACGAACGGGGACCCCGCCTATCTGGATGAGGTGGCGGACCGTCTTTCGGACTTCGTAAGAGAGGCCGGACCTACCGGCGTCATCGTCTGCCACGAAAACGAAAAGGGCATCTACGGCGATACCGCAGACCGCTGCCTTGAGATCCTGGACCGTGTGCCCGGCCTGACCGCCGTGTTCGATCCGGCCAATTTCATCCAGTGCGGCGAGGACGTGCTCCGGGCATTCCGTCTCCTGAAGGACAGGATCTACTACGGACACATCAAGGACTGCCTGAAGAACGGAACGGTCGTGGCTGCGGGAGAGGGAGACGGACATATGGACGTCTACCTGCCCGAACTGCTCCAAGAGAAGGAGACCGTCCTGACCCTGGAACCCCACCTGCAGGAGTTCGTGGGGCTGTCCGGACTGGAGACACCGGGAGACCGGACCGTCATCGACCAGAAGCGCTTTGCATCCGGAGCCGAGGCGTTCCGGTATGCCACCGAGTCCCTCCGTGCGCTGCTCAATCGCGCGGGGCAGACCGAAAAAACCTGTTAAAGGAGAGAAATTTCATGATTATCGGTGCACAACTGTATACCGTGCGGGACTTCTGCAAAACGCCCGAAGCTCTCGCGGAAACACTGAAGAAGATCGCGGACATCGGCTACACTTCCGTCCAGCTTTCCGGCGTCTGTGCCTATGAAGCGGACTGGATGGCCGCGGAACTCAAGAAGGACGGCCTGACCGCCGACCTGACCCATTTCAGCTATGACCGGATCGTCAAGGATACCGACGCGACCATCGCGTTCCACAAGACCTTCGGCTGTCCGTACATCGGCATCGGCAGCAACCCGAAATTCCAGTTCGACGCGGCCAGCATGCAGACCTTTATCGACGAGATCCGCCCGGCCGTGAAGAAAATCGCGGCGGCGGGACTCAAGTTCATGTATCATTCCCACCATATGGAATTCGGACGGTTCCCGGAAAACGGAAACAAGAACTCCTTTGAAATGATGAGCGAAGCCTTCACTCCGGACGAACTCGGATTCACGATGGACTGCTACTGGGCCGTGGAAGCCGGTGCGGACCCCGTCGAGGTCATCCATGCCCTCAAGGGCCGCGTGGACTGCCTGCACTACAAGGACAGATGCTTCTCACTGACCGCGAAAGGCCAGCGCATGGCTCCGGTCGGGAAGGGCAACATGAACTATCCGGCCATCATCAGGGCCTCCCTGGACGCCGGGACCAAATACGCCTTCGTCGAGCAGGATTCCTGCTATGAGGACGATCCATTCGACTGCCTGAAGGCCAGCTACGACTATCTCCGTTCCCTCGGTCTGCACTGAGGACACAATCCATACCTAGAGAGGACAAAAAAAGCTATGAAAAAAGTCAGAATCGGCATCATCGGATGCGGTAACATGGGTTCCGCCCATTTCAACAACATACTGGCCGGCAAGTGCCCTGAGATCGAGGTTGCAGCCATCGCCGACATCAATCCGGACCGTCTCAAATGGGTAGAGAAGGCCACGGCGAACGCCAAGGAGAAATACCCGGAACGCGCGGACGAGATCCGGCTTCCGGCCCTGTTCGACGACGCCGGCAAAATGATCCGTTCGGGGCTCATCGATGCCGTCATCGTCAGCGTCCCCCATTACTTCCATCCCCAGTACGTCATCGAGGCCATGGACAACGGCCTTCACGCCATGTGCGAGAAACCGGCCGGCGTATACACGCTGCAGGTCCGTGAGATGATGGCCTGTGCGGACCGTCATCCGGATCTCAAGTTCGGCATGATGTTCAACCAGAGGACCACTCCGGTCTACCGCAAGATGAGAGAGATCATCCAGAGCGGGGAACTCGGCGCCATCCGCCGCACCAGCTGGATGGTCACCGGCTGGTACCGTCCTCAGGCTTATTACGATTCCGGCGCCTGGAGAGCGACCTGGTCCGGAGAGGGCGGCGGCGTCCTGCTCAACCAGTGCCCCCACAACCTGGACCTGTGGCAGTGGATCTGCGGCATGCCCGTCCTTGTGGACGCCAAGCTCCATTACGGCAAATGGCATGATATCGAAGTGGAAGACGACGTCACCACCTATGTGGAATATGCCAACGGCGCGACCGGCACGTTCATTACCTCCACGGGCGACGCTCCGGGCTGCAACCGCTTCGAGATCGTCTGCGACGGCGGTACGCTGTACTGTGACGGCGGGTCCCTGTGGCTGACCAAACTGGAAATGCCCGAACCCGAATTCTCAAGGACCAACAAGGTTGCCTTCGCGCAGCCCAAGAATGAACGGATCCAGATCGAATGCCCGGGTTCCAACGACCAGCACGTGGGCATCCTGAATGCGTTCGCCGCCGCCATCCTGCGCGGAGAGCCCATGATCGCGGACGGACGGGAAGGCATCAACGGCCTGACCCTGTCCAATGCGATGCATCTGTCCTCCTGGCTGGGCAAACCGATCGAGATCCCGTTCAATGAAGAGCAGTTCAAGGAAGAACTCTTCAAACGCGTCAAGACGTCCAGACGCAAGGAAAATGTGACTACCGTGTTCTCGGATACCACCGGAACCTACGTGGTGAAATAAGACGATGAGAAGCACCGCTACATCCTGTATTATTCTTATGCTGCTCTGCGGGCTTCTCCTGACCCTGTTTGGATGCGGCTCTTCCCCTGAAGAGCCGCTTTCCACAGAAACCGGGAGGGAGAATCCGGATACGCAGACCGAGACGAAGGGGTCGGAACAGGTCGACCTCAACGGCTACCAGATCGTCCGTTCGGACACCTCATCAGACCGCATCACCAAGCTGGCGGTCGCTTTACGGACCCAGATGACGGAAAAGGGCCTGACGGCAAGTCTGGTCACCGACTGGGACCCGGAGCAGATCCGGGACAAGGAAATCCTGATCGGCAGCACAAACCGCCCCGAGTCCAGGCAGGCACTGGAGCAGCTCGGCACAGGGGAGAGCCTTTGTGTATGGATCGGGACCAAACTGTGTATCGTCGGTTCCGATGATTTCGGAGTTCAGGAGGCTCTGTATACATTTATGGAAGAAGAACTCGATTACGTCCGCGAAGGTTTCAAGCGCTATCTGATGCTTTCAGACTACGTAAAGGACGGCGCGGATGCCACCAAAGGATTTGAAAGCGCCGTCCGGGAGGCCAAGAACACAGGCAAACCGATTTTTGTCCCGCTCGGCGAATACACGGTTTCCGGTACTGTCCGTCTGGATGCCCTGACCGTGGTCGGGGAAGTCCGGAACGGGGAAATGCCGGTCATCCGGCACACTTCCGCCGACCGGGCCCTGTTCACGATCAACAACGGAGGGATGGTCTCCAACCTGACGATCGAGGCCGCATCCGGAGCCTCCGGTTCCGAAGTGGAGATGCTCTCCCCGGGCTGCCAGCTCAAGAACGTGCTGATCCGCAACCCCTATATCGGCGTCTGCGCCGGATCCCTCACCAACAGGAACGTGAACCCCGGCCGGCTGGTGATTGAGAACGTCACGGTCGTGTCTCCGTCCTATGCCGGAATCTACGTCTGCGGAAGCCGGGACACCTCCTGGATCCGGGACTGCGCCGTCTATGCGGACGGCAAACCGGTTCCGTGCGCCTTCTGGCTGACGGACAATGACCAGATCATCACGAGCGGTCTGCGCTCCTATGGTGCGGACATCGGTTTCAACATCGCTTGCGTCGCCAAGGACGCCTCCGGAAACTACGGAGGCTACTGGGGAACCTTTACCGACTGTTCGGCCATCGGAGGCTCGGTCGGGATGAAGATCGGAACGGGAATCCACAAATGCACCCTGACCGGATGCACGTTCTATTCGAGGAACAAGGCCCTGTTCATCGAGGATACCACCTCTGAAGAGACTGTGGTCAGCGTTTCCGGATGCTCGCTGCGCTCCGAAACCGGAGCCACCGTCGAATCCGAAGGCGCCCGGATCCTGAATCTCTCCTACAGCCAGGTCACGCAGGCGGGGAACGGCCAGGCCGCCGTGCTCCTGAGAGGCGGCACCATGACCGGGATATCGAACAATGAGATTCTGGCCAAGGGCACCCCGGTCGTGATCGATACGGATGAGAGGGACTATGCCTGCAGCATCGTGACCAACACCATCCGGACTGAAAGTGCGGAAGCCCTGTCGAACGCTTTGGACAGCGAACTTCGGCAGTTCCTGTACAATGAGATTACTTCCGGACA
>JAFYHA010000136.1 GCA_017539425.1 Clostridia bacterium
GATGGAGGACTGCGCCAAAGCCAATATCGGTCTTCGGTGCGCGGAACGGGTATACCTGAAACTGGGCCAGTTTGAGGCCCGGTCCTTCACCGATCTCTTCGACGGAACGGCGGCTCTGCCGTGGGAGGATTATATCGGTTCCTCGGACGCGTTTCCGGTGAAGGGACATGCCGTGAAGAGCCAGCTGTTCTCGGTTCCGGACTGCCAGAGCATCGTCAAGAAGGCCGTCGTCAAAAGGCTGCAAAGCGCCTACCGGCGGGACTGGTTCGAAGAGACCGGGATCAAGTACCAGATCGAGTTCTTTATCTTCAAGGACGTCGCGACCCTGATGATCGACACGACCGGCATCCCTCTCCACAAGCGCGGATACCGGCCGGAATCCGGCGTCGCGCCGTTACGGGAAACGCTGGCGGCAGGGCTCATCTATGAAGCCAGGCTGCGTCCGGACAATATGCTCTGGGACCCGTTCTGCGGTTCCGGAACCATCGCCATCGAAGGCACGATGATCCAGCTGGGCATAGCGCCGGGACTGAAAAGACGGTTTGCCGGCGAGGAATACCCCTGGCTAGGCCGACCGGTCTTCGACAGTGCCAGGGAAGAGGCGAAGACAAAGCGAATCGACATCCCGGACCTCAGGAACCGGGCTTCGGATATAGACCCTTCGGTGCTTCCGGTCGCAGAAGAGAATGCGATCCGTGCCGGCGTTGCGGACCATATCGAATTCTTCCGTGCGGACGCGAGAACGATCCAAAAACCGGACTGCCGGGGCACGATCGTCTGCAACCCTCCATACGGGGAACGCATGTTCACGGTGGAACAGGCGGAACAGCTCTACCGCGAGACCGGAAAGAACCTTTCCGGGTTTGCGCCCTGGCAGATCTACATCCTGTCCGCCAGCGAACGCTTCGAGGCCTTGTACGGACGGAGGGCGGACAAGGTCCGCAAGCTGTACAACGGCATGATCCCGTGCTACCTGTACTCCTTCTTCCGGCCGGTCACGGACCGCCGGAATGTACCGGACCGGAAACGGTAGTTTCCTTGCCGAACCGCTTGCTTTTCTTCATCATCTAAGATATCATAGGTATTGGATTCCATATACCCGGAAAGGAGACAAGAGGATGATCCTGTATACCAGCCGCATGCGTCCGGAAAAACGCTTCCGGGCATCCCGGATGCGTTATCTCCGGGTCACGCCCGTCATTCCGCCTCTTCCCGGTGAGGACTACCGGTATGCCCAGGCCAAGCGGGTCATCCGCCGGGTGCTCTGTCAGGCCGTTGTCCTTTCGTGCAAAGGCCTCCGGGCCGGGTTCCGATGCCTGAAAAAATGCGCGGCCGCAAGACGGACCGCACGGACACAGGTTACGGTCGATACCGTATCCGAATAAACCGAAATCGACCGCCTTTATGGCGGAGATCCAAATACGAAAATATTGACAGGAGGTAGGATTTCAAGGTGAAATCCCCACAACTGCTATGAAGAAAAAAACGCTGCACATCATCCCGCACTCCCATTGGGACCGCGAGTGGTATCTCCCGTTCGAGAAGCACAGAATCCGTCTCATCGATCTGTTCGACAACCTGATCAAGGTCATGGAGGAGAACGAGGATTACACCTACTACCATATGGACGGTCAGTACATCGTCATCGAGGACTACCTGGAAATCAAGCCGGAAATGAAGAACCGGCTGTTCGCGCTCATCAAGGCCGGACGCATCCAGATCGGTCCGTGGTACATGCTGCAGGATGAATACCTGACCTCCGGCGAGGCCAACGTCCGCAATATGCTGTACGGCATCAAGTTCTGCAAGTCCATCGGGGCAAAGCCCGTGGAATCCGGCTACTTCCCGGATTCGTTCGGCAACATCTCTCAGGCGCCGCAGATCGTGCGCGGATTCGGTTTTGACAACGCCATCTTCGGACGCGGCGTCAACGACATGGGCTCGGACAACGAGGTCGTCAAGCAGAACGGCGTGACCAAGTCCGAACTGCTCTGGCAGGCTCCGGACGGCAGTGAAGTCATCGGCGTGATGTTCGCCAACTGGTATCACAACGCCATGGAACTGCCCACGGATCCGGACGCCCTGAAGGAACGGATCGCGCATATTGTGGCGTCCACGTCCCGGTTTGCCACCACGGATCAGCTCCTGGGCATGAACGGCTGCGACCATCAGCCCATCCAGATGGATCTGCACAAGGCCATCAAGCTGGCCAACGAGGTTCAGGACGAGGTCGAGGTCAAGCAGAGCAACTTCGGCATCTATGTGGATGAGATCCGCAAGAACAAGAAGAACCTGAAAGTGTTCAAGGGCGAGATCGCCGGCCAGTACGGCTCGGGCTACGGCACCCTGATCAACACCGCCTCCACCCATGTGGACATCAAGCAGCTCAACCATGACGGCCAGCACCAGCTGGAACGCATCTCCGAACCCGAGAGCGTCATCGCGATGCTCAACGGCGGCAAGTACAAGAACGAGCTGTTCGTATACGCCTGGAGAAAGCTGATGCAGTGCCATCCGCACGACTCCATCTGCACCTGCTCCTGCGACGAGATCTATGAAGAGATGAAGACCCGGTTCCACAAGAGCCGCGAGGTCGCGGACCAGCTGGGCGAGGATTCGCTCCAGTTCATCGCGGACCACGTCGACAGCTCCGCCGTCAAGGGCGACAAGGCCATCGTGGTCCTGAACCTGGAACCGGTCCGCAGCGCCACCACCGTATCCACGTTCGTGGATTTCGAGAAGGACGAGAACGTGCAGGCCATCCGCGTGTTCGACGAGAAGGGAAAGGCCGTTCCGGTCAAGACCCGCATCGTCCGCAACCAGTTCACCTACACGCTGCCGGATGACCGGTTCCGTCAGCCCAAATACGTGGACCGCTTCTACGTGTCCTTCCCGGTCACCAAGAGCGGCATAGGCTACTCCCTGTACCGTGTGGAGAAGGCCGACAAGGCGGCCGACGCCGCATCCGCCGTGAAGTACGACTGGCGCTCCATGGAGAACGAGACCCTCAAGGTCTGCTTCCGGGAGGACGGCACGTTCGATCTCCTCGACAAGAGAACCGGCCGCGTCTATACCGGACAGAACCGCTTCGAGCGAGTCAAGGATCAGGGCAACCTGTACAACTTCGTGGGCGTGGAAGGCGACGAGCCCAAATACAACCAGTGCGCGGAGATCTCGGTTTCCGATGTCACTCCGTATTCCGTGACATTCAAGGCCGCCGTAAAGATGGATTTCGACGCCGACCTGACCACATTTGTCACCCTGACCGCCGGCATCGCCCGCGTGGACATCAAGACCGTCATCGTCAACCGGGATGAGAACCAGCGCGTCCGCGCCCTGTTCGATACCGATATCCAGACCTCTACGGTCCTGGCGGAAGGCCAGTTCGATCTGGTCCGCCGTTCCATCCAGCCGTTCGAGACCTGGAAGAACCCGACCAACACCCAGCGCTGCCAGGCGTTTGCCGCCCTAGAGTCCGAGAAAGGGGAAGACGCCCTGCTCGTGGCCAATCGCGGATTGTGCGAATACGAAGTGCTCCGCAACGGCCGCAACACCCTGGCCGTGACCCTGCTCAGATGCACCGGCGAGATCGGTGACTGGGGCGTGTTCCCGACACCGCTCGGACAGTGCAAGGGCGAGTTTGCTCTGGAATACAGCGTGGTGCCGTACACCACCAAGGACCTGAACGCAGGCTATACCCTGGGCTATGCTTTCGCGGGACCGGCTGTTGTGGCCAAGTACACCGGCATCCATGAGGGTACGATGAAAGCTGCGGATACCTATGTGGA
>JAFYHA010000137.1 GCA_017539425.1 Clostridia bacterium
CCCCGGCAGACAGCGTCCCGGCATTTACCGAGGGTACGTCACGGGGTTCAAACGGAATCCGGACCGTTTCGGATTCGTCAGGCTCGGGAATCTTCTCTGCGGCCCGGCCCAGGAGCAGTCCGGTCAGGACGGCCACCGTCAGACAGGCTGTCGCGACGCCCAGGATGATCAGAAGTCCCCTGAGGGCTTTCGGGCTCATATGCCGTTTCGGTTTATCCGAGTGCTCGGAGAAGTACAGGTTCCGGTTCTTCTTCATGGCGCCTACTTAAGCGAAACCAGGTCCAGAGACTCCCCGTACTCGTTGAGAGTCACGGAAAGCTCCTTTTGGTGGGCTTCCAGGATCTCGGACATGGCCTGATACTGGTATTGCTGAAGAAGGGTGGACAGGTTGGTGGTGGCGTAGGACGGAGTCAGATCCTGGCGGACGATGACGTAGAATCCTCTTTCGGTCTCCACGACCGGGCTGATCTCCCCGACTTCCAGTTTGAACGCCGCCTCTTCATAGACCGGATCCATTTCCCCTTTCGTGAAGCAGTAGGGCTTGGTCTCGGTCAGGTCTTCGTTATAGTTGCTTCCGACCATCTGGCTGATGGTCTTCTTTCCGCTGACCAGGAACTCGCGGGCTTCGGCGGCCTTGGACCGGTTGGCCTCTGTATCCTCCCCTTCATCGTTCCTCACAAACACATGATAGGTGAGGACGAATCCGCCCCCGATGACGAAATCATAGAACTTCTGCTTATCCTGGGCGGTTACGTCGCAGTAATCGATGATGCCCAGGTCATTGGCATAGGCATAGATCAGCTGACCCTCCAGAATGTCGCAGGTCAGGGTGAACCGGTACAGCCGGTCGGTCAGGTTGGCCTCGGCCAGGAACTGATCGTAATCATACCCGTAATTGGCCAGTTCGGTCTTGTATCCGGCCAGGCGCGTTTCGGTCATACGTTTCACGTCTTCGTCATCCGCCTTGTATCCGACGTCGCGCGCCAGATCCAGAACGGCATAGTTGACCGTCAGATTGCCCAGGACGTTCCTGTACAGTTCCTCACGGTATGACTCCGCTTTCTTCGGGTCCGTCCAGATGTCCTCTCCGTATTCGTCCGCCATCATCTGCCGGTACTGGAGGGTGACAAACCTGAGTTCATCCTCATATACCTCGAAACCCGCGCAGGTCCCGACGGATTTGTATGACACCGCCCCGCACGAAGCGCACAGGACCAGAACCGCCGTCGTGATCAGCAGGATCGCGGTTAGGCGAATCACCGAATATTTTGACATGACCAAGTGCGGACTACAGCCGCTTCTCCATACTTATTCACATTAGTTTACCATATTTCTTAAATTCAGTCAATGAAATCTTATGCAAAACTCACAACCGCGGGCGCAAATGTGCTATAATTCGAGTGAACCTATCGTATGGAGGCCTTGTATGGAGGAATATACCGTTTCCTTGAACCGGATCGTTTCCGATTTCAATTTTGAGATCCTTTACGCCCCTTCGGATCTGGAGGAGATCCTGATCCGCACTCCGGAAGTCAGCCGGCCCGGACTGGCGCTTGCCGGTTATTTCACGCTGTTTGAAAAACGGCGTATCCAGCTTCTGGGAAACGCGGAATGCCGGTATCTGGACGGGCTTCCCGCGGAACAGCGAGAGAATACCCTGCTCAGCTTCATCAAGGCGCATCCGGTCGCGGTCCTGGTCACAGCAGGCAACTCCCCCTGTCAGGAACTGCGCACCTATGCCGAGCAGGAAAACGTTCCCCTTTTGAGAACACAGGAACGGACCAGCGACATCATGGCGCTGCTCATCACGACACTCAACAACTACCTGGCTCCCCGCATCACCCGGCACGGCGTTCTTGTGGACGTATACGGCGAAGGCCTTCTGCTGCTGGGCGACAGCGGCGTAGGCAAGAGTGAAACGGCGATCGAACTGGTCAAGAGAGGTCACCGCCTGATTGCGGACGACGCCGTGGAGATCCGTAGGATCGCGTCCGGTCAGCTGGTCGGCAACGCACCCGAGATCATCCGCCATTACGTGGAACTCCGCGGCATCGGAATCGTAGACGTGCGCAGACTGTTCGGCATGGGCGCCGTCAAGGACGAAGGTCAGATCGATCTGGTCATCCATCTGGAACAGTGGATCGAGGGCAAGATGTACGACCGCCTGGGCCTTGACGAGAACAAATACAACATTCTGGGCGTGGATATTCCCTCCATCACGATTCCGGTAAAACCCGGCCGAAACCTGGCCATCATCCTGGAGATCGCCGCCATGAACAACCGGCAGAAAAAGATGGGTTACAATACCGCGGAAGAATTCAACAAGCGCCTGATGGAACAGATGGGGCTTCCCACAGTCTAAGCCGAAGAGCTTAACGGACCTGCCGGAGTACGGAATCGCTGTACTCCGGCCGCTTTTTTCCGTATGTTCTTGACTGACCCTCTTTCCGGGTGCTATACTGTTCGTAGTTTTGAGAAGATTTTTCTCCGTCTGACCGGCGGAGCGCACTGGAGGTTTACCATTCTATGCCGATCACAGCTTTTCTGGAGCAAAACGCCCGCTACTTTCCGAACGAGGTCTCCCTTGTGGAGATCAACCCGGCACAGCGTCCCGCGGACGCCACATCTTGGCGCGAATTCTCCCTGATCGAGGCATCCGCCACCGTAAAATACCGCCGCGAGATGACCTGGCTGCAGTTCGATATGCAGGCCAATCGGGTCGCCAACCTGCTGCTCACCCGCGGAGTCAGGCGGGATGACAAGGTCGGGATCCTTCTGATGAACTGTCTGGAATGGCTCCCCATCTATTTCGGCATCCTGAAGGCCGGTGCGGTCGCGGTACCGATGAATTACCGGTTCTCAGCCGACGAGATCCAGTATTGCGTGGATCTGGCGGACGTGTCCATCCTCTTCTTCGGGCCGGATTTCATCGAGCGTGTCTCCCAGGTCAAGGACCAGATGCCCGGCATCCGGGATTACTTCTTCGTCGGGGACGAGGCTCCGGATTTCAGCATGCGCTATCTGCAGCTGGCCGGCTACTGCTCGACCCAGGCTCCTCCCATCTACATTACGGATGACGACAACGCCGCGATCTATTTCTCTTCCGGAACGACCGGATTCCCGAAAGCGATCCTGCATGCCCACCATTCCCTGATGCGGGCTGCCCTTACCGAGCAGAAGCATCACGGACAGACGCATGATGACGTGTTCCTCTGCATTCCTCCCCTGTATCATACCGGCGCCAAGATGCACTGGTTCGGATCCCTGGTCTCCTGCAGCAAGGCCGTGCTTCTGCGCGGCGTCAAACCGGAATGGATCCTGCAGACCGTTTCCGACGAGCACGTATCCATCGTCTGGCTGCTCGTGCCGTGGGCCCAGGATATCCTGGACGCGCTGGATCAGAAGAAGCTGAACATTTCGGACTATTCCCTGGATCAGTGGAGACTGATGCACATCGGCGCTCAGCCCGTGCCCCCTTCCCTGATCCGCAGATGGAAGAAAGTCTTCCCGCACCATGAGTACGATACGAACTACGGGCTGAGTGAGTCCATCGGACCAGGCTGCGTGCATCTGGGCATTGAAAACATCCGCAAGGTCGGCGCCATCGGCATCCCGGGATACGGATGGGAAGCCCGGATCGTGGACAGTGATTTCAACGACGTGGAACCGGGTGAGGTCGGAGAACTGGCCGTAAGGGGCGACGGCGTCATGAAATGCTATTACAAGAATCCCGAAGCCACCGCGGAAGTGATGCGTGGCGAATGGCTTCTGACCGGAGATATGGCCAAGACCGATATGGAAGGATTCATCTATCTGGTCGACCGCAAGAAGGACGTCATCATCACCGGCGGCGAAAACCTGTATCCGGTCCAGATCGAGGATTTCCTCCGGGCCAACGACAAGATCAAGGATGCGGCCGTCATCGGACTTCCGGACACACGTCTGGGTGAGATCGCGGCTGCGATCATCGAACTCAAGGATGGCGTCGAATGCACCGAAGAGGAAATCAATGAATTCTGCCTGGGTCTTCCCCGTTACAAGCGCCCCCGCAAGATCATCTTCGCCCCTGTCCCCAGAAACGCGACCGGCAAGATCGAAAAGCCGGCCCTTCGCAAGAAGTACGTCGGCGTCCGACTGGTCGAGCAGGAAACCTCCCGCTGACTTTTGCAACGCATACAACAGGACGCGGGCCTATCCGGTTTTCTCCGGAGGGCCCGCGTCCTGTTGTGCAATTCTATTTTCGGGACAGAAAGACGATCTCGGATCCGACCCGTTCTGTGATCGTGACGGTCAGACCGGTCTCCATAAGCTCGCGTCCGCTGAGGACACAGTCCTGCTCCCGCCGGTCCGTGAAGGAAAGCCGGTATTCCGTATCCGGTTCCAGACCGCGAAGACGTACGGTCTTAGTGCGTTCCGCGCCTTCGGGTTTCCAGAGCATCACCGCGCCCAGGATCCCCTTTGCTTCCGGGTCCACGTATTCCAGTCCGTCCCAGTTTTTTCCGTCCGGCCTGGGCAGAATGTGATACAGATCCCCGTTGCGGATCAGCGGTTTCAGCTTTTCATTATAGTCAACCTTCACCGTGGTCTCCCACTCGTCTGTCTCGTTGACCATGCTGTTCGTGCCGGACCAGTTGGAAAGCAGGACCGCACCAGTCAGCTGGCACCGCAGCCCGTACAGGTAGTCGGCACTTCCGGTATAGTTGCCTGAGCCGGGCGTATAGGTCAGCGAATTGACCGGCAGCTGGAGCTGCGCGGGATGGATGCAGTAGGAGCTGTCATAAAAGGACATATGCAGGGCCATGTAATCGGCCGAGTCATCGCAGTTAATCACGGAGGCCTTCGTCATGGTGAACAGATCCTTCATCGATCCGCCGGACGAACAGGATTCATACCGGAACCCATCCAGGTTTTCGATGAGGTAATCGGTCAGTTCGCCGAATCCTACCGTACACCAGTACTGAACATCCGTTCCGTTGGCGGCGTGCCGGTTTGCCTTGTCCGATGAACGGCAGATCGGCTCGAAATCCGAACGCCAGGTCGTGATGCCGTTGCGCTCGAAGAAGTCGGCCAGATAGTTCTGGTAGAATTCGACGCATTCCGGATTGCCCAGATCCGCCGAGTATCCCCAGTTCACCTTGCGGTTGGAAAACCATTCGGGGTGCGCATCGGGACCGACCGAGGTCGGTACACCCTCCCGGTTGAGCCGGGTATCCTTGAGCAGCACGTAGAGCGCCAGCTTGACTCCGGTCAGGTTGGCCTTGCGGGTGAATTCGGAAAGAGTGTCCCCGTTCAGTACTGCCAGATAGGCCGGATTGTTGACTTCGAGAAGTCCTTCATTGGAGTTGTTCGGTGTCCACCAGCCGTAATCCCATTTTATGGACTGGATTCCGTAGCGGGACACATCATATCCGATCTGCATGTCCTGCTGTGTCAGGGGCTCGTTCGGGTCTTCCGCCATATTGCGCGGGGCCTTGACATTGAGAAACCAGCGTTTGTACAGATTGGACCCGGTCTCAATATCCCCGTCATACACTCCGACGTATACGGGAGGATACAGGAATACCTGGTCCTTCCCGATCTTTGTGGAGAACGAGCCGGTCCCGATCATGGCGTTGAGGGCCACGACGTTGTGTTCCCTGCCCGCTGCGGTCAGCTTGCCGTTGGTCCATTCCTGTGCGAAATAGAGCCCGTGACCGTCATCGGTATCGATATACATCATCGAGATATCGCCGCCCGCGTTCCAGTCCTGGTCCGTCGTATAGGAGGCGACCGCTTTCCCGTAAACGGAAGAGCCGTAGCTTGCGCTCCAGCCTGTCGTCCGGTCGATCGAGACGCCACCGTTGGGGACCCAGGAGCCGCCGATCGGGCAGCCCTGATCCGCGGAGGAACCGTTGAAGGACTGTGTCTGGCCGTTAATGGTGATCTCATCCACCCAGAACGGATCCGCGTCCGGATCCGTTCCATAAACATAGAACGGATAACCGTTATTGGCGTGGTCCTGGTTCCAGACCTTTCCGTCTGCGTCGGTGCCGGCCGGAAATGCCGGTATGAACTCGATGGTGACCGGTTCCCAGACACCGGTGTTCCGGAACGTATACGAATCCTGGCAGTCATACCGCACCGCGGGCTGCCACTGACCTCCGATCGAGGCATGCGCGTCCTCGTATCCAAACCGGATCGTGTCGCCCTTGCTTCCTTTGGCATACAATGTTATGGTCTGCTTTTCCGGATTGTGAAGCCCGGTCCAGATGAACAGCGCCGTGTAGGAAGAAGGCGTGAATTTTGCGGAACTCTGAGGCAGTTCCGTTTCGGAGACACCCAGATCGGTCCTATAGATACCGGTTCCCGGGGCGTAGTAACCGTTGTAGATCCTCCATCCCTCCGCGCACCCGCCTTCCTTACGGAATGTCGTCGCCACAGGCCTATCGGACATCCCGACCGTCAGGTCGAAATAGGATCCGTTCCGGATGGAAAACCGGTCTTCGCCCAGATTGCGGAGCGTGGCCCAGAACTCGAACGGTCCGGACCAGGATTCGTGGGACACGGCAAAGAAATCGTATTCCAGATCATTGCCGGCATAGGAAAAGCGGTATCCCCGGCTTCCCCGTTCGGTCTGATACGGAAAGACGCCCTTGAATGAAAGACCGGTAACAGAATCCGGAAACGAGACCGTCTGCGGAGCGGACAGATACTCATGACCGTCCGTGGCCATTCTGCGGATCTCCAGCGAGCCGTTCTCCAGGATTCCGATCTCCATCCGGGCCTTGGAAGTCCGGAGCTCGACCGTGCCGGTTTCGGACGGTTCCGTGCCCGGGTCATCGGTCTCGGAATCCTTAGGCAAGGGACCGGACTCGGAACCGGTTGCGGGTTCTGATGTCCCCGCCGGGGTTTCCCCGGACAGGCCGCATCCGCACAGAACACTCAAAAGCATACAGAACAGGCAGAGCAGAGATAGTTTCTGTTTCATGATCACACCTATGGACCGAACGGTTACAGCTCAATTCCGTACTCGGATTTCATCAGTTCCAGGATTTCCGAACGCTGAGGCATGGAGGGAGAGGAACCGGGGCGGGTCACCGAAATGGCCGCCGTGCAGTTTGCGAATTTCAGTGCGGTGCCGATATCCAGCCCTTCAGAGATCGCACAGGCGAGACCGCCGTTGAAGGCGTCTCCCGCGCCGGTGGTCTCCACAGCTTTGACACGGATCCCCGGAACGGTCAGCTCATCCTTTCCGTTCGTGTAGTATGCCCCCCGCACGCCCAGGGTAATGATCACATTCCTGACGCCCATCTCAAAGAACCGTTCTGCGGCCTTTCGGCAATCCTCAAGGGTCTCCACCCTGACTCCGGTATACTGTTCGGCCTCGGTTTCGTTGGGTGTGACATAGTCCACACCCCTGAATACGGATTTTGGAAAATCCATAAAGGGCGCCGGATTGAGAATGGATGGAATCCGGTACTTTCGTGCCAGTTCCAGGGCGGCCTCGATGGACGTCAGTCCGGTCTCGAACTGGCAGAGTACGGCATCCGCGTCCGCAAAATCGGATTCGGCGCGCAGCACGTCTTCCCGGGAGACCTGTGTGTTGGACGCGAAAATGACGATGATCCGGTTCTGTCCGTCGGTCTCCTGAACTTCAATGAATGCGGAACCGGTCTCACCCTTCGGGTCGATGACGATCCGGTCCTCCCGCATGCCTTCTGCCGCGTAATGCGCCTCCAGCACCCGGCCCAAGAAGTCCTCACCCCTGCGGCCGATCAGGCATACGTCCGCGCCAGCGCGGTGGGCCGCCGTCATCTGATTGGAACCCTTGCCACCCGGCCCGATCCGGAGCGTCGATCCCATCACGGTTTCGCCCAGCGCAGGAAAGTGAGGCGCGAAACCGGTCAGGTCGGCGATCAGGGAGCCCGGTCCTATGACTTTACCCATACTGTGTTCCTCCTGTTCCGTGTCACTCCTCTTTCGGAGCGCCCGCGATAATGGCCGCTCCGGAAGACGTGCCCAGCCTTTCGGCTCCCGCGTCGATCAGGGCTTTTGCGGTCTCATAGGTCTTGATCCCGGAGGATGCCTTGATCTTGACGCCTCCGGTGACATTGGCCTTCATGATCTTCACGTCCTCGACGGTAGCCACGCCGGCCGATACACCCGAGCAGGTCTTGACGAAATGCGCGCCCGCTTCGCAGGAGAGCCTGGTGGCCAGCGCCTTTTCCTCATCCGTCAGGAGTCCTGTCTCGATGATGACCTTGACCGTCTTCCCTTCCACGGCTCTGACCACGGCCGCGATCTCGTCGCGGACATAGTCGGTCTGTCCGTCCTTGAGCCGGCCTACGTTGATGACCATGTCGAACTCGTCGCATCCGTCCTTGAGCGCCTGTTTTGCCTCTTCCACCTTGATTCCGGTCGTGTTCTGTCCGAGAGGAAACCCGATCACGGTGCAGACCCGGATACCGGTACCCTTGAGGAGCTGCTTGGCCAGGGTTACGTTGCAGGGATTGACGCAGACCGACATGAAGTCATTGGCCACGGCATCCGCACAGAGTTTCTCAATGTCCGCCTTCCGGGCGAACGGTTTCAGGTTGGTATGGTCGATATATTTGCTCAGTTTCATGGTGTTCTCCTTTACTTCTCGTCGATCGTTTTGAAGGACTTCCCCCACTGCTTCATGCGCTCCGTGTACGCGTCATTGTACCGGTAGTCCCTCCAGAAAGTCAGGATGCACATATCCTCGTCGGATTGGCTGTTGTCCAGCGCGTGGAACGTGCCGGCCGGGATGAAGATGACCTGATCGGGTTTGATCTCCACCGTCTTGTCGCCCAGGCGGCAGGTCCCGTGTCCGGACAGGATGTAATAGATCTCATCCTCCTCATGTACCCCTCCGCCCAGCGCACAGTGCGCCTTGACGGTGCCGTGATTGATCTGGATGACGTTCTCACGTCCCGTGATGACGTGGTCCAGGATCATGCGGGACTCGTACTCGGTCCCGAACAGAAGCGGCTTGACCCGGTCTACGTCCACGACCAGGGGATCCAGTTTCTTGTTTTCCATTTTTATGCCTCGGTTCCGCGGCGCTAGTCAAAGTCGATCATGACCTTGATCTTGTCCGCATGATATTTGGATTCGTGTTCAAAGACGTCCAGACAATCGGCAAACGGTACGTGATGGGTGATGCAGGGCTCCAGGCTGACCGGATTCTCCTGCATGATGGCGCATACGTTTTCCGCATTGCCGTAACAGCCTGCGGCGCCGATGATCTTCAGGTTCTGAAGGACCAGGTGGTCCATGGGGATTCCGTCCAGGTCCCGTTCGTAGAAACTGACGACCGAGATCCGGGCATACCGACGGCACAGACGGAACGATTCCTTGAGCGCATCCGGAGACCCGGACGTCTCCACGACGAGATGCGCGCCCTTTCCGCTGGTCAGGGCCTTGACCTCAGCCACCGGATCGGTTTCCCTGCTGTTGATGGTGACGTCCGCGCCGACCTGTTTTCCGCGTTCCAGCTTGGACGGCGTCCGTCCGATCAGGATGACCTGTCCGGCGCCGTAGTATTTGGCCAGCCAGACCGAGATCAAACCGATCGCGCCGGTCCCGTAGATCACGGCCGTGCTGTCCGGACCGAGCGTGACCTCCTTGAACGCGTCATATGCGATGGAAGCCGGCTCGATCAGGGCTCCGACGTCCATGGAGACCCTGTCCGGCAAGGGGTATACGTGCCATTCCGGCATCAGCATATATTCGGCGAAGCAGCCGTCCCAGCAGTTGACCGTGCCTACCGAATGGATATCCGTACAGTTCATGTAGTCGCCCTTCAGGCAGGCCGGACAGTGTCCGCAGGACGTGAAGTTGTCCGCATAAACCCGGTCGCCCGGCTTGAACCGGGTCACGGCAGGACCGACGGATTCGACGACGCCCGCCCATTCATGGCCGATTCGGCAGGGATAGGTGATCTCCCCGCTGCGCACGAAACTGCTTTCCCCGGTATAGATGGAAAAGTCCGTCGCGCACACACCGGTCCTTGAGACCTTGATCACCAGCATTCGGCCGGAAGCGACCGGTTTGGGCACGGTTTCCATCCGTGCGTCGTTCGGACCGTATACGGTCACGGCCCGCATCGTTTCGTTTGGCATACCAGTATCCTTTCTGTTGACCAGGTTCAGAAATTGCGGGCGGACCCGCCGCATGTCCAGCCCCCGTCGACCGGAAGCACGGCACCCGTGATATAGGAGGCCATACCGGACGAGAGGAACTCGGCGGCGTCTGCGATGTCCTTGGGTGTGCCCTGCCGTCCCATCGGAATATGGGCGAGCAGCGCCTTCATCCGGTCATCTGCGCTCCAGAGGCGGTTCGTGATGGCCAGACCGACCGTTCCGGGACAGATCACGTTGGCGCGGATCCCGCGCGGGGCCAGTTCCATGGCGATCGCTTTGGTGAAATTGATGACGCCGGCCTTGGCCGCCGTGAACGCGCACTGGTTGCGCAGCGGGACCATGCCCACGATCGAACTGATGTTGACGATGCAGGAACCCTCGGGCATATACGCCAGTGCGGCCTGCGTGCAGTGAAACGTTCCGTCCAGATCGACTTTGTTGATGGCGTCCCACCATTCCTCGCTGAAGGTTTCCACCGTCTTGCGCTCCTCCGGGCCGACATTGATGCCGGCGTTGTTGATCAGGATGTCGATCCGGCCGAACGCGTCCGCGATCCGCTTCACGCCGGCCTTGACGTCCTCCGGGTCAGTCAGATCGAAACCGAAGGCTTCGGCACTTCCGCCCGTTTCCCGGATCTCCCGGGCGAGCGCTTCGGGCGGTTTGCGGTCGCACAGCGCGAGTGCGGCGCCGTCGCGGGCAAACTGCCGGGCCATTTCGGATCCGATGCCGCCGGCGGCGCCGGTCAGCAGGACCGTTTTTTTGTCGAATTTGATTTCCATACAGGATTATCCTCCTATTTCCGGGATCCGCGCGGATACCGGGTCCGGTCCGGACACAGACCCCGTCAAGAATGCAAGCAAAGCCCGGCACAACCGCCGGGCTTGACAGAGTGGATCAGGGTCTCATAAGCTCCACGTTCAACCAGGTCACACCCAAAAGGAACGCGTCGTACATATTATCCTTGTTACCATTTTTGATCGTGCTGAAATCCTTGGAATCCACGACCTGCACGAATATGCGGTTGGGCACCCTGTGCCCTTTTTCGTCATCCTTGTAACCCAGGATATCCAGAAGGAGAACGTATTTGTCGTTCTGCAGATCTCCGTAGCAGATCGTGTCGTCCTTACGGACCAGGGGCTTCCCCCGGAACATCAGATACTCGCTTTTTTTCAGTTCAACAGCCATTTTCGGTTACCTCGGCTTTCGTATGGGATCCCGTTCGGGATCAAAATGAAGTGTTTGCTATTTGTATTGTATCATTCCCCGGAACCCGTGTCAAGAACTATGACCGGACTTTGGGTGTTGCCGGTTTCCGCCGGAACCGGCACGGACAGCTGCAGCGTATAGAGCGTATCCAGTTTCCGTTCGAATTCGGCCTGCTTCCGGGCACGGATCCCGGACGGGATATCCGCGGGTTTGGACAGGACCGGGATCTCCGATTCCTGCTTTTTGATCCTGGCCAGCTGCCGGAGCCCCCGTTCGTTCGCCCCGATCAGGCGGGTGTATCCGGGCAGATCCGAGCAGTCCGACGCTCTTACGCCGGTTAGGCCGAACAGGAGAACACGGCGCAGATGCGCGTCGGTATACCGCTTGGTCTTCAGGGCGGCAAAGAAGGATTCGCCGTCCGGGGCCATGGAGGCCGCCTTCCTGATCCGCTTTTCCAGTCCACTGTCCATTCCGTACAGGCCGCGGAGGATCTCCTCCGAAGCGATCCGGTAGAACAGGAGGATCGGCGTAGCAACTCCGCCAAGTCCTTCCGAGCAGGACCAGTATCCGCTCTCCAACTCCAGATGATAAAACGGAAGAACGTTTCCGGGAACGAATGCCGCAATGCCGTAAAGGTTCCGGTCCTGACGGATCCGGTTGCGCAGGGCGGTCGCGCTGGGCGAGGACGGTGAAAGAGGCTCCCTCATCAAGGTGAGGGCCTTCATGTCCGGGGCCTCGTTCCTGAGCGCTTCCAGATAGGCCATACCGAGACGGTCATTGGGACCGGGCAGATACCCTTCGGACGATTCCAGGAACTCGGCGGTCAGTCTGGCCTCTCCGAGAGAAGGAGATTCTCTTCTCCTTTGTTCCCGGTAATCCGGAAACCGGGTCCGCAATGCGTTGGACAGGCTGACCAACCGGTCCATGTCCCCACATTCGGAACCGAACATCAGGATGTCCGTTCCGAGACATTTCAGAATCCGGATGCCGCACAGGGCATAGTCTTCCGTAGGAGCGGCACACCACGGAAACGGCAGTTCCATGACCAGGTCCGCGCCGCATTCCAGCGCCGCACGGGCCCTGGCCGCACGGTTGAACAGGGGAAATTCGGCTCTCTGGACGGCGTTTCCGCTCATCGCGCAGATGACCGTACCGTCCGGCCCGGCCTCCTCCTTCATCCGCTTCAGCAGCGAAAGGTGACCGTTGTGCAGAGGATTGAATTCACAGATACATCCCACGTTCGGCATACGTGTCCTCCCTGCCCGGCAGAAGAGCAACCGTGTTGGCCATACCCCTTCTGAACAGGCGGATGACCAGATAGAGTCCGACGAGCAGGACCAGCCCCACCGTGATCCAGATGGTCAGCGGATAGAACCACGTGCCCTGTCCGAGCGTCGGAAGAAGAAGTCCGCAGAAATCAAAGCCGGCATGCAGAAGGACCGGGATCCACAGGTTTCCGGTCAGCATCAGCACGATGGCACACATCGCGCCCACCAGCATCGAATAGCCGACCTGCTGCATGACCGAACCTATGTCCGCGCCTTCCGCCAGATTCAGAAGATGCATCAGGCCGAACACCATGGAAGACAGCAATACGGTCAGCCAGATCTGAAAGCGGCTTCCGTGGAAGCGCTCGAGAAGCGCGATCAGGAAATAGCCGCGGAACGCGCATTCCTCGAACAGTCCGATGCACAGGCATTCCAGGACCAGCAGCGCAACCGTGTAGCCGGGCTGTGTGATCCACCCTTCCCCCCGGAAAAGCGCTTCCAGGGGCAGATTGTTGACCACGATCAGGACGGGCAGGATCAGATCCGGCACCCACACGCCGGGCAAAAGCCTGAGCGGATTGAGGACGCGGGTCCCTGAGATTGCCATAAGATACAGGAACAGTGCGCCGCCCAGTCCGCGCGTCAGGATGATCTCAAGCATCCTGGAGACCGGATCGCCCAGCGCGGCGAACGGATGCAGGAATGTGGTCAGGATCAGGGACAGCAGTTCCAGGGCGAGGAGAACGAAGATGACGATTTTGTTCTTCTTAGCCATCACTCGACCTTTCCCTTGGATCTGAGCACCCGTTCCAGGAAGAACACGCCCACTCCGCCCACGGCCATCAGCAGCGCGATCAGCTGGGAGGGGGTCAGGCCCGGGATCAGGGATTCGCCGCGGTAGTCATTGCGGACGAATTCGATGAAAAAGCGCCAGATCCCGTAACCGACCATATAGATCGGCAGGTTGTACTGCGGTTTGCGCACGAAGATCTTATAGAAGAACACGGCGGACAGAAGAAACAGGAAAATGGCCTCGAACAGCTGGGTCGGGACGACTTTGGTCCCGGTCGTGACCATATGGATGCCGTACCAGGCGTCCGTATCGTGCCCGTAGCAGCATCCCGCGGTCAGACAGCCGATCCGGCCGAATCCGTGGCATACCGTCACGCACAGCGCGCCCACGCTCAGGGCGCGGAAGATCTGGGTCTTGTGATACCCGTCCGGAAACAGGAAATGCCCGACCAGGAAGTAGCCGATCATCACCGTGATCACGCCTCCGATCAGCCCTCCGTAGAACGTGGCGCCGGTCTCCAGGTTGATCCGGAACACGCCGCTGGCCATAAAATTGTAGAAGGCCTGGAACAGGACCGCGAATCCGTACCCGATCAGCACGGAGGCAATGGCGATCAGCAGGCACATGTTGAAGAGCTTGGACCGAATGCCCAGACGGTCGAATCCGAACCGCAGGCAGATCAGGACCATGATGACGCCGATACCTAAAAAGATATCGTACAGGGTAACGCCCAGAAACAGTTCATACGGCCACATCCGATTTCTCCTTCTTGGTTTTCCTTCTGGCTTTCCTATCCTCCTTCACGGCCTTTTTGACGGCCGCAAAGGCTGCCTTTTCCCCCTGCTCGGCCAGAAGCCGGAGCCAACCCTCCAGAAGTTCCAGGGTCTCGGGATGAAAATAGATCTTGTGATGTCCGTTCAGCAGGTAGTTCAGCGCGTCCGCGTCCGTGTAGTCCTTTCCCCGGTAGATCTTGCTCGCGGCGACCCGGTCGCAGAACATCTCGGCGGCATAGCGGACCGGCATCCGGACCGCATGGTAATTCTTGGTGACCGGATCCACGTCGTACCAGTATTCGAAATGGTGGCGGTTGCGCCCCTTGTGATGCAGCCAGGCCTTGGAAAACCCGTACGTCTGCCGTTCGATCTCGTTCGGGCTCCGGGTCCCGACATAGAACCGGGCGCTCGGAAAGAATTCGGTGGGACTGTATTTGGACAGGTCGTGGACCAGTCCCTGGAACGGGATCCCGCACCGGAAGCAGTGGGCCATGACCTTATGGCGGTGGCGGGTGATCGTGACAAAATGTTTGAAGGCGTGCATATGATCTCCTTGTCACCGTCCGGAAACCGAGAATTCCCTCATTTCCGGAATGTAATGGGCCAGTCCGTCCGCGACCGACCCGTACCGGGCTTCGCAGGCGATGAATTCCGCCCGGCTTTTCAGGTCCTCGCGGGCATCGCCCACAATGACGCTGTGGCCGGCGGCCTCCAGCATTTCCATATCGTTTGCACTGTCGCCCATCGCGATGCACTGCTCCCGGGTAAACCCGAGATGCGAGGCCAGGGCCAGCATGGCTTCCGCCTTGTTGCAGTCCGGGAAATGGGTCTCGGAATAGGTCTTGTGATTGTAGACCAGGAGAGGACGGATGTAGTCCTCTTCCTCCGGCAGCAGGGGCCGGACGATGGACAGCTTGGATACCCGTATCCTCTCGGCGGCCTCCCGCAGGGCTTCCCCGGTTCCGGGTCCCCGGAACCGGTTGGGCTGATCCGGGAAGATGCCGCACTGCAGCACGTCCAGGATGCCTTCCAGGTAGACGGCGACACCGCGGCCGTTGAAATACTCCACCAGACGCACGACGGTGTCCGGGTCGATGAGACGGGTGCGCAGATCGGTGTCTCCGTACCGTATGGATGCGCCGAGGGCGGCGATGACCCCGTCGAACCGCATCTCGCCGAGCAGTGTCCACGGGATGTGATACAGTGACCGTCCGGTATTGATGAACACCTGATGGCCGAGTTCCCGGGCTCTGGCCACGGCGCGTCTGTTGTTGTCAGGAATGCCGACCCCGGGGCCGGTAAGCGTATTGTCTATATCCAGAAATACCGCATATCGCATGGGCTTCTATTCTCTCTTCTTGGCTAGTCTTCCGGGCTGAGCGCGTCCAGTACGCGCCGCATGGGATCCGGAAGCGGACATTCGAAATGCATCCTCTCTTGGGTGACCGGATGCGTCAGATCCAGACCGGCCGCGTGCAGGCACTGCCCTTCGAACCAGGACGGATGCTGTTTAAAGAACGGATTTTTGTCTCCGCCATACAGGGGATCCCCCATCACGGGATGGCCGAGGCTGGCCATATGGACCCGGATCTGATGTGTGCGCCCGGTCTCCAGGACGCACTCGACGAGATCCGCACCGTTCAGCCGGCGGATCACCCGGTAGTGGGTCACGGCATTCCGGGCCCTTTTGTCCGGATCCCGGATGACCGCCATTTTCTTGCGGTCCGCGGGATGGCGCCCGACGGGAGCGTCCACCGTTCCCTGCTCCTCCTTCAGGTGTCCGGCCGTTATGGCCAGATACGTCCGGACGATGGAGTGGGTCTTCAGGTCGTCGGAGAGAGCCGCGTGGGCCCGGTCGGTCTTGGCCGCCACGAGCAGTCCGCTCGTCTCCCGGTCGATCCGGTGGACGATTCCGGGGCGGAAAACGCCTCCGATCCCGGACAGTTCGCCTTTGCAGTGGCTGAGCAGGGCGTTGACCAGGGTCCCCTTCTCGTGCCCGGGAGCCGGATGGACCACCATCCCGCTCGGCTTGTTGATGACCAGGATGTCCGCGTCCTCATACACGATATCCAGCGGGATCTCTTCGGGTTCGGCCCGGCTGGGCACGGGGTCCGGTTCCGTGAGCAGGATCTCGTCACCGGATCTGACCGAGTCCTTTTTACCGGCCGGTTTCCCGTTCAACAGGACCATGCCTTCCCCGATCAGGCGCTGTACGGCGCTGCGGGACAGTCCGGACAGTCCGGACAGGCATACGTCCAGACGCGCGTCCTCCTGTCCTTCCGGGACGACGAAACGTTCAGTCGCGGGCATGGTCGTCCGTTCCCGGGTCTTCCGGACCGGTCTCAGACCCGTCATCCGTCTCCGGTGTCTTCTCTTCGGGTTCTTCGCTCCCGGATTCCGCGCCCGGGATTCCGTCGTCCGGTTCTTCGTTCGCAGGTTCCGGCAAGTCCGTTTCCGGTCCGGATCCTTCCGGTGAGGTTTCGGCGACGACCGGTTCCGGGACCTTGGCTTTCCGGGATTCCTTCACCAGCATGATGATCAGGTAGAATCCGAGCATGAACGCGCCCACGACCACGCAGGCGTCGGCCAGGTTGAAGATCCATCCCCAGACAGCCGGGAACAGATAGAAATCCACAAAATCGATGACGTACTTCAGGACGAACCGGTCGATCATGTTGCCGATTCCGCCTCCGACGATCAGGGCCAGGGGAACCGTGAACCATCTGGACTCTTTGCGTTTGAAATACAGATAGACAAGCAGGCCCAGGATCGCGACCGTCGACAGGACCATGAAGACCCATCTCTGGTTGGCGAGCATACCGAACGCGGCGCCCTCGTTACGGATATAGGTGAACCGGATCACCCCGTGGATCAGGTCCACGGATTCACCCAGTCCGATATGTGTGACGATGAGCCACTTGGTCAGCTGATCGAGCGCGATGACCGCGGCTATGATGGCTGTAAGCAGGAGCATATGCCCTCCCTGTTGAAAACCGGGACGGCGCAGAACGTGCCGCCCCGGTTACGGTTTTCAGATTTTTAAGATTTTTCGGCAGCGGTCGCAGAGGAATCCGTCTTCGTCGGTACGGACACCGGACACCGAATAGGACCAGCAGCGGTCGCAGCGGCATCCTTCCGCGGGAAGGACGGACACGGCGATCCCGGAAACGGTCTCGGTGAATGCGCCTTCGGGGGCCTGTTCCCTGCGGACCTCGGCCTGGGACGTGATGAACACGGTCGCCAG
>JAFYHA010000138.1 GCA_017539425.1 Clostridia bacterium
AGAGAGACCGTCAGCTCGGCCGGACCGGCTTCCGGGGCCTGCAGAATCACACGGTCTTCCCGATATTCGCAGGAAGGGATGCGGATGTACTCGTTCCACGCCGACTTGCCGAGCCGGACGGAGAGGGTAAACTCCGTGTCCTCCCGAAGATCGTTGAATGTGGAAATCTCAAACGTGCAGTCTTGTCCTGCGGGGACGCGCTCCGGACAGTGTTCGACAAAACTTCGCGCGGGGATATATGCGTCTCTCGCGCGGAGCCATACCGGGTTGGGCAGATACTCCGGAAGATCCGGATCTGCATTTGCGTTGAGCGTGCGCATATAGGGCGTGATGCGGGAGGGCTTGATGCCCGGAGTCGTATAATCCTTCCAGACGAGCGTCCGGTCCCGGAAGGGAAGAGGACGGAGTCCGTACCACACCAAATTGAATACGCAGATCTGGGAAGCCCATTTGCGTTCCCCGACCAGATCGTGGAACGCGTCTTCGGAAACCGATTCCAGACGGCCCTCAAAGCATTCCAAGGTTCTGGGCCCGTATTCCTGACAGACGGTCTCCGGGGTGGAGTAATACATACTGCCCATTTCGCCTATCGTGATGGGCTTCCCCCGGTGGGTGGGGCACTCATAGCGGGGATAGTGGATGGAGTTGACCGGAAGCCGTCCGCCCAGATCGCCGGACCCGTCGCAACTGATCAGCCTCGAGGTATCATAGGCATCGATGACCCGTATGAAATCGTAAATCAGTGTTTCCAGTTCTGGAACGGACTTAACATAGTCCGAACCGCAGAAATGATAGGCGGGAATGCACTCGTTTTCCGGACTCCACATCACTACGGACGGGTGATTGCGGTCCCTCTGGATCATCCGGGCCAGATGGTCGCGGGAATGCTCAAAGAACGCAGGGCTGTAACTGAACATGCAGTGGGAAGCCCAGACGGCGGACTCGGAAACGAGGAGCATTCCCATCTCGTCCGCGATGTCCAGGAAAAACTCCGGAAAAGGCTCCGCATGAAGCCGGATGATGTTGACGCCCGCATCCAGAGCCATCCGGTAATAGGCGCGGGCGTATTCCGGGGTCTGGATGGTATAGCCCAGAAAGTGCCAGGCGTCGATCTTCAGGTTGATGCGGCGCCCGTTGAGCACGAATTTTTCTCTCTCCGCACGCATCGTGCGGAACCCGATACGGACCGTCCGTTCGTCCACGGTCCGGCCGTCACGGACCAGAAGGGCGGTCAGTTCATAAAGATTGGGCTCCAGAAAATCCCACAAGGCAATCTCACCTTCCGCCCAGGACCAATCGAATTCGCCGGTCGCGGGAAGGGCGGAACCCAGAATGCGGGGAGAGTCATCCGATCCCCATTTTTTCAACGTGAACGTGACGGTTTCGGTCCGGGTATGGCAGGAGGCGTAGCGGACAGTCAGCGTCCGGGCATCCGTGTCCGTGACCGCAAAGACATCGTCCACAAACGCCGACGGGCATTCGATCAGCCAGGCATCGCACCAGATTCCCGCTATGTGGCTTCCCCAGAAGGACCCCTGCGGGAAATCCAGCCGGTTGCGGCCGTCACGGCCTTTGTAGATCAGATGGTGCGCGGTTTCACAGGCCACGATGAGTTCGTTCTCGGCGCCATATATGACGGAATCCGTGATCTCGAGTTCAATCGGCAGGAAAGCCTCCATCGTCTCACCGATCCGCTGACCGTTGAGATAGAACGCACAATGGAAGGCGACCGCGTCAAAGCGGAGAAACAGGCGGTTGCCTTTCGAGGAGTCCCCAACCCGGAAATGACGCCGGTAGAATCCGCAACGCGCCTTTTCCCAAGCGGTTGGATATTCGGGATACAGTCTGAAATCTCCGCCTTGAACGAAACACTCTTCGCCGCAGAACGAGCGGGTATAGGACTGCATGAACGAATTGACATTGAAAGGGGAAGGCACCTTGATGCCAACCGTTTCCCATTGATCCGGCAGTGAGTCGATCGAATCCGAGCAAATGGAAAAATCCCAAATGCCGTTCAGACAGACCGAGCGACGAAAAGTGGATGATTGCGTGGTGTGCATGGAACCGTCCCCCATTAAAATATGTACAAATGAATTATACCATATTTGTTTTGCGATGCAAAGAGTGAAAGGACGGACTGCAGATTGACTTTTGAGGTCCAGAAAAGTATAATCAAATGCAGAGCCGTTACGTTTTTGGCTCGAAACAAGGTTCAGCTTTGGTTGAGAGGAGTCCGTTCAATGTCATTGTTTCGCCGGTTTATCAGTTACTATCACGACCACAAGAGAATGCTGATGATGGACATGATCGCATCTTTGCTGATTTCCGTGTCCGGTATGGTCTATCCGATCGTGACCAACCACATGCTGA
>JAFYHA010000139.1 GCA_017539425.1 Clostridia bacterium
ATTGGTGATATACCAGATATTCTTGCAGCCCAGGATCCTGCTGATCTCTTCCTGACTGATCTGTTTAATCTGCCGGTAATACCGAAGCTTTTCGCCAGGACTGGCATGTACCGACGGTTTCGGCAGGCAAACTGCCAACTCCAGTAATGTTCGTATGTCTCTACGTATGATATTTACACAAAGTGTGTGATTCAGTTCAGCATCGGGTTGTCAATGCAGTTGTGAAGCGGCACAAAGCATCCGAGCATCTGCGAATTGGCCGCGTTTACGATCACGTCGCATTCAAGCGTCGTGATGTCGCCCTGCCAAAGGTAGACACCGCTTTCAACGGGAGTGAGATCGGTAAGGCGGGTAATGCCTTTCGCCGCAGTTTCCTCTTTCAGGTATTCGCTTTCAATTTGGATATACTCGTCCGAAAGAGGCGAAGGCATACGAATGTTCATCAGCGAACGGAGCAGGGCTTTTTGCTTTTGAGTGTCATTTGGAACCTCTGTGGCTCTAAAGTCCGGTTTTTCGGCAAGGAGCGAGCGTATCAGGAAGAGTCTTTTTTCTTCGTGTGTCATAGTCTACACGTCCTCAAAAATAGATTTCTGAGTATCGACCCAGGATATCTGCTGCGCATCGGTGATGATGTCATCAGGTTCATAATTGCCGATCAAAAACGGCGACAAAGGATCATGGAGGCGGCTCTGCGCAATGACCAGGGACGGGTCTGCGTTCGCATAGCAATACCGGCACAGATGCCGGCATGTGTTGTATGCTCCGATGTCACAGGACAGGTAGCATGCGCATTCGGCTCTGGCTCCGGGTTTTCTGGGCGCGTTCAGCCGCTTGCCGATCGCCTTTTCATAATCGCTGAGTTTCATACACCCGCTGCAGTCCGCACCGAACCGGGAAAGATCCGTTCCTTCGGCACAGGGCCTGAGAGTCATGCCGTGTGCCGATGCGATCCTGACCATTTCTTTTCCAAGTGTCAGCCGCTGGTCTTGAGAGACCTCTTTGGCTTCCGGGAAATTCCGTCTGACCTTTGGGTACAAATCTATGAAACTGATTACTGCAGTCCCGGTGTAGCCCTCAAGGGCGGACGCCATAGCCTCGAATGCGCGGAGGTGGTACTCCATCGTATATTTCTCGGTAATGAAAATCGGATCGAAGCGCCAGCCGATCGAATTCACGCCGACAATGCCCGAAAGCTTTTTGAAATCCTCGAGCAGTTCGTGTTTGTCCTTAACATTCGGCTCAATATCGCGCCCGTAGGGCGTGATGGTCACGAACCAGTACTGGCCATAGTCTTTGAGCAGATCCATATACCGGAACATCGGGGAAGGGTTTTTGGTACAAAACCCTATACAATCCACCACTGAGGGACTCAACCTGTAACGGCTGACCTGCTTTGGATTGTACGGGTTGCGGACGCAGACAAAGCCCTCCTTGAGCCGGTTTGCAAACCAGTCCGAATAGAACGCGGGGATATCCGTGCGTTGCCCAGTATTCAGAATCATACCTGATCACCTTCTTTCCATAGTTATTGTACCACGTTGCGGCCCGATCGGGCGAAACAGAAAAAGCGGTAAATATAGGCACGATTGCCCGTTTGGGATCCACCAAGCGGGCAATCGGTCACTATAACGGATCTGAAAGAGCCGGATCTTTGAATCTGGCCAGAAGAAAAGTGACCAGCATAAGGATGTAACAAACGGTTTTGGGCAGCATCAGCATTCCGAGGATCGGCACCAGCCCTGCTCCTACCGCCACCGGGAGATAGAACAGGAAGGACAGGAATATGTAGACCCACACCGGCTTGAAGCGGCGGCTGTCCTTCCGGCATTGCAGATACAATACACAGATGAGGGCACCGAGTGCCACAAACGGAATGTTCCGGAGAATCCCCCAGAGCATATCACTGCTGTTTTCCAGCCATCCGTTCTGGGGAAATGCGCACAGTGCAACCCGTATCGCGGCAAAAAGCCAGACGAGCACAGTTGTCATCTTCTTCTCCGGCTTCCCGAAAATGCCGAGCCACACATAATACAAAAGCACATAGACAGCGGTCATCGTTACAGAGGTGATCAGCTTCCCAATTCCCAGAGCAGCCGTGAAGTCCGCTTCGACAAAATAGTTCAGGACCCGTGGGACCAGATGAAATGCGTCACCGAAGCCCAGGACCAGAGCGGAGCAACCCATCAGGCGTTCCGTGCGGTTGCGTGCCTTGGCAAGCAGGATGCATCCGCTGAGGATGGCAAACAGCAGATACAGAATGTCAAAAGACGATTCTCCGTATTTCATTTCACGGCGTCTTCGACGGCTTTCCGGACGTCTTTCATATCCACAGTCGGTTCGAATCTGGCAATGACGTTGCCTTCACGGTCGACCAGGAACTTGGTGAAATTCCATTTGATATAGGCCTTGTCGCCGAACTTCTTGTTGTTCATATTCGCGAACTTGGTCAGCATGGCGGTCTTAAATCCCTTGCCGAAACCCTCGAACGGTTTTTCTGTGGCCAGGTAGGCAAAAAGCGGGTCGGCGGTTTCTCCGTTGACGTCGATCTTGGAAAACTGGGGGAACTCGGTTCCGAAATGCAGAGTGCAGTAGTCATGGATCTCATCATCCGTGCCCGGTGCCTGATTGGCAAACTGGTTGGAAGGGAAGTCCAGGATCTCAAACCCGCTGTCGCGCAGATCCTTGTACATGTCTTCCAGGGGCTCATAGTGCGGTGTGAAACCGCATCCGGTTGCGGTGTTGACGATGAGAAGAACTTTCCCCTTGTACTCGGAAAGGCTGACGACCTTTCCTTCTCTGTCTTTTACGGAAAAATCATAAACGGTTGCCATAATATTTATCCTCCTGAATTAGATTACAGATTTTGCGAATTCTTTTGCGCGGGCATAATCCTCATCGGAAGGAAGGCCTTTGTTGATGAAGATCCATGAAGCGGCGCAGTGGAACTCTTTCTCACTGAGAGCGATACCGAGTTCATCGGTGACTTTCTTGACCGCTTTCCAGGTGGAAGAACCTGATGCGGACGTGTTCATGTTGAAGACTTCGCCGATGTTGTCCTTGTTCCTGGACAGAAACTCTTTGACCTCTTTGTCAATGTTGGCGGCGTACATGGCATTGATCAGGATCAGTCTGTCAACTTTTTCGGTGAGGTCGACCGAAACGTCAACGGCCTCGATACCGGTTGCCTCAGCAACGGCAGAAGCCAGTTTTTGCGTGTTTCCTTTTTTTGATTTGGTGAAAAAACGGATGGCGGTGTTCATAACAACAAAACTCCTTTCAAATATGTCTATTTTGTCTATGCGTTTGATTTTGTGGAATACGAAGCGATGTATTGCATACCTTCCGGGGCAGGTGGCGCATCCGTTTTGATGACATGAGATACGGCAACTCCGCTCTCGGAGGCTACCAGTTCAAAATGGCAGAGCGCGATACCCATATCGATTTTTTGGATATCCCAGCCGGCGTCGGATATGAAACCCCTGTTGCAGTACTTGTAGAAGTGAACAGAATCTTGATCCACCAGGATCCGCCATGGCTGCTTGTTGACCGCGGACGGGGCAAGCCGGACGGCTTCCAGTGCATCCCGCAGATTCCCTGCGGCAGCTTCGGACAGGGGAGTCTCAAAAGAACCGGCAAAAAACAGGTCTTCGAAACGAAAACGGCTATCTGCCTTGATGCCTTTTCTCATCATGGATTCCCGTAAGGACATTTTCTTTGCGGGATAACCGAGCGGACTGACGCAGGGCATGACCTCACCTTCGGACAGCTCCAGAACTTTTTCGAAAGCACTCCGGTTCATCGTGCCGGCAATCCAGGTCGTACCGACCCCAAGACTTTCGGCAAACAGGACGATCATTTCAAAGGCATAGCCGAAGGCTTCCTCCGCGTGAGGCACGCGGCTCATTTTGCCGGCGATATATAGGTCGGACCCCAGAATCACCGGACTGTTGAGACCGTATTCCTTGGCATCCAGCAATTTCCAGACGATTGGAATGGCATAGGGATTATGAACGGACGCGGAATACTCCAGGATCTGCCGGGCGTCGTCCGGCTTAAGGGGACACTCAGCAAAAGTTCGGACACTTCTGCGGCGTCGGATCAGATCAAAAAAACTCATTTTGTAAACCACCCTCTCAAGCTTGCACCCTGTTTCGTTCCTGGTCCAGCATTTTGTAGAGAATCCGATAGAGCGCAACGGCCTCTTCCGGGGACAGGCAGAACTCCTGGGAAATGCATTTGGGAACGCAAAGCGCCCTGTCCTGAAGCCGGGCCCCGGTTTCGGTCAATGAAATCACCAGATTCCGCTCGTCCCCCGGGTCCTTGCTTTTTTGAATATAGCCTTTCACTTCCAACTTTTTCAACAGGGGAGCCAATGTGTTGGTTTTCAAAACAAGGGCGTCGCAAAGGCACTTTTCATTGACCTGCTTCTTTTCCCAGAGTACCATCATCACAATATACTGGGTATAGGTCAGATCCAGCTGATCCAGCAAAGGCTTATACTTCCGGGTAATCAGATTTGAAACCGCATACAGCGGAAAACAAAGCTGGTTTTTCAGCTTCAGGGAATCATATTTGTCAGACATTGCTACCTCGTTTTTTATGTCGCATGCGACTTATCGTGCCAATTATATCGCATGCGATACGATTTGTCAAGACCGTTTTTAAAAATATTTGGTTGGAGTTTCTGAACGGAAAGGGAATAGAGTAGCTATATTATATACTTGAAAATAACAAAAAACTGATATATAATAACAATCGGTGTAAAATGCCCCATATTTTGCAGGAGGGCGCAGCCCGACTCTTCCGGAACCTCATTCCGCATCGACGGGCCGCTATCTATCTATGAAACGAAATCGAATCAGCATATTC
>JAFYHA010000140.1 GCA_017539425.1 Clostridia bacterium
GAAATCCAGCGCGGTCGCGCCTTTCTGGATGCTCCGCTGCTCGCCCTTCGGGGTGAACACGTAGATCTCGGCGCTCGTCAGGTCGGTATGGATCATGTCCAGCAGTTCCAGGGCGTTGACATCCGGGTTCATGAGCACCTCCTTGATCTGTTCCAGCCAGAGGTCCATCTCGCTTTCCCCGATAAACCCGTTCTGCTTGTAGGTCCAGTGTGCGGCGAGACCCTTTTCCGCGATGTCGTCCATCCGGCGGGTACGGATCTGCACCTCCACCCAGATACCCGAGTTGCTGAGCAGCGTGCAGTGAAGGGCTTCGTAACCATTGGACTTGGGATGGCGCACCCAGTCGCGAAGCCGCTCGGGCATATAGCGGTAGATGCCGGTGATGGTGGAGAATACGTGGTAGCACTGGTCGCGTTCCGTCTCCTTCGAATCCGGATCGGCGTCGAAGATGACCCGGATGGCGTACAGGTCGAACACTTCTTCGAAAGGGATCCGCTTGGCCTGCATCTTATGCCAGACGGAGTAGGGGGTCTTCACCCGCTTCTTGATTTCGAAATGGAATCCGGCGTCGGTGAGCGCCTTCTGGATGGGGACCACGAAATCGTCGATTTCCGCTTTCCTTTCCCGGATGTTCCGGTTGATCTTCTCGCTGATCTGCGCATAGGCGTCCGGTTCCTTGTACCGGAGCCAGATATTCTCCAGTTCGGACTTCACCGCATACAGGCCCAGGCGATGGGCCAGCGGGATGAAGATGAACATGGTTTCGCTCAGGATCTTGTCCCGCTTGTGCTCGGGCATGTATTTGATGGTCCGGCAGTTGTGCAGGCGGTCGGCCAGCTTGATCAGGACCACGCGCGGATCGTCGTTGAGCGTCATGAGGATCCGCTTGAAATTCTCGGCCTGGAGGCTCTGGGACGACAGGTCCTTGTTCTCGTTGTCCAGGACGATCTTGATCTTGGTGAGTCCGTCCACGAGGCTGGCGATCTTGTCGCCGAAGCGCTCCCGCAGGTCGTCCACGGTGTAGTCCGTGTCTTCCACAACGTCGTGCAGGAGGGCGGCTGAGATGGACTTGTACCCGAGTCCGAGGTCGTCCACCACGATCCGGGCCACCGCAAGGGGGTGCAGCATGTAAGGTTCACCGCTGCGGCGGCGGACGTTCTTATGAGCTCCGTTGGCGAATTCATAGGCCTTCCGGACCTCCTCCACCTTCCAGTCTTCCACGCAACGGCGGCGCGTCGAAGCGAGCAGCTGCTGCCAGGCCTTTTCGATAAGTTCGTAATCCTTGGCGGTAAAATCGGAATAACTCATAGGATCTCTTTCAAATTCAATTGATTCACGTTTTGGAAGGAATAGGACAGCTCCGCCCCGTACAGCACGATGGTCCAGCCGATATTCAGCCAGATCATGAACAGGGGCAGCGCCGACAGGACCCCGTAGATGGCGCTCTGCTTGGCAACCATCACCTGGGTCTCCAGGTACAGGTACTGGACGGCGGTGAAACCGATGCCGGCGATCAGGGCGGCCTTGAACGCATGGCGGGTCCGCACCCTGGCGGCGGGGATATACTTGTACATCGCTGTCAGGATCAGGACGGAAGCACCGGCGAAAAGACTCCAGGACAGGAAATCCTTCAGGTGCTCAGAGAAGAAAAGTCCGCTCGGGACGATGTAATCGAGCACCGTCGAATAGACCACCGATCCGGTAAAGAACAGGACGATGACGAAAGGGGAGAGGATAATCACGCCGAGGACGATGCCCAGGACATGGAAGAAATTCCGTTTCTCCTCCGCTTTCCACACATTGTTGAATACGCGGCGGACGCTGAGCATCAGCCAGATCACGATCCAGATGAAGGAGAACATGCTGATGAACCCGAACAGGCCGGACCGGGCCGTGGCGATGATCTTGTCCGAAGCGGAGAGGAGGTCGGAAATCAGTTTCTGGTTGCTCACGTTGGCATTCAGGAAGGCGCTGAACTGGTGGGAGATGCCGATCCCGTCGGTCAGGTACAGGCCGATGGCGATGAACGGGACCACCGACATCATGGACTGGTAGGCGAGCGCCGTACACTGGAACCCGATCTTCTGGTCCGCGAACACCTTCAGCATCAGCCAGACCACGCGGATGTCCCGGACAAAGCGGGCCTTCCAGCGCGAAAGGTCCTGCATGTTCAGCAGCCAGACGTCGTGCGTAACGAACCGGACCACCCGCTGTACGAGAAGTCTCGCCCAGCGGATCCGGACTTTCACCGCGTTCATGGTTCGTTGCAGGGCGTTCATCCTAAAACAGGGTCCATTCGGTTGGTTCATCTTTATGCTCCGGTGCAGCAGGGGCGGGAAGGAGCGCCCGGAAAGCCGCCTCGTCCAGCACGGGGATTCCCAGGGATGCGGCCTTTTTGATTTTCTCCGGACCCGGTTTGCTGCCGGCGAGCAGGAACGCGGTCTTCCCGGATACCGAGCCGCTGTTCTTTCCGCCGTTGGCCTCGATCAGGGCCTTGATCTCGTCCCGCGAAACGGAGAAATTCCCGCTGATGACGATGGTCTTGCCGGAGAGGAGGTCCGAACCGGTTCCTTCCTCCCGGCGGACCGACAGCTGCAGGCCGGCCGCCTTCAGCCGTTCGATTTCCCGGAGGTGGCGTTCGTCCCGGAAATACCGGTATACGCTCTCGGCGATGACTTCCCCGACTTCGGGTACGGCGGCGAGTTCCTCCTTCGACGCCGCGGCGAGGGTGTCAATGTCCCCGAAATGCCGGGCGATGTCCCGCGCCGTCGTCTCCCCGACATAGCGGATGCCGATGGCGAACAGGACGCGCTCGAACGGCACGTTCCGGGATTCCCGGAGGCTCTCCAGGAACCGCTGCGCCGACCGCTCCTTCCAGCCATCCAGCATCAGGAGCCGGCTTTCGCCGAGGTCATAGAAATCGGCCGGGGTGCGCACGAGGTCCAGGTTGTACAGCTGGTCCACGGTGGCTTCGCCAGCGAGGACGTTCATCGCCTTACGGCTGAGGAAATGGACGAGCCGTCCCTTGATCTGGGTGGGACAGCCATCCATGTTGGGACAGAACCACTTGGCTTCGCCTTCGGGCTTGACCAGCGGCGTTCCACAGTCGGGGCAGACCTTCGGGAACGAGGGCCGGACGGCGCCCGGGGCGCGTCGGGACTCCTCCACACCGGTGATCTTGGGGATGATTTCCCCGCCTTTTTCCACATACACCCAGTCGCCCTCGTGGATGTCCAGCATGGCCATCTGGTCCTCGTTCACGAGGGTGGCGCGCCGGACCATCGTCCCGGACAGGAACACCGGTTCCATGTTCGCGACGGGCGTCACCGCACCGGTGCGTCCCACCTGGTAGTCGATGGGTAGGATGGGCGTCAGCGCCTGTTCCGCCTTGAATTTATAC
>JAFYHA010000141.1 GCA_017539425.1 Clostridia bacterium
CCAACTGAGCTACAGAGGCATACAGCATGGACTGCTGTAAAAAACAGGATTCCCGTTTTTTTAAAAGACGACCCGGATGGGGTTCGAACCCACGACCTCTAGCGTGACAGGCTAGCGCTCTAACCAGCTGAGCTACCAGGCCATTCTAACATGGGAACAATAGGGCTCGAACCTATGACCCTCTGCTTGTAAGGCAGATGCTCTCCCAGCTGAGCTATGCTCCCGAATGGCGACTACTGTATGATAGCACAACGTCTCTTCTTTGTCAATATCTTTTTTTGCATTTTTTCAATTATTTTGAAATCCCACAAACGCTCAACGATGTCGGTATCCAAGATCTTTCTATAGGATATCTTTCTCTTGTAAAACGTATCTTGTGTTGCAGAACTGACAGCAGATTTCCAGTTCCCTAGCCTTTCCCTCAGCCTGTTGCTCATCCAACAGCTTCCTGACCTGCTTTTCTCCCATAGACCGGATGGCCTCACACATTCTCTCCCGGTTGCACGTACATTTATAGGCTACATTCAGTTCGTCAAAAACATCATATTCAATCCCGTTCATCAGTCGGTCAAGCAGTTCTTTGTTTGTCATTCCGTCAGCAATCAGGGATGAGATCCGGGCAAATGTACCCGCGTTTTTTTCCAGGGTCTCCAGAACCTCTTCGTCTGCAAACGGAAGTGCCTGCACAAAAAGGCCCCCAGCCGCCTTGCAGGAACAGTCGTTATCCACGAGCACGCCAAGTGCGCATACGGTAGGGATCTGCTCGCTCTTTACATAGTATGCCGCTATATCTTCCGCGATCTCTCCACTGACCAGTTCAATGGATCCGGCATACGGAGCTTTATCCTTGGCCTTTCGGTTAACTCTTAGGACACCTGCTCCAACCGCTCCGGAGACATCGATCTTTCCGTTTGCTTTAAGGGGCAGTTCGACATTCGGATTTTGGATATATCCGCGGACATTGCCCAGATAGTCTACGCTGGCCACGACCTTCCCTGCAGGACCGTCTCCGTCCAGCATCAGGCTCATCGTATCAATCGGGTCCCCCATCATACTGCCCATCACAGAAGCTGCGGTCAGCAACCTGCCCAGAACCGCTGTTGCGGTAGGTGACGTATGGTGCAGATCCCGCATCCGGTTAACGATACCGGTAGAACGAATGATATGAACACTTGCACTTCCGTCCCGGGTCATAGCACGAAGAATCCGGGACTCCCCATTACTAGTCATTTCCATTGCTCCTATTTTTTGCATCTGGCCGCAAAATACAGCCGGTCGCTGGTATTACGGTCCTCTGCCTCCGTTTCAAACCGATCCGCACTGCAACGCAGCACCTCGAAGCCCTGCCCGGTCAGCATCCCCGTGATCTGGGAACAGGAATATGCCTTTTCGATATACTGTTCATCTCTTCTCCGGTACAAACCGGTTGCCTCTTTTTCAAATATGCTGAGATTGAAGAGGCAGGTACGGGAACGCTTACGGTATTCGCTCTGCCACCCGCAGTAAACGTCACCCTTGCGGTCCTCCAGAATAAAATCATTGTGTGCATAATAGGTCTCGAACTTGTGAGGCATATTCATGTCAAACAAAAACAGGCCTTCCGGATCCAGGTAATTGTGAACCAGTGAAAAGCACTTCTCCAGTTCTTCCGTGGACCGCAGATAGTTGAGACTGTCATAACTGCAGACAACCGCGCCTACGGTTCCGTACAGTTCAAACTCGCACAGATTCTGATTCAGCAGGAGGACGCCTAGCCCCTCCGTGTTCTGCTGAGCCTGCGCCAGCATATCCACGCTTCCGTCCACGCCGATCATATCATATCCGCGTCTGGCCAGTTCCGCCGTAAGCCTTCCCGTACCGCAAGCCAGATCCAGAACAAGTTCCGGACGCTTCGGAAGATACTCGGAAAAGCACCGTTCAATGGCCTCGGCAAGCGCCTCATAGTCTACACCGCCGTTGAGTATGTCATAGACATGAGCCAGGACCGTATAACTGTTCTCAGCCATTTTCGCCTTTGGACTCCAGCGCGTTGAGTACTTTTTGATAGCCGTCGCTTCCAAACCGGAGGCATTTATTGACCCGGCTGATTGTGGCGGTGGACAACCCGGTCTTGGTCACGATCTCAGAATAGGGATGATCGTGAAACAGCATTTCCGCCGCACGCATCCGCTTGGACATTTCCACAATTTCGGCAATACTGCAGAGATCTTCCAGAAAATGCGCGCAGTCTTCTGTGTTCTTCAATTCCAGCATTGTCTTGCACAGCAACTGAAAATCCGCGCTGCTTTCAATCTTTTCAAATCCCATTACTCTTCACCGCCCTTTTCGGATCTGTTTTTCATACGTTTCTCAATTTCGCGATCCGCATCCTTTTTGGCAATGGCCTCGCGCTTGTCATACAATTTCTTGCCCCGGCAAAGTCCGATCTCGACTTTAACTCGTGACCCTGAAAAGTACATGGAAAGCGGGACCAGCGTCAGTCCTTTCTGAGACACTAGACCCTGCAGTCTCATGATTTCTTTTTTATGCATCAGCAACCGTCTGTCACGCAGCGGGTTGCGGTTGAAAATATTGCCCTGCTCATACGGGCTGATATGAATCCCGGAAGCAATCAGTTCCCCCTTTTCAACGGAGCAGTAGGAATCTTTCAGATTGACCGCGCCTTTTCGGATGCTTTTGACTTCCGTGCCATACAATTCGATTCCCGCTTCATAACGCTCTTCCACGAAATAGTCAAAGAACGCTTTGCGGTTCTGCGCAACGATCTTGCGCCCTTGATTATGTTGTTCCATTGTTATCTCTTTAAATCCGTTATGATTTGGTTTCTCCGTCCGAATAATAGATATCCTCGTCCGGAAAATGTAACCCGATTTCCTCTCTGGCCACCTTGATGATATAGTCATAGTCCACGGGAGCGTCCAGCCAGTATTCCAGCTCCTCGATCCGTTCCCTTTGGGCGGCGATCTCTTTCCGTTTCTCTTCAATGGACTGTTGCAGTCTATGATACGAGACCATCCGGGACAAAATGATGAAGAGGGAGATCAGCACCACAAGTATGGTCAGTATCCAGACGGCAACCTTGAGTTCGTTGCCTCGTATGGAAAACTTCTTTTTTGTCCGTCCGGGTTGTTCAGACATTATGGTCTCCTTGATCCGCCGTTGAAACCGAGATTACCTCATAGAGTTCGGATGCCTCGGCTTTTCCGACCGTTTCCTTGACTTTCAGCACACGGACGCGCATGGTTCTCTGACCGAAGAAAACGTCCAGGATATCACCCTCCTTGACCTCATATCCGGCCTTGGCGCGGCGCCCGTTGACCATGATATGATCCGTATCGCAAGCCTCATTCGCTACCGTTCTCCGTTTGATGATCCGCGTAACCTTCAAATATTTGTCCAATCGCATATGACTCACTCCGTTTTGTGCTTGATCCGGTCCCAGATTGCATCCAGTTCCGGCATAGTCAGATCCGCGACTTCGTGTCCGTCCTTTTTGACCTCTGCTTCCAGCCGCTCGAACCGGGCTATAAATTTTTCCGTAGCATCGTAAAGGGCCTTCTCGGGATCAGTACCCGCTTTTCTGGCCAGGCTGACCGCTGTGAACAGAAGGTCTCCGATCTCCTCGTCTATGGATTCCCTCTCGCCTGATTCGAGCGCCTTGCGGACCTCACTGGTTTCCTCTTCCAGTTTGTCAAAGACTGACTCGGTGTCCGGGAAATCGAACATTTTGGCTTTTTTTCCGATTTTCTCAGCCCGCATCAGCGCCGGAAGCATCGGAGGGACGGCCTTTAACTGTCCGGTCACCGTGTCCCGGTGCTTTTCATTCTTTTTGATCTGTTCCCAGTTGGACAGGACCTGGTCCGTCGTTTCCGCGATCACGCTGCCGAACACATGCGGATGCCTGTGAATCAGTTTCACACAGATATCATGGATCACGTCATCCATATTGAACTGCCCGTCTTCCGTGGAGATCTGGGCATGAAAGACCACCTGCATCAGCAGGTCTCCCAGTTCCTCCCGCATCAGTTCCGGATTGTCCGTATCTATGGCCTCAATGACCTCATAGGTTTCCTCCAGAAGATCCTTGCGGATGGTATGGTGATCCTGCTCGCGATCCCAGGGACAGCCTCCCTCCGCGCGAAGCACCCTGACCAGCAGACAGAGATCATCCAGAGAATAGTGTTCAGCACTGACCAGATAATTCAAAACTTCTTTTCTGTTTTCGATAACCATTTCCATCCTCCCGGGACACGGACGCCTTTACTTGAGGATACCCCTGTCCGCATAGAATTTTTCGATTTCTTCGTCCATCCGGTCTTCTCTCCCCGGAGCCAGATACTCATAGGGATATTTGGGGTTGAACAGCCGCTGGATGAACACGTCCTTGAGCCCGGTGGACCGGTAATCCACGAGTTTGGTCACCGCGCCGGCTCCTGCGGACAGAATGGAGTGAATCTCCTCCATCATATAGACATTGTACCGTCCCTCAAAACCCGGAATGGAATATCCGACATTCTCATAGTTTCCGACCGTATTCTTCTGCCGGTACATATAATAGGGAACGTACCCTTCCCCCTGGGACTTCAACTGATAGAAGTCCACACATTTTCCCGTGTCTCCTCCGCGCATATTGTATGCGTTCTGCTTTTGCCGGAGCTCAGACGCATTCTTGATCGCAAGCGTATGCACCGTGATGTTTTCCGGATGCAGGCTCAGTATCTTCTCAAAGGATTTGGAAAACGTGGAGAACGTATCTCCCGGAAGACCGGCAATCACATCGGTATTGATGCACCGGATACTGGAGTTGCGTGCGATCTCATAGGCCTTCAGAAAATCGTCTGATGTATGGCACCGTCCGATATTGCAAAGGATCTCGTCGTTCATACTCTGCGGGTTAACGCTGGTTCTCGTGACTCCATGCGCTGCCGCAATCTTCAGCTTTTCCGCGGTTACCGTATCCGGACGCCCGGCTTCCAGGGTATACTCTTCCAGCCGGCTCACGTCAGTCCGGGACTCGATAAAGGACAGCAGCCTTTCCAGTTGCTCGTTGTTCAGTATGGTCGGCGTTCCGCCCCCGATGTAGATCGTGCGGACATTCAGGCCCAGTTTGTCAATGGTACGGAATCTGGCCTCGATATCCAGGCAGAGCTTATCCAGATAGTCCGGGATCAGCGACAGCAGCTTCTTGGACGTATACGAAACGAATGAACAGTATCCGCAGCGCGTCGGGCAGAACGGAATGGAGACGTATACGCTGCAATCCTGCGGGGTATGGTCTTTTGACAGTTTCTGCTCATTCAGCGCCACGTCCACAGCCAGCGCCGCTTTGCGGGCCAGCAATCCGTATTCGGCCGTCAGCACTTTTTTTACCCTCGTCTTGCTGAACCCACGGTTCAGCATATCCGAAGCCACTTTCGCCGGTCGGACCCCGGTCAGGATACCCCAGGAAGGCTTGTAGTTCAGCAGTTTGTTCCCTGCCGCAAGCACTGCGGCGCCGGCTGCGAGTTTATATGTCTTTTCCCTAGTCTCGCCCGGAAGATCCAAGGTGATCTTTTCTGCCTCCTCACACTGCCCACGGTACTGCATCCGTGCACAGGCCAGAACGCCTCCCTCGATTTCGGACAGTTTCAGATCCAGTTCGGGGACCTCCGGCCCCGCCTCTTCCTGTTCCGGAAACTTGACGCCCGGGAAGAAACTCATGCAAAGGGTCTGCACGTAGAACGGGTTGATTTTCCCTTCAATATGTAAAATCATAGAACAACCTTTCTCATCACCCGGTCAATCTTTGCGTCTGGACAGGTGCTCTGTATCCAGACAGATCGTCACAGGGCCATCGTTCAGAAGTGATACTTTCATATCCGCGCCAAACCGGCCCGTGCCGACATGCCTGACCAGACCTTCAGCCTGACCGACAAAATAGCGGTACAGCCGGTCCGCCTGTTCCGGCGGGGCGGCGTCGGTAAAGGAAGGACGGTTGCCGTGCCTGCAGTCCGCATACAGCGTAAACTGTGAAACGACCAGCATTTCTCCGTCGATGTCCTGAACGGACAGATTCATTTTGTCATTTTCGTCCGTAAACACCCTGAGCTTGACGATTTTATTCAACAACGCATCCGCTTCGGCGGTCGTATCCGCCGGGCCCACACCGAGCAGGACCAGGAATCCTTTGCCGCAGGTGCCTACGCATTGTCCTTCCACATGGACTTCCGCATTCGACACTCTCTGAAGAACCGCTCTCATGAGAACCCCCTTGTCACGCTCTGGATCCCGTCCAGTTCGCGGAGCTTCTTGACTATATACTCGTAATGATTGACGTCCTTGCACGCGATCTTCATGGAAATCATGACCTGCTCCTGACCCTTGCTGTTGGAATTGATCTGGAGGATCGAAACCTTGAGTTCCGCCAGAGCCCGGGTAATGTCGGATAACAGACTGAGAGAGGATGTGGCATAGATCTGGACCAGCGCTTCGTATTCGCTGCCGGAGGGAGCGTCTTCCGTATCCCAAACGGCATGCAGCCATCGCTCGGGCATCTGCCCGTTCTGCAAAGCCGATACCACATTGGGACAATCCTTTTTATGAATGGATATCCCGTATCCCTTCGTCACGAACCCGATGATCTCGTCACCGGGAAGCGGATTGCAGCATTTTGCAAACTTGACCTGGCATCCGTCCTGACCGTCTACGATCACGCTGCTGCGTGAATGCGTTTTGTGAGGCTTCTGGGCAAGCTGGATCTGGGAAACATCCGTGACCTGTTCTTTCGGAGCTTCCTGAGGGACGAGTTTGGCATATTCCTCCTTCAGCCGGGTCGCCAGCCTGTGTACGGTAATGCCTCCATATCCCAGCGTATTGCACAGATCATCCGCAGAACTGTAGCCCACGCGCTGAGCCAGCGCCGTATAGAGCTGTGTCCGGGTGGCCTCGGTGATGTTGCGGGCGTACGATCGGATCTCCGCGTCCAGCATCGCCTTTCCCGCGACGATATTGTCCGCCCTCTTTTCCTTTTTGAACCAGGAACGGATCTTGTTGCGGGCATCGGACGTCTTGACCAGATTCAGCCAGTCCCGGCTCGGTCCTTTCGATGCGGAAGACGTCAGGATCTCGATGATCTCCCCGTTCTGAAGGATTCTGTCGATCGGGACGATCATCCCGTTGATCTTGGCCCCGATCATTTTATTGCCTACCTCCGAATGGATGGCATAGGCAAAATCAATGACTGTGGAGCCCTGAGCCAGCTGGATCACTTCCCCTTTCGGAGTAAACACGAAAACCTCGTCGTGGAAGATATCGGTCTTCAGTGCATTCATAAACTCATCCGGATCCCTTGTGCCGTCTTCAATCTCGACCAGACGGGCGATCCATTCCAGTTTACGGTCCATCTCCTCTTTGGACGTGACTCCGGATTTATATTTCCAATGCGCGGCGATTCCGTATTCGGCGATGTAGTGCATTTTCCACGTCCGGATCTGAACTTCGAACGGAATTCCGTCCGTTCCGATGACCGTTGTGTGCAGAGAGCTGTACATGTTGGGCTTGGGCGTGGAGATATAGTCCTTGAAACGTCCTGGAACCGATTTGTACATTTCGTGGATCAAACCGAGCGCCGTATAGCACTCCAGTTCGGTATCCACGATGATCCTGAGGGCATAGAAGTCGTAGATCTCGTCAAAGCTCTTGTTTTGGTTGTACATTTTCTTATAGATGCTGTACACCGACTTGATCCGTCCCTCCAGCGTAAACTTGAGATTGGACTCCTTAAGCTTCTTTTCGATATCCGCCCGGATCTTTTCGATCATTTCCAGACTCTGCCCGTATTTCTTCTCTATGCTCTCCTTGACTTCGTTGTAGCCGATCGGATCCAGATACTGCAGTCCGAGGTTCTCCAGCTCGGCCTTGATCTTCTGCATACCGAGCCTGTGAGCCAGCGGGGCATAGACCTGCATCGTCTCCAGTGCCGTCAGCCTGCGCTTGTTGTCCGGCTTTGCGTCCAACGTCCGCATGTTGTGCAGACGGTCGCAGAGCTTGATGAAAATCACACGGATATCCTTGGACATCGCCAAGAGCATCTTGCGCAGGTTTTCAATATGCGCCTCTTCCATATCGTCGACATTGATCGTGACGATCTTGGTCAATCCGTCCACCAGCGAAGCCACCTCGGCCCCGAATTTCTTGGCGATGATCTTCAGGTCTGTCCGGTCGGAACAATCCTCCACCGTATCGTGAAGCAGCGCCGCACAGATGGAATCCGTATCCAGTTCCAGCCCGGCCACGATCTCCGCGACTGCGATCGGATGGGAGATATAGGCCTCCCCGCTCGCACGGAACTGTCCCTCATGAAGGGCCTTCGCATATTCAAATGCGGATTTGATTTTTTCGATATCGTAGACTTTACCGGTTGCCTCCAGCATCTGGATCAACGGTCCGATATCCGTATGAGCTGCCCTTTCCATATTCTTCCCCGTTTCAGAGTTTGCACTGTCCTCTGATCTGCTTAAGTATCATAGATTTTTCGATATTCGTTTTGGAAGGCGAATAGTAAATATCAAAAGCGTACACATCCTCGGCGACCTCCGAGATCCCGCAGATCTTGAGTTCCTGGAAAATCCGAAGGATGAGCACCAGCTTTGCGTAATTGAATGTCAGTGAATTGATGTAATGCTGATTCAGCAAAAACAGCATCTTGTGGACCGGATATTCCCGGATCCCGGAACGGAACGCATTGGACAGGAAACAATAAACCGCCTTGAAGTCGTTGCGCGTCGGGACGATCTGCTCTTCGGGATAGATCCTGTCACCGGCGCAGATCTCCGCATACCGTTTTTTCTCATACTCCATCTCGTTCTGTTCGATCTCGGGATGGTGCATGTCCTGGATCGTCAACTGAAGCGTAGCCAGATTCTGGAAATCGTTGATCCCGCACTGGAAGAGCAGATCCGCCCGTTCGCCCTGGACAAAATCGATCTCCTCCGCGGTCTTGCTGAACCACATAGCCGTAAACTTTCTGCCCTGGCAGTCCAGGAACAGCTTTACATGCTTGTTCTTGATCTCCATGATCCGGTCGATCCGGGCACCCCTGAGAATGAACAGAGGCATCGGGTTGGCCGTTCCGCACGGCTCCAGCCGTTCGATTTCATTGGCCAGTTCCAGCGTCAGGTCATCCGGAGACAGTTCACACTCCGCCTCCATCTCCATAACGATATCCCCGTCCTGAAGTTCCTGCTCCACGTAGGCGTTAAGACGTCTTCTGAGTTCCGGGATACGGTCCCTCTCGACCGTCAGTCCGGCAGCCAGTTCGTGACCGCCGTACCGGACCAGAATATCTTCGCACGTCTGCAGGGCCTTGACCAGATTGATGCCCCGTACACTGCGTCCGGAGCCTTTTCCCTGGTCTGTCGGTTCCGGCGGGTTGTGAGCCGTACCTTCAAATGAGATCAGGATGGCAGGCAAGCCTAACGTATCCGTAATCCTGGAGACCACGATTCCGATGACACCGGGTTTCCAGTCATCCTTGCTCAGCACCACAAAGCGGTCCTTGGACAAATCGCACTGCGTCTTCATCAGTTCGCGCGCTTCCTCGTCAATGATGTTCACTTCCTGCTGCCTCTGCGCATTGATCTCGCAAAGCGCCTTTGCCATTTCCGCCGCTTCCCCGGGATTCGTCTCCAGGAGCAGGCGGACGGCACGGGTGGCGCTGTCCATACGTCCTGCCGCGTTCAAACGGGGCGCAAGTCCGTATCCGATGGTGTTGGTCGTAACCTTTCTGCGGCCGCTTCCGGTGGAAGCGCTGATCAGGGCGGCCATACCCGGACGCGGCCTGGAATTGATCAGTTTAAGTCCCAGCGTTACGATCAGCCGGTTCTCGTCAATCAGCGGCATCACGTCCGCGATCGTACCCACGGCAACCAGATCGCCGTAATCCAGACAGACCTGCTTGATGCAGTCCATCGGGTCCAGGCCGGTCGTTTTCGCACGATGGAGTTCAAACGCACAGATGAACTTGAATACGACACCTACGCCGGCCAGATCTCGGAACGGATAACTTGAATCCGGTCTGTGCGGATTGATCACGGCTACGGCATCCGGAAGTTCCTTCTGGCACTCGTGATGATCGGTCACGATCATCTCCATACCCAGGGACTTGGCGTACCGGGTCTCCTCGTTGGCAGTGATACCGGTATCTACCGTTACGACGAGGGTAACGCCATGCTCATGGAGGATATCCAGTCCCGCGGTGGAAACACCGTACCCTTCCTTATCCCGGGTCGGGATATAGTACTCGACCTGGGCACCGAGTTTCTTCAGGTACAGGTCCAGTATGGTGACGGAAGTCACTCCGTCCACGTCATAATCGCCATATATGGCGATCTTTTCGTTGTCCGCAACGGCTTTTTCCAACCGTTCAATGGCTTTCTCCACATCGTTGAGCAACATGGGGTCGTGCAGCACCGTATCGTTGCAGTTCAAAAAGCTCCTGGCTCTTGCCGGGTCGGTCATTCCCCGGTTGAAGAGCAGGACCGCCATGATACGGCTGACGCCCAGATCGTTCATCAGCTTTTCAACGGACTGCTCCGTTTCGCTGTATCCCGGTCTGTAGCGGATCTTCCACTTTTTTTCTCTTGGCTGAATGAAGGATTGTTCTCTCTTGTTTGACATCTTTATCCCTTTCTACGGAAACCGGTCAGGTCTCCGCCCCTGTCCAGGATGCCTCGGTTGGCATTCATTGAACAGAGTTCGTATCGTTACATCCTTATTTCGGCGCGAATTCCGCCATAAAGGCAAGCGCCGTACGCAAGCCGTCTACGGCCGCGCTCATTATGCCTCCCGCATATCCGGCTCCTTCTCCGCACGGATAGAGTTCGGGATGGCCGATCGCAGTTCTGTTTTCATGCCTGAGGATCCGAACCGGTGCGGACGTTCTCGTTTCCGGCGCGGTCAGAACCGCTTGAGGCATAGCAAAACCCGGAATCCTCCGGTCGAATGCCCGGATACCGCGTCTAAGTCCATCGGTAACCGCCTTCGGAAAGAGCATTGCCAGGTTTGCCGGACGGCACAGTCCCTCCCGATACGTCGGAATGACCAGAGTGGGAAGTGTGCCGTACCGGTCCTCCAGGAAATCCCCGACCGTCTGGATCGGAGCGTTCCAGTCTTCTCCGCCGGCCAGAAAACCTCTGTGCTCGATCTCCCTCTGAAACGCGATCATACTCTCGGCATCCGTCATCCCGGTCTGCGAAACATCTTCGGGAAGCACCGAGACGACCAGTGCCGCGTTGGAATTTCTTCCGTCCCGGCTGTGATAACTCATACCGTTGGTGACCAACCGTTCCGGTTCCGATGCCGCGGGAACGACAACCCCTCCGGGGCACATGCAAAACGTATATACGCCGCGTTCACCCGTCGTATCCGAAAGATGGTACTCTGCGGCTCCCAGCGCCGGATGACCGGCAGCCTGTCCGTATTGCCAGAACTCGACATCCCGTCTGAGATGCTCTATGCGGGCTCCCACGGAGATCGGCTTGGCCTCTATGGCATACTGGGTGCGGATCATGTCCAGATAGGTGTCACGCGCACTGTTCCCGATGGCCAGAATAATCCCGGCACAGGGAATGGATCCGGCTTCCGTTTCGGCAACCGCGGTCCCGTCAGTTAGCTTGCGGCTCCCGATGTAACGGCATCTGTACCGAAGTTCTCCGCCCTTTTCGGCGACCGTATGCAGGATCCGGTCCACGACGCCCTGCAGACAGTCCGTCCCGATATGCGGCCTGGACTGGACCAGGATATCCGAAGGCGCGCCGAATTCACACAACCGGTGCAGCACATATCCGCAGAACGGATCGTGAATCCGGGTCATCAGCTTGCCGTCGGAAAACGCTCCTGCGCCTCCGGCGCCAAACTGGATATTGCTGTCCGGATCCAGTTCCCCTTTCTGTGTAAACCTGTGAACCGTCTCGGCCCGTGCAGCCACATCTTCGCCCCGTTCCAGGACGATGGGCGCATATCCCTGCTCGGAAAGAACCAGTGCGGCAAAAAGTCCCGCAGGACCCATTCCGACCACGACCGGCCTTCCGGCCTGCTTGCTGCCTTTGGCAAACGTGACCGGTTCTTCCTTTTGCAAGGACAGGTCCAACTCATGCATCCGGCTATTCCGGATGCCCGGAAGCGCTCCGTCCAGGATCCACTCAGCCGATACCGAGTACAGGATCCGGATATCCGCCTTTTTCCGGGCATCCACTGATTTTTTATAGATACTCAGCCGGAAATCATCCGGATGGAGTCCGGCCTTGCGCAGGATCTGTCTGCCTTTCTCCAGCGCATCCGTTTCCGGACTGAGATAGGACAAGGAGATCCCGCCGACCACCAAACAATCCTGCGTCCGGGACGGCATCAGGGTTCCTGCCCTCCGTCCGGATCCGCAAAGCGTACGGCAACCGGTTCTTTTTCCACATGGGGAACGGCCTCGTTCAGCGTCTTTCCGGTGTTGTCCGTCAAGGTTGGATAGACGACTGCCGCTCCGTATTCCTGACATTGCGTGATATGCGCGTTCGTCACCACCAGAGTCACGCCGGAAACCTTGTCCAGTTCCTGCTTGGGTCCTCTGAGTTTAAGCGTATCCCGGACAGGTTCCAGCTCCCGGGAAGTATCTGCGTCAAAAGCCTTGTCGACCCGAACGGGCACTTCCTTTTCACCCGCTTCATCCAGATACAGCGAGACGGATGCCGGGAAAACCTCGATGGCCACGTACTTGGTCGCATCGTTCTTAAGAATCTCGATTTTGAATTCCGCATAACCGGACTGTCCTTTATACGTGTCCACCAGTATATACGGTTTGAGGTCTTCGGCCTTGATATTGGCCAGATCCCTGGACTTGCCCTGGACCCGGACCGTCACCTCGGGAAACTCGTCAAAGACGGTCAGGCCTGTAGCGGACTGCAGATGATCCAAACCGATTGCGTCCAACCGGACTGAATAATCCTTGGTCTTATCGGCATTCCCGTTTCCCAGCAGCCAGATCAGGATTGCAAACAGCAGGCTGATCACGACAAGAATGATGTCTTTCTTGCGTGATTTTCTGTGGGACTTTTTATCTACAGACAGTTTGCCCTGAAGGGATCCGTTCACTTTCTGAAGGCTGTATGTCTTGTTGATACTGTGTTTTTTCATGGCCGTGCCCTCCTCAAGAACCCGAACCGTTCTGGTTGCCGGCGTCGGTCATAGTTGAAGCAGGCATCACTTTTTCCTCAAGGAGTTCACCCTTGAGCATAGCGCTCAGATCCTGCTTGAGCAGAGACGGAGAATATCCCCTCTTAATGGACCCGTTGTTCGCGATGGAAATCGTTCCGGTCTCTTCGGAAACGATGATGACGACAGCGTCGCTGACCTCGCTGACGCCGACTCCGGCACGATGACGGGCACCCATGTCTCCAAACCCGGTTCCGTTTTTGGAGGAAGGCAGCATGCATCCGGCAGCGGCCACGCGATAATCGCGGATGATCACCGCTCCGTCATGAAGAGGAGATCCTTTGTAAAACAGATTCCGAAGGAGCTGTTCGCTCGGCTTGCCGTCGATCTGTGTGCCTGTTGCGGCAATATCGCCGAGCTTGGTCGAGCGCTCGATCACAATGAGTGCGCCGACCTGTCCGCGTGAAAGCTCCGCGACGGCGGCCACGGTCACATTGATAAAATCGTCCACTTCGGTCTGGTTCTGATTGATGAACCGCAGGGACAGCGTGTTGATTCCCCAGGTCCCGACCCGTTCCAGAAGATCCCGGATCTCAGGCTGGAATAGAATGAACAGTGTCAGAACTCCGGCCTGGAACAGAACCTTCAGCACCATGTACGAGGCCGACATCTTCACGAAAAAGCTGGCCACATAGATCAGGAACAGCAGGCCGATGCCTATGATCAGCTTGATTGCGCGGCGGTCGGCGATCAGGGAGATGATCAGATACAGGAGAAATGTCAGCGCCGCGATGTCCAATACTGCGATCAGATACTCTCCGACGCCCATTTCCTTCAAAAAATCAAGGTTCAAGCCGTGAAGGACCTGATCAAAAAAACGTCCGACAGCTTCCATGGCTTAATCCTCCTTTGTGGTGTCTCTAGGGCAAACTGCCCGATGATAATTATAGTTATTTTAGCACGTGAAAGGGCTCTTTGTAAATATACTTATAGAAAATAGTATTATTAGAAAGGTCTCAGCCCGAAAAAGCGCCCGGAAAGACGCGGCTTTCCGGGCACTGTATTCGCTTAAGTGAGCGTCAGCTCCAGATCCGGCAGATCCGGGCATACAACCCGTCTTCCGTTTTCTGCTCAAGCAAAGCCATGTTCTTGCGGATGTTCTCCGGCTTCTTTGTCCCCACGATGACCGAACTGATCCCGGGGTTTTCGTACAGAAACCTGAGGTTGATCGCCATCAGCGTCTGTATGGCCTGTTCCGGATCCCCTCCGATCTGATCCAGGGAATCAAACAGTCTGCGCCGGACATCCTCACTCAGGCGGTCCGGAGACAGAAGAACCCTGGGCGTGAACAACCCGTTCCCCATTCCGCAGCGTACCAATACGCCGATTCCCCGCTCCCGGGCCAGAGCGATGTTTGCCTCATTGCCCCGGTTGCTCAGGTTATAGGCCATCTGCATAACGTCAAAGTCTCCGCTGCGTATGCATTCCTCGGCCAGTTTTCCGTCTATGGACGCGCCCAGGAAACGGATCTTGCCGGCCTTTTGCGCATCTTTCATCGCACGGACCGTTTCCCCGTTACGGATCACGGCTTCCGGGTCCGGGCCGAAATGGATCTGCATCAGGTCGATCACGTCCGTACGCAGTTTGCGAAGACTCTCGTCGATGGAACGGGTCACGGCTTCATAGGAAAAGTCGTAATAGGTCCCAGGCTCACAGCTGTGCTCCCCGCACTTGGAAGCCAGAACGAATTCATTTCTCCGTCCACTTACGAACTGCCCGATCCTCTCCTCGCTCCTGTGGTATGCGCTGGCCGTGTCGATCAGGTTCAGTCCTGCGTCAAGTGCCTCGTTCAGGACTCGGCCCGCGGTATGTTCATCCGGCCGTTCCGTATCCGTTCCCATTCCCCAGTTACGACCGATCTCCAGGGCGCCCAGCCCCAGGAACGTGACCTGTGTATGGTCCATTCTCTCTATCGTTCTTTTTTCCAATGCTCTCATGCTACACCTCCAGAAGTCAAAAAAAGCCCGCCGAGCCGTGTGCCCTAAATGATTGAACCCTGTTTTTTTAAGGGCGGTACCATAGCTTCACTTTATCGCTCCCTTCGTCGGCTGACCGGATAGGACAAGTCAACTATTTTTCCCGGTGCCGGAGGTCTGCAAACCATGATAGATTCTGGTTCCTTTGATCATGTTGTAGGTCCCAATATAAGGGCATCACGCACTAAGCAGGCGTAAATTTACTTTTGCTGTGACTACGATCAATTGTCGTAATCGATATCCGAAGAAAACTGTTCGTCGAAATAAGCCGCGGCTTTTTCGAATTCGTCGTCGTCCTCGATGGTTTCCAGATAGTCCTCTCCGTTTTCGTCCTTGACCTGTTTCAATACGATATAATTCCATTCATCGGTATCGGATTCGGTTTCCTCTACCGGGACCATCGCATAATACAGAGTGCCGTCCAGTTCCGCTTCATCGATCACTTCGAACTCATAACTGTTCCCTTCCTCGTCGGTCAGGGTATATACGTCCGCATATTCCTCGTCATCTTCCAGTTCGTCTCTCTGGTCCTTCTTTTCATCAGCCATTGGGCTCACCTCCGTTCCGGATGCGGCCGCATCCGTCAGTTCTAATTTGATTATACCATTTTCTCTGAAAAATAACACCCGTTATTTCAAAAAACTTGCAGGTTCCTGTACACAGGCCAACAATTCGGACAAAATGTCGTTTTCCGTAAAGAAGAAGGGGTCCGGTATCCGGTAGATCTCCCCTCCGTTCCGTTCCGCACAGATCAGCAGGTGCCGGTCCGCCATTGTCCTCAGTACAGGCAGAAACCGCCGTGCAAAGTGCTCTCCGAACCGCTTTTCCGCTTCTCCCATGTCCAGTCCGGTAGACAGCCTCAGCCTCAATACTGCATATTCTTCTTCCATCCGGTCATCGGAAAGTTGCTCCTCAAGGACCGGAACTGCAGTGCCGCGCAGAAACGATTCCATATCGCCTGGATAATAGAAGCGGGTGCGGCCTACCAGAGAATGCGCCGAGATTCCAAAGCCCAGATAATCCTCGCAATTCCAATACTTCAGATTGTGCCGGCACTCGCATCCGGGGCGCGCATAATTGCTCACCTCATACCGGGAAAAGCCTTCGCCCTCAAGGAACGTTCGCGCCGTATCATACATCCGCGCGACCGTGTCTTCGTCCGGGAAAACATAGGAGGCGCGGTCCCGGTACAAAGGTGTACCCTCCTCCAGTTGAAGTGCATACACAGACAAATGTTCGGGATTCAGCCCAGTCGCCTTTCTGAGAGTAGAGAGCCAGCTTTCCTCGGTCTGACCGGGAAATCCGAACATCAGATCAAAACTGATCCTTTCAAACCCGGCCTCCCGGGCGTTCCGCGCCAGCTGTTCAAACTGTTCCTCCGTGTGGATACGGCCCAGTGTCCGGAGCTCTCCGGGGTGTATGCTCTGTACACCCACGCTCAGGCGGTTGATGCCCAGGGTACGCATGGCTTTCAGCTTTGCCGGGCCTGCCGTAGCCGGATTACACTCGGTCGTGATCTCTGCGTCGGCGGACAGACGGACACTGTCCTGCAGGGCCGACAGGATCCGATCCCACTGCCCTTCCGATAGCAAGGTAGGCGTCCCGCCGCCAAAGAAGACGGTATCGGCCTCCAGACTTTCCGTTTGGCTGCAGATCTCCCGGATCTGGCTGCACAGCCGTTCTGTATATGCCTCGATCCGTTCCGGAGACACACCCGGAAAGGAACAGAAATCGCAGTACAGGCATTTTTGCCTGCAAAACGGGATGTGGACATAGATCCCGACCTTGGAACCGAACGTAAGCCGGACCGGCTTCCCGTCAATCGTCATCATCCAGTTTCAGGATTGCCATAAAGGCTTCCGGCGTCACCTGTACGGAACCCAGCTGACGCATCTTCTTCTTTCCTTCGCGCTGTTTCTCAAGCAGTTTCATCTTGCGTGTGATATCACCGCCGTAGCACTTGGCCAAAACGTCCTTCCGAAGCGCCTTCACGGTTTCACGGGCAATGATCTTGGATCCGATCGCGGCCTGGATGGGAATCTCAAACTGATGCCTGGGGATGTTATCCTTCAGCCGTTCCGCGATCCTGCGTGCCCTCGCATAGGCCTTGTCCTCATGGACGATGAAGGACAGCGCGTCCACCTGTTCACCGTTCAAAAGAAAATCCAGCTTGACCAGTTTGCTCGGCTCATAGCCTTTCAGTTCATAATCCAGGGAGGCATACCCGCGTGAGCGGCTCTTCAAAGCGTCAAAGAAATCATAGATGATCTCGTTGAGAGGCAGGTCGTAGTGCAGTTCCACCCGCTCGGTGTCGATATATTTCATATCGATGAAAGTCCCTCTGCGGTCCTGGCACAGATCCATCAAACCGCCCACATATGCACTGGGCGTAATGATGTTCGCCCGGACGATCGGTTCGGAAGCCACCTGGATCTCATCGGCAGCTGGAAACCGGGAGGGATTGTCGACCATAACGGTCTCTCCGCTCTTCCGGGTGATCTGATAGATCACGCTCGGTGCGGTCGTGATCAGATCCAGATTGAATTCCCGTTCCAAGCGTTCTTCGATGATCTCCATGTGCAGAAGGCCCAGGAACCCGCACCGGAAGCCAAAGCCCAGTGCGATCGACGTTTCCGGTTCAAAATGAAGGGAGGCGTCGTTGAGCTGCAGCTTGTTCAGTGCATCATGCAGATCCTCATACCGGGCGCCGTCCGCCGGATAGATGCCCGCGTAAACCATGGGATGGGATTCCTTGAACCCCGGAAACGGTTCGTCGGTGGGCCTGGAGGCCAGCGTAACGGTATCTCCGACTTTCGTCTCTCCGATATTCTTGATGGAAGCCGTGATATAGCCGACTTCCCCGGCGGAGAGTTCATTTGTGGCGACCAGCCCGAACGGTTCCATCACGCCGATCTCCACGACGTCGTACTCGGCGCCCGTACTCATAAGCCGGATCCTGTCGCCGGGATGCAATACACCGTCCACAACGCGGATGTTGATGACAACCCCGAGATAGCTGTCGTAATTGGAGTCGAAGATCAGCGCTTTCAAAGGAGCAGACAGATCTCCCTTCGGGGCCGGTATGTCCGAAACGATATGCTCCAGAACGTCATTGATGTTGATTCCCATTTTTGCGGAGACAGCCGGACATTCCTGTGCCGGAATACCGATCACGTCCTCGATCTCGTCCCGGCATTTCTGGACCATTGCGGACGGAAGGTCGATCTTGTTGATGACCGGCAGGATCTCCAGATTGGAATCGACCGCAAGATAGGCATTGGCCAGCGTCTGCGCCTCGATTCCCTGAGTCGCATCCACGACCAGGATCGCGCCTTCGCAGGCGTTCAGCGACCGGGAAACCTCATAGTTGAAGTCCACATGGCCGGGAGTGTCGATCAGGTTCAGGATATAATCCTGCCCGTCTTTTGCCTTGTATTTCATCCGGACGGCGCGGGCCTTGATGGTGATCCCGCGTTCCCGTTCCAGATCCATCTTGTCCAGCAGCTGATTCTCCATATCCCTGACCGCGACGGTGTTCGTAGCCTCCAGAAGGCGGTCCGCCAACGTGCTCTTTCCGTGGTCGATATGGGCGATAATTGAAAAATTGCGAATGTTAGGGATGGTTTCTTTCATAATCATACCGTCAAAACTCCGTGCCGTGCCCGGGATACAGACGGTGCTCCTTACTTGTTTTCTTGTGTTGGAAAATGGGTGAAAAGCCTTGCCTTTCCTTGCCCGCACGGGTATAATGGGAGCAATGAACGGAAAGGATCTTATCTATGTCAGATTCTGCTCATCAGATCCGCGTCGGAATCATCGGCTGCGGCATCATCTCCACCAACCATCTGGTAGCTCTGTCCAAATTGCCCTCGGTACAGTTGGCTGCCGTCTGTGACATCATTCCGGAACGGGCCGAACGGGCGGCTTCCGAATACGGCTGTGCCGCATATACGGATTACGAAGACATGATCCGGAAGGAACATCTGGATGCCGTACACATTTGCCTGCCGCATTATCTGCACTGCCCGGTTACCCTGTATGCACTCAGAAACGGTCTGGACGTGCTCTGTGAAAAACCGATGCATTCCGATCTCTCCGGTGCGGAGGAAATGGTCCGCACAGCGGAACAGACGGGCCGCAAGCTGGGCATCGTGTTCCAGAACCGGTACAACCCCGGTAGCCTGCTGGCCAAAGAAATGATCGAGGAGGGCAGTCTCGGGTATCTGAAGGGCCTTTCCGGAACGGTCATGTGGCACAGAGACCAGTCCTACTACGACGCCGGATCCTGGCGCGGGTTCTATCGGACCGCCGGAGGAGGCGTGGTCGTGAATCAGGCCATCCATACGCTGGACCTGCTTCGCTGGCTCGCGCACAGTGATGTCTCGGATGTCAAAGCATCCGTTTCTCATCATGGGGAAACCAACGTGGAAGTCGAGGACACCGCGGAGGGGATCATCCGCTTTGAAAGCGGCATTTCCGCCCTGTTCTTTTTCTCGGTCAACAACTGTTCGGACGATAACATCACGGTCACGGCCTACTGTGAAAAAGGCAGCATCCGTATTCAGGGCACAAAGTGTCTGGTCAAATATAAGGACGGAACCATTGTCGAAAGTCAGCCGAATCCGGACAAATTCTACGGGGCCAAGAAGATCTACGGTCCCGGGCACAGCATCCAGATCGCAAAATTCTACGATCCGGATTGCCGGGAAGAAATCCGGAACATGACGATGGAATCCCTCAAGACCCAGCGTCTCATGGATCAGGTCTTCCGGGCGGCGGGCAAACCCATCCAATAGATTTATGCAGAGGGCCGGACGGCCCTCTGTTTCTTACGGGCGGTCTGCAAACCGAACCGTCTTCTCCTCTCCGGGCTCCAGATGGATCTTTTTGAAATCCAGGAGTCTGGGCGTGCCTGTTTTGGCAAAACAGAGCACCGAATAATCCGTGGCCATTCCGCCTTTATGACGTACCGTCACCGTCTTCTCATCCGTCCAGGTTTCGGAAATGTCCGCATAGGTCAGGCCATATCCGAACGGATACACCGGTTCGCCTTTGAAATACTTGTAGGTCCTGCCTTTCATCGAGTAGTCCTCAAACGGGGGCAGGTCCTCGACCGACCGGTAGAACGTGACAGGCAGGCGGCCGCTCGGGCTGGTTTTGCCGAACAGGATGTTCGCCAGCGCACGTCCTCCCTCCGCACCCGGATAGAAACACTGCACCACTGCGTTGCAGTGTTTTTTCATATCGTTCAAGTTGACGGCAGACCCCGAAACATTGACATAGATCATAGGTTTCCCGGTTTCCAGGATTGTCTGGTAAAGATCCCACTGGGATTCCGGCAGATCCAGGGAATGCCGGTCTCCTCCGTCTCCCTCTTCGCCCTCGATTACCGAATTCAGGCCCATGCACAGGATCACGACATCGGCTTGCCGGGCGGCCACAATCGCCGAACGCAGACCCTCGCCCGCATCCCGGCTCGGGTTCGGGTTGGTGATGTTGCAGGCCTTGTTATAGTACACCCGTCCTTCGCAGGCTTCCTGGATCCCCGCCAGAAGCGTAACATACCTGTCCATCGTACCCGCGTAATTGGCCAGCAGGACCAGTTTGTCATCCGCATTCGGGCCGACCACGGCGATCTTGAGATCCTTGCCGTTCTTCAGCGGCAGGATTCCGTCATTCTTCAGCAGAACGATGGATTCTTCCGCCATGCGCAGGTTCAGCTTGCGGTTGGCCTCGGAACACACGGTATCGTACGGAATCCGGTCGTACTCGCAATCATCGGCAAACATACCCAGGGCATACCGTGCGGTAAACAGCCTGACCACGGATTCAGTCAGGACTTCCTCGGAAAGCAGTCCCTCCGTCACGGCGGCTTTCAGCCAGGAATAGGCGCTCCCGCAGTTCAGGTCGCATCCCCTATTGACCGCGAGCGCGGCGCTTTCGATCCCGTTCTTCGTGACCTTGTGGTGCTGATCAAAATCACAGATCGCACCGCAGTCCGAAACGACGTACCCGTCAAACCCCCATTCACCTCTAAGTATATCCTGGAGCAGCTGGGCGCTTCCGCAGCAGGGTTCTCCGTTGACACGGTTGTACGCACCCATCACGGCAGACGGATCCGCATGATCAATGCAATACTTGAATGCATACAGATACGTCTCGTCCATCTCTTCGCGGGAAATGTCCACGTTGAACTCGTGGCGCAGCTTTTCTGGTCCGGAATGCACCGCAAAGTGCTTGATCGTGGCATCGACCTTACGGTATTTGCCCTCTCCCTGCAGTCCGCGGATGAATGCAGTGCCCATCCGGCCGGTCAGATACGGATCTTCTCCGTATGTCTCATGGCCGCGTCCCCAGCGGGGATCCCGGAAAATGTTGATGTTCGGAGACCAGAACGTAAGTCCCTGGTACTGTTCGGTTTCTCCGAACTTCTTGTATTCGTTGTAGTTGGCCCGGGCTTCGTCCGAGATCGCCACGGCGACCTCGTGCAGCAATTCGTCGTTGAAACTGGCCGCCATCCCGATGGCCTGCGGGAACACCGTGGCGGTCCCGCACCTGGCCACACCGTGAAGCGCTTCGTTCCACCAGTTGTAAGCGGGAATCCCCAGTCTGGGGATTGCAGGTGCCGTGAAGAGCATCTGTCCGCACTTCTCATCCAGGGTCATTTGCGCGACCAGCTTAACGGCCTGCTTTCTGAATTCGGTTTTATCCAACTTGAATGACATATCGGGTACCTCTCATTCTAGGATCTGGCCAGCGAGACCAGCTCGTGGCTGATCTGACGGATCGAGGCATATGCGGTCCGGTAAACGGCATACACTCTGTCAAACGGCTCGCGGTTTGCGGCGATCGGTTCCTGTGTGATCTTGGGATGGACGGCCGCTTCGCAGGCCTGCTCCACGGAAGGATACAGTCCGGCACCGACGGCAGCCAGAAGCGCGGCACCTAACGCCCCGCCCTCATTGGACTGGAGCGTATGGACCGGGCAGTTCATGTTGTCTGCCAGCATCTGTCTCCAGAGCGGGCTGCTCGAGCCTCCGCCGCAGACCTTCATATCCGTGACGGTTACCCGGGCTCCGCCGAAGATTTCCACACAATCCCGAAGCGAATAGGTCACGCCCTCCATGACGGCACGGATCAGATGCGCACGGGTATGGGAAGCGGATAGCCCCAGGAAAGCCCCGCGGATATCGGCATCCAGATGAGGTGTCCGCTCACCCATCAGATACGGAGCATACAGCAGTCCCTCCGCACCGATCGGGATCCTGGCCGCTTCGTCATCCATGACCTGGTACGGATCCAGGTTCAGTTTGGCAGCCGTCTGGCATTCCTCCAGGCAGCAGGTGTCACGAAGCCATCTCAAAGACAGACCTGCGGCCTGCGTCACGCCCATGACATGATAGGAACCGGGAACCGCGGCGCAGAAGGAATGAATCCGTCCGCTCGGATCGACGGAAAGCTCGGTCGTGTGGGCGAACACGACCCCGCTGGTTCCTATGGTCGTAAACGCGTCCCCGTCACGGACCACGCCGCAACCGATTGCGGAGGCCGCATTGTCCCCCGCCCCTCCGACTACGATCGTACCTGCGGAAAGGCCGGTCTGTTTCGCCACACCGGCGGTGAGCCCGCCCGTAACCTCTGCGGATTCGTACAGTTTTCCCAACAGCCCTTTGTCCAGCCCGATACGGTCCAGGACCACATCGGACCAGCACCGCTTGGCGATGTCCATCAGCTGCATGCCGGAAGCATCCGAAACGTCCGTGGCAAACTCACCGGTCAGGCGGTAACGGATGTAATCCTTGGGCAGCAGGATCTTTCTGCACCGTTCGAAGATCTCGGGCTCATGGTTCCGTACCCAGAGGATCTTGGATGCGGTAAACCCGGTAACGGCCGGACTCTTCGTGATATTCATCAACGTGTCTGCTCCGACCAGGTTTGTCAGCTGCACACATTCCTCGGCGGTTCTCTGGTCACACCAGATAATGGAGCGGCGAAGGACCCTACCCTCTGCATCCAGCATGACCAGCCCGTGCATCTGTCCGGATAATCCGATCCCCCGGATCTCTTCGGCAGGAATTCCTTCGCTTACCGTGCGGAGTCCGTTCAGGGTGGCCTGCCACCAGTCTTCCGGGTCCTGCTCCGCCCAGCCGTTCTGTGGCTGATAAAGCGGATATTCCCCGGTCCAGGACCGGATCTTTTTACCGGTCTCATCAAACAGAACGGTTTTTGTGCCGGATGTTCCGACATCGATTCCAATAATATAAGCCATATCAATTCTCCCTCAAAAAAGCACATCGGGGTGTCTGTCAGACGCATTCCCGGTGTGCTTTGGTCATCAGTGGAACAGAATCCTGTTCAGCTCGTTCTCAAGGTATTCCTGGCGTCCGCTGGAAACCGCGTCCAGCACCTCGCCGCGGTTCAGGGCATACTGCTCCAGTTCTTCGATCGTGGCTTCTCCGCTGACAATGCGGGCGCCTATGCCCTGCTTGTAGCTGGAATATCTTTCCTCCACAAACCGGTCCAGGACTCCGTCTTCGCGGATCTCAAGCGCTTTCCGCAGACCCAGCGCAAACGCATCCATTCCGGCAATATAGGAAAGGGCAATATCATCCAGGGTGAAGGAGCCCCTGCGGGCCTTGGCGTCGAAATTCAATCCTCCGTACCGGAACCCGCCGGCCTTGAGGACCTCCAGCATACACAGCGTGGTCTCGTAGACATTCGTCGGGAACTGGTCCGTATCCCATCCCAGAAGAAGGTCTCCCTGGTTGGCATCAATGGACCCGAATATACCGTTCACGCGGGCTGTGGCCAGTTCGTGTTGGAACGTGTGTCCGGCCAAGGTGGCGTGGTTGGCCTCGATATTGACCCGGAAATCCTCAACCAGTCCGTATTTCTGCAGGAATCCGAACACCGTGGCCGTGTCGAAGTCATACTGATGCTTGGTCGGTTCCTTGGGCTTGGGTTCAATGAAAAACACACCCTTGAGGCCCTGCTTCCGGCCATAGTCTCTGGCCATCGTCAGGAATCTGGCCATATTGTCCAGTTCCAGACCCATATCCGTGTTCAGAAGCGTTTCATAGCCTTCCCGTCCACCCCAGAAGAGGTAGTTGTCCCCTCCCAGTTTCCGGGTGACCTCGATGCACTTTTTGACCTGTGCGGCGGCAAAGGCGTACACGTCCGCATAGGGTGATGTCCCAGCTCCGTGCATATACCGGGGGTGGTTGAACAGATTCGCCGTGCCCCAGAGAACTTTGGCCGGCTGGGATTTCTGCAGCTTTGCGATTTCTTCGGCAACCTCGTCCAGTTTCTCGTTGCACTCGGCCAGATCACGGCCTTCCGGGGCCAGATCGCGGTCGTGGAAGCAGAAATAATCAATGGACAGTTTGTCCATCAGTTCGAATGCGGCGCGCGCCTTGTTTTTGGCGTGCTCCATCGGATCCGTGGAACCGAACGTTTTGGTCACCGTTCCGCGGCCGAACATATCCGTGCCGTCGGCACACATCGTATGCCACCAGGACAGACTGAACCGAAGGATCTCACGCATGGTTTTTCCACCGATTTTCTCTTCCGGATTATAGTAACGGAATGAAAACGGGTTTTTAGAATCGGGTCCCTCATATTTGATCTTGGGAACCCCGGGAAAGAAATCGGTCTTGGACATAATAGCACCCTCCTTGTAAGGTTACATTCATTGTATCGCATGCGCGCACAAAAGACAAGCCCTTTTGAGATTACTTGCGCAAATCTCCGCCATAAGGCAAAAGGCACAGCCGGGGTCCGGCTGTGCCTTGGAACAGGTATCGATTATGAACCGGAGAGCAGTCATCCACCCATCAGGGCAAACTGTTCAATCGTCTTCTCCATATTGGTACGGAGAGCGGAAATGTTGGACTCGTAGCGGGAGGCAAAATTGGTCTGCCTTGCATCTCCCATTCCGCGCATCATTTCGGATACGCCCCAGGAGGCAACATAACCGAGATCATACCGGACAGATCCGATGATCAAGTCAAGCGTCGCACGGGATTCTTCATCACGGACCGCTCTTCCCTGCAGGGTCACATCATAGAATGCAGGCGTCAGATAATTCTTCCCGATAGCGGACAACAGATCCAGCATCGCGCCAACGAATTCGGGTTCCTGGATCGAGTTGGGCACCACCATAGTGGCGGCCACATGAGGATTGATACAAGTCAGATAATCTTCCTGATCTTCGTCAAACAGAGGCATACACAGCACACCGAAATTCGTCTCCATCGGTCTGGCGTCGATCACGGCATGGATCTCGGTGACGTCAAACACCGCATGATTGGTCTGGAACGAATGGTGATGGTCCGATACTTTGGGACTGCTTGCGGACGAAGACCGTGCGCATTCCGTGTTATACATCAGGTAGGCCAGCATGTCGATGGCATCCAACGTTTTATCATTGTTGAAGTCCATAACCGGCTCATCCGAATCATTCTTCTTGGTAAACTCCACTCCAGCGCAAATCAGTGCAACCGGCATCATATCACCCTGGTAGACCATTCCGAACAGGTCGTCTTCGGTCATTTCCCCGTTGCCGTCCAGATCCACGGAAACCGAATTGACCAGGTCGGCCATATATTCGATCGTCCATTCCCTGTTCTGCTGGACCTCATACAGATCCACGTCGTTCAGATGGTCGGTGACCAGTTTTTTATTGAACATCACGATCCCGAATGTGCGCATATACATCACACCGATATCGCCGTACAGTCCGTAATTCTGACCCATTATGGAAAGTTGAGACCGACAGTTCTGATCCCACCAGGGCGCATCCAGCTGAATGGTTCCCATACCGTTCAATTCCACCAGATGCTCCTGCGTGGCCTGCTGAAACATCTGATGCGTGTTCAGATCAGCAGCCTGATACTCATCGTCTCCCGAAGCGATGGTGTTGACCAGCTGGGAGAAGTCCCCGCCCCGACCGCCGTGCGCAATGATCAGATCGGCTCCGCTTTTCTCGGCAACATACATGTTCCGCTCATACACTGCGTCGTTGATCGAATCACCGTTGATTGCCTCCGCGGTAAAATCGGTATCGTGCCAGTACTCGGACGTATCATCCGTATACGCAAAGAACGTAAAGGTTTTTCCAGTGAAAGGCGGCTCTTCGGGCAGTTCCGGTGTATACCAGGTCGTTCCGGACTCGTCTTCGCCCGGAGTCCCTGAGGTTTCAGGCTCGGTCTGCTTTCCGTCGCCGGAAGGTCCGGCTTTCGTTTCCTTGGAGCCTGGCGTATCGGGTGTGGCCGTACCGCACGCGACCGCCAGAGGAATCAAAAGAACCAAAGTCAAAATCAATGCGATCAATCTGATTTTCATTTTGTTGCAGGTAACGGAATCCACCGCGTTACCCATCCCTCCTTTGCAAAAACAGAATTCGTTACGATTGCCCTTAGTCAGTGCACCCGCAATCTCATTATACTGGACATTCTGGTTTTTGTCCAGTAGTATGTCCTGTCCTTCTCATTCACTCTCGTCTGTCTCCAGGTAGAGTTCTTCCGCCTCCAGTAGCGCCTGAAGTGCCGGACCGCTGTCCAAGGGGATCCTCCGTTTCGCATGGCAAACCGGGCACTCAATCTCCAGTTCTCCGTCTCCGGACGTCACATCGAACGCTTTGCCCTGTCCCTCCGGGCATCTGCAGCGGATCTTTCCGTCTTCCACCAGTTCTTCCAGGACCTGCATAACCGCGACGCCGTTTTCCAGTTCCATACCGGCTGCCCCCGTTTTCCTGCCTGTTTGTTCGGGATGAAACGCTTCAAAGCTGTCGATGCCCATTTCCTGCATCGTATTGAGAAGTTTCAGCTCAGATTCGGCCAAAGCAGCCTTGACCGAGTTGATTTCCCCAAGAAAGCAAATGTCAAGCCCGGAAAACGGGCACGGAAGCGAGACCACGTCCGCATTCTCAAGCAGAGATGCCTGTACTGTGAACGTATGCGGCGTTCCGCACAGCACGCATGGCACACTCAGGCTCAGCTTGCCAGCATTGTTCTTGTTTATGATGAGTGAACTGTTTCTGCATGTGCAGTTCAGCCTGAACTCAGCCCCGGGAAGTTTGATCACATCCGCAGGACCGATGACCCCGGTCCCGCATTTCGGACACCGGTATGCAATACAGCGTTCGGTGGTTTTACTCATTTTTTCTTTCTCCTTTGAAAAAGAGGCAAGGAGTGAACCTTACCTCTTTCCCTGTGATTATTTCGTGATCTTGTAAACCGGAGCCTCGTTGATGGTCACCGTCGTAGCGGTTTTCGATTCCTCGAACCAGTTTGTCATATGGTCGTCGATCATCGCATTGGCCACTTTAAGATACCAGGTTTCATAGGATTCGGACAGGAGTTTGATCACTGTGTAGAATTCGGTTGTGCTGTCCGAACTGGTGTAGGACGAATCAATCAGGTCAACAGTTCCTACGTCAACACCGCTGTACGCCCAGTCATCCGTCCCGGTATACGCACATTCGCCCTTGAGGACATCCTCAAGTTTGATATAGGACGCGCTCGTATATTTCAACTCGTCAAGGACCTCTTCCATAGTCTTGGTGGAACCTTCAAATGCTTCCTTGAACGTCTTGGCAGCCGTCTCGGCGTCCACGGTCTCCTCAGTATCCTCGCCCTTGGGGAACTTGTAGGTCTTGGGGAACAGCACCATCTCAAAGGTCTTGGCTTTTTCTTTGTTCACATCAGCTGCGCGGGTCAGCATATAGACGGTAGCCTTGTAGGAATCCTCTTTGTCGGCTTCGATGGTCTTCACGCTGTTTACCGCGGCGGCTTCAGTCTTCTGCGGTTCTGCACCGGATTCCAGGTCCGGATCGTATACGTAACCGAACATCCAGCAGTCCTGCTCGTTGGTTGTAGTGCAGGTGTGGTCTTTAGTCTCGATCCTATCCATCCGATCCTTTACCAGGTCCTTGATGGTCTCGTTTTCACCCGGTGTCAGGGTTTCGGTCAGATAAGCTTCCAGCCAGGCCTTGTACTCTTCCGGGGTCGTCGTTGCAGCCAGAGCCGCGGCGTTCTCGATTGCTTTGGCCTTATCTTCCGCAAACTTTTCGTTGGCTTCAGCCACGGCGGCATTGTATTCCTCATCCGTCTCGTAGTCGGTCTTCTGGACTGTTGTCTTCTCCACGGAGAACACATAGGACAAATAGTCCGTGGTCACATAGGACTTCTCGTGCTCGGCCAGATAGGCATTGATACCGGTTTCGTCGGCTTTAATGCCGTCGAAACTCTTGTCGTAATACCAGTTATAATACTTGGAGGCCAGATGCTGGATCTCCTGCATGCGGTAGATATCCTTGTCATTGACACCTTTTCCGTACACGCCGGCCAGATAGGCTTTGTAAGAGGAGTAGTACTGCTGGTTGGTCCCGTACATCTCATTGATGTAATCGTAATAGGACTTGTAATACTCGTACACACTCTTGACTGAGTCAACGGCCTGCTGGATCTCCGCACGGTCGTCTTCAGTCAGCGTCGCGTCAAAATCAGGGTCCGCGACAGCGGCCTCGGCATAGACCAGTAAAGTCTGTGCATTGCTGAGGCTCAGTTCAGCAAAATAGTCAAACCAGGTTTTGACATTTTCGCTGTGATTGAGATACATGGATTCATAACCGGAACCGAACTCCTGGGATTTCCAGGTCGCTCCCGTTTTGAAAGAAAAGTTCGACATCAGCTGCTGATACGAACTGTACCAGTTTTCGTATGTGAACTGCAGATAATAGGTCATCATCGCGGCATCGACCTTATAATGATCGGATTTCAATACGGTCTGATTGCGAAGAAAGACGCCATTGTTCGAAAGCAAGGACAGCGTCAACGCGGTAAGGATGGCGACCACGACCACAATCACGATGGCCAGCATAATGAAGGTCGTCTTATCGCCGTTCTTTCTGGTCTTCTTTTCCTTTGCCTTCTTTTCAGCCTGCGCCGGATTGTCAATTTCAGCCTGCAGGCGGTTCAGTCGACTTCTAGAGCCTTTTCCCATAACTCATTTCCACCTTTAAAAAGTTTACATTGTTATACATTCATAATGACGGGCAGGATCATGGGCTTGCGGCCCAGTTTCCTGAACAGATACTGCCCGAGTGATTCCTTGACCTCGTTCTTGATGGTCATCCGGTCCAGGGGGTTGTCCCTGAGTGTCTTCAGGATGACTTTCGTGGTCAGCTCCCGGATCTCCTCAATCAGGTCTTCGGATTCCCGGACATACACAAATCCTCGGGTTGTGATATCCGGTCCGGAGATCAGCGCCTGCTCATAGGCATCAATCGTGGCTACCACGACAATCAAGCCATCCTGAGACAAATGCCGCCGGTCTCTCAACACTACATCTCCGACGTCCCCGACGCCCGTTCCGTCCACCATCACGTTTCCGGCCGTAACTTTTTCAGCAAAGCTTGCCGAGTTATCGGTAATCTCCAACACGGAACCGATCTCGCCCAGAAAAATGCGGTCCGGACTCATTCCCATCTGCTTGGCCAGCTCGCGATGCGCCGTCAGATGACGGAATTCTCCGTGAACAGGCATAAAGTATTTGGGCCTGAGCAGGGCATGCATCAGTTTCAGTTCCTCTTGGCAGGCATGTCCCGAGACATGGACAGCAAGAGATGCATCATTGATGACCTTGATCCCCTTGCGAGAGAGCTCGTTGATAATGTTTCCGATCGTCTTTTCGTTACCCGGTATCGCGCTTGACGAAAGCACGATCACGTCATTGGGATTGATTTTGACCTGCGCATGCTCGTTGAACGTCATCCTGTGCAGCGCGCTCATCGGTTCTCCCTGGCTACCGGTCGTAATCAGGGTGATATTTTCCGGCTTATACCGCCGGATCTCGCTGACATCGACCAAAACGCCTTCCGGAACGGTCATATATCCCAGTTCGATCGCGGCAGCCAGAATATTCAGCATACTCCGGCCGGTCACGGCAACCTTGCGGCCGTGCTTGACGCTGATGTCAATGATCTGCTGCACCCGATGCACATTGGATGAAAAAGTAGCGATCACGATCCGCCTGTCTGAATGCATTCTGAAAATGTACTCCAGAGAAGCGCCGACCGTTTTTTCGGACGGAGAATACCCGGGGCGCTCGGCGTTCGTGGATTCGCACATCAGCAAAAGAACGCCTTCTTTCCCGATCTCACCCAATCTGGCCAGATCCATAACATCGCCTTCGATTGGGGTCAGATCCAGTTTGAAGTCTCCTGAGTGGACCAACGTTCCGACGGGTGTATGCACTGCAAGACAGCATGCATCCGCAATGGAATGGTTCACATGTATGAATTCCACCGAAAAATGTCCGCATTTCACGACATCTCCCGGTTTTACGACTCTTAGATCCGGAACAGAGGGCAGAGTCACTTCCTTGAGTTTGTTCCGTATGATTCCCACGGTCAGTCCGGTACCGTAAATCGGAGGGTTGATAGTTCTGAGTACAAACGGAATCGCACCGATGTGATCTTCGTGCCCGTGAGTCAGAAACAACCCTTTGATCTTGTCTTTCCGCTCTTCCAGGTAGGTGATATCGGGAATGACAAGATCGATTCCCGGCATATCCTCATCTGGAAAGCCGAGTCCGCAATCAATGATAATGATTTCATCATCGTACTCGATGACGGTTATATTCTTTCCGATTTCGCCCAGACCGCCCAGAGGAATGACCCGCAGTTTCGGATGCTGCACTTTGGTCTTTCTTCGTTTTGCAGTTTGTGGCATAGTCTTCCTTTTCTTATCCGGCTTCCGGCTACCCGGCGGCAGTTCATCAGCCTTCAAAAACCAGTTATTTAGAAAAATGCTATCTTTGCGCCCACAGGCAGAAAAAAGCATTTTATATAATAGCACATTTTAGAAAAAAAAGCAAGCCCTGTATTCCCGCCTTCCGACGGCTCGTTGGACTTTTTCCACTAATTGACAATTGTGGATGTGAATGGTATACTCATATAGGCGTCGCATCCCTCCGCGGCGACTTGGAAACCTTTTGAAAGGATCATTCGATGAAAGCAACCGGTATCACCAGAAAGTTGGATGAACTGGGACGGATCGTTCTTCCCATCAGCATCCGAGACGAGTTTGACCTCAAGGAAAAAGACCCCGTGGAGATTTACACGGACGATGACAAGATCATACTCAAGAAATATCATCCGGCCTGCATATTCTGTGGAAATGCGGATGATGTAATCTACTATCGGGACAAGCGCATCTGCTCCGCTTGCCTGTCTGAACTGAAGTCCAAATTTTGAGGCCTCATATGTATTTTTCTTATCCGTTCATACAAGAACATCTGTCCGTTCTCTATGACGGCACCGAACTGTCCAGACAGGCCGAACGGACCGCTGCCGCTCTGCACCGTTTTTCGGAATTGTATGATCCGTCCGAAAAGAAGAAAGTCTGCGTTTTTTCGGTTCCGGGGCGCAGCGAACTGTCCGGAAACCACACAGATCACAACCGAGGCTGTGTTCTGGCCGCCACCATCAGTCAGGATATGCTGGCCGTAGTATCCCCAAGGGACGACAACCAGATCCGGTTTACCAGTGAAGGGATTGGGGAAATCTGCACAAATGTAGAAAAAAGCGCCCCGGATCCCGCTCAGTTTGGGACATCCCTGGCCTTGATACGCGGCATATGTACCCAGTTTCTTGAGCACGGAATCGTGCTTTCCGGTTTTGACGCTTACCTGACCTCGGAGGTCCTCCCCGGAAGCGGTCTGTCTTCTTCAGCCGCTTTTGAAGTGATGGTCGGATCGATTTTGAATTCCCTATTTGCAAGCGACTCTTTTTCGGAAATCGAGATTGCACGGATGGCTCAGCGTGCGGAGAATGTCTTTTTTGGAAAGCCTTGCGGCCTTCTGGATCAAACGGCCTGCAGCATGGGGGGAATCGTATTTATGGATTTCCAGGATCCGGCAAACCCCGTAACCGAGAGAATACCCTTCCGGCTGACCGATCGGGGATATGCCCTCTGCATTACCAACACGGGTGGAAGTCATGCCAACCTGACCCAGGATTACGCGGCCATTCCGGCTGAAATGAAATCCGTGGCCGGTGCCTTAGGCAAGGAATTCCTGCGGGAGGTTGCCCCCGCGGACTTCTTCGCCGCTCTTCCGAAGCTGATCCGTACCCTGCCCCCGCGAGCGGTGCTGCGTGCTTTTCACTTCTTTGCTGAAAACGAGCGGGTGCTTAGACAGAAAGATGCCCTGGACAGAGGCGACCTGGTCGCTTTCCTGGATCTGGTCCGCAGGTCCGGGCAATCCTCTTTCTGCTATTTGCAAAACGTGTTTTCCTCCGCACATCCGGAAGAACAGAACCTGTCAGTCGCGCTGGCTCTTTCCGAGCACATACTCGAGGGTTGCCACGAGCCGTCCGCCTGCCGGGTGCACGGTGGCGGCTTCGCAGGAACCATCCAAGCCTTCGTGCCCTGCTCTTTCGCAACCACATATCAGAACGAAATGGACCGGGTGTTCGGAAGCGGAAGCTGTAAGATCCTGAATGTACGCGAACAGGGTGCCGTACGCCTGATTGATGGAGAATCCGCATGCTCGCCGTAAAGCTGATTACGGTCGGAACGCTGAAGGAGCCCTATCTCCGCGATGCCTTTGACGAATACGCAAAAAGACTGTCCCCTTTCTGTAATCTCAAGACCGTTCAGTTAAAGGAAGCCAGATTGCCTCAGGATCCTTCCCAGGCTCAGATCAGACAGGCTCTGGAGGCCGAAGCCGGCGAGATCCTCGCACAAATCGGCCCCAAGGCCAAACTGATCGCGCTGTGCATCGAGGGACAGGAGTTTTCCTCAGAAACACTGGCCGCCGCGCTGGCCGGGTGGATGCAGACGACCGGTGAACTGTGTCTGGCCGTCGGGTCCGCGTTCGGTCTGTCGGATACGGTCAAGGCCCGCGCAGACCTGAATCTCTCCTTAAGCCGGCTCACCTTTTCCCATCAGCTGGCCCGCGTGCTGCTGATGGAAGTCCTGTACCGTTCTTTTTCCATTCTGCACGGCGGACATTACCACAAATAGACCGGTTTTCGGCCGGTCATCTTCCGGAATAATCTATTTTTCAAAACTCAAAAGAGGAATATGCTATGAAACTTGGGATTGTCGGATTGCCGAATGTCGGCAAGAGCACCCTTTTTAATGCCCTGACCAACGCCGGGGCCGAATCCGCAAACTATCCGTTCTGTACCATTGACCCCAACGTAGGAGTCGTTACCGTCCCGGATGCCCGTCTGGACGTTCTGGCCGAAATGTATCATCCTGAAAAGTACACCCCTGCCGTCATCGAATTCGTGGATATCGCAGGTCTTGTCAAAGGCGCTTCCCAGGGAGAAGGCCTGGGCAATAAATTCCTTTCCCATATCCGCGAGGTCGACGCGATCGTACACGTCGTGCGTTGCTTCGAGGATTCCAACATCATTCACGTGGACGGTTCTGTGGACCCAGTTCGCGATGTCGAGACGATTACGATGGAACTCATCTTCGCGGATATGGAAATGCTGGAGCGCAGGATCGACCGTGCCAAAAAGGCCCTCAGAGGAGACAAGACCGTGGCCGGAGAACTGGCCACATTGGAAAAACTGCTGGCCCATCTAGAAGCGGGACATACCGCCCGCTCCCTTGGGCTGTCCGAAGACGAGGCCGCCTGCCTGACCGATACGCCGCTTCTGACGATGAAACCTGTGCTTTATGTGGCCAATGTGGATGAAGAGCATGCGGCATCCGAGCCCTTGGACAACGAAAAATATATGAAACTCAAGGCTTTTGCTGAATCCGAACATTCGGAAATCATTGCGATCTGCTGCGGGATCGAAGCGGAGATCGCTCAATTGGATCCTGACGAGAAAGCCATGTTCCTGGAAGACCTAGGCATCCGGGAAAGCGGTCTGAACCGTCTGATCCGTTCCAGTTACGCCCTGCTGGGCTATATCAGCTTTCTCACCGCCGGCCCCCAGGAAGTCCGTGCCTGGACCATAGTCAAAGGCACAAAAGCCCCTCAGGCCGCCGGAAAGATCCACAGCGATTTCGAACGGGGGTTCATCCGCGCAGAGATTGTCTCATTCGAGGACCTGAAAAAGTACGGTTCCATTGCAGCCGCCAAGGAAGCAGGTGTCTACCGCAGCGAGGGCAAGGAATACGTGATGAAAGACGGCGACGTGGTACTCTTCCGATTCAATGTCTGAGGTTGTCCTATGCGAATGAGACACAAAAAACACGGTGAGGAACGGATTGCGGCCTGCTCGGCCTACCGGATCGGGTTTGATGATCTGCTCAGGACCCGGGATCCACAGTCCTTCTTCCCCGTTCCGGGGCCTCTGCATCTGGAGATCGGCTGCGGCAAAGGACGCTTTTCCTGTGAAATGGCCAACCGGAACCCGACATCCAATTTTATTGCTATGGAACGCGTGCCCAACGTAGCCTGCAATGCACTGGAGAATGCCAGAGCCAGATATGAAGGAGTTACCGGAACTGCAGATAATCTGCGGATCCTCATCGGGAACGCCGAACATCTGGCCGAACTCTTTCCGGAGCACAGCATCGCCGTGATTTACCTGAACTTCAGCGATCCGTGGCCAAAGACAGGCTATGCCAAACGACGGCTCACGCATACGCGCTTTCTGAACATCTATAGGCAGATCCTGATACCCGGCGGCCTTCTCCGCCTCAAGACAGACAATGCCGGTCTGTTCGCATTCTCCCTTGAGGAGTTTCAACAGGCGGGGCTGGAAGTCCTTTGGAAAACCGATGATCTGCACCATGAAACGGGAGAATATGCAGAACAGAATGTACAGACCGAATATGAAAGCGCCTTTTCCTCTCAGGGCATCCCGATCCATATGGCCGTTGTCCGGTTCCAGGTGTAGTATGCGCGAACAAACAGATTTGTGCGGTGTGCTTCTGCTGGATAAGCCGGCCGGAGTCACCTCCCATGATATGGTCGGGTTCGTGCGCCGGATGTACGGGACCCGTCAGGTCGGTCATGCGGGCACACTAGATCCCATGGCCACCGGAGTCCTTCCCGTGATGGTGGGCCGGATGACCAAGTTGTCCTCTCTTCTGTCCGACCACGACAAACGCTACCAGGCATTTCTCACACTCGGCCTGACGACGGACACCGGAGACATCACAGGCCAGATCCTGACCCGTTCCGCCCTGATTCCGGACAGGAAGACGGTTGAAATGGCCGTCTCCTCATTTTCAGGACCGATCCTTCAGGTCCCGCCTATGGTCAGCGCAATCAAGCGCAACGGACAGAAACTGGTGGATCTGGCCCGGAAAGGGGTAGAGGTTGCCAGAGAGCCAAGAGAGGTGATCATCCACTCCATATCCTGCCAGCCCACGGATGATCCTTCTGTATACCGGCTGGATGTGTACTGCGGAAAAGGGACCTATATCCGCACGTTGTGTGAAGATATAGGAGCAAAACTGGGTTGCGGAGGTACTATGTCCGCTCTGCGCAGAACTGCCGTGGACCGTTTTTCCATTGAGCAGTGCGTGACCAAGGATTGCGTGGAATCCGCAGACCCTGACAGCCGGATCCGCTTCCTTCTGAGCCCGGAACAGTGTTTCCCTGACTGGCCGGCATTCTGCCCTCCACCCTTTTATGAAAGGCTTCTGAAAAACGGATGCGCCGTCCGGACAGACAAGATCGGTCTGGCTCATATCACCTATCCACACGTTCTTTTGGTGGACAGTTCCGGAATCTGCTACGCCGTAGCAGACATTCTTCCGGGAGAGGACGGCCCTGTGCTGAAGATTCATGCCCTTTTGCGGCTGGATCCGTCCGGCACATACTGACCGCCTCTGACCACTGACAAAAAGCGAAGCGCAGTTCTGTTTTGCGCTTCGCTTTTTGTCAAAAATCAAGTTTTCAGCCTGAACAGTCTGCGGCCGTTCTCCAGTGTGAGCGCGGCCGTTTTTTCAAGCGTGGATCCCCGGATCCGGGCCATTGCGTCCAACGTGAGGATCATCATTCCGGAATGGTTGATTTCTCCGCGGTACGGAACCGGAGCCAGATACGGGCAGTCCGTTTCAGCCAGAATCCTCTCATCTGGGATCTCGCGGACGACTTCCGCCACCCGCGCAGCGTTCTTGAATGTGATGACTCCCGAGAACGAGACAAAAAACCCTTGTTTGATCAGTTCCCTGGCGGTTTCCCGGCTTCCGCTGTAAGAATGCAGAACGCCGGTCACCCCGGGATGCGCCTTCAGGATTTCCGCGCAGTCCCCGTGAGCTTCACGGTCATGAATGATAACAGGCAGGTCAAGCTCTTCCGCCAAGGACAATTGGGCGTCAAAATAGGCCTTCTCCAGCGGCTTGTCCAACGGTTTTCCGTAGTTGGTCTGCCAGTAATAATCCAGTCCGATCTCGCCAAGAGCCACGACCTTGTCCCGGCGGGATTGGATCAGGTTCCGGATCTGTTCCACCTCATCCTCTACCCTTCCTTCCAGGGCATGACAATCTTCGGGGTGAATTCCGGCGGCCACATACATTTGAGGAAACCGGTCTGCCATCTGCAGACATTGTCTTGACGTGTCCGCCGTCGTGCCGACATTGACCACATGCTCCAGCCCGCTTTCGAACAGTCTGTCCAGCAACGGGTATGGATCCTGTATTTTTTTGTCCCAGTAATGGGCATGCGTGTCAAACCAGCGGACGTTCACCTTGCCCAGTTCCGGCGGAAACCGGATCTCACTATCTGAATTCATGTTTCAATGACCTGGCAAACAGTTGTTCCAGGATATCCGGAAACCTCTTCCCTCCGAACAGGACCTCATAAACGGCCCCGCAAATGGGGAGTTCCACACCATATTTCCCGGCCAGGACCATAAGCGCCTGGACCGTATCATATCCTTCCGCGAGTTCCGAATACGGTTCGTTTTTCACGAACGCTTCCCCGAACCGGCGGTTATGGCTGTAAGGGGAGAACAGGGTGGCCTGATAATCCCCAAGATGGCAAAGCCCGTACGCGGACAGTTCGCTCCCGCCGGCAGCCTTTATCAGTCTGGCGATCTCCCGGGTGCCCCGGGACATCAGCGGGCCCTTCAGCGTAGACATTCCGCTCCCGTCAAGCATTCCCGCTCCGATACCGATCACATTCTTGGCCGCAGCCCCGATCTCGTTTCCGATCAGGTCCTGGCCAAAATAGAACCGGATCAACGGACCTGAAAAGGCCTCGATCAGCTCCTGCTTGAGCCGGTTGTCCGCACTGTCGATCACCATGCAGCTCGGAATGCCGGCATAGAAATCCTGCACGTGGCCCGGGCCGAGCCAGACCGCTACGCGGTTGGAAGGATCCAGTTCGTCCGCCACGATCTCGGTCAGACGTTTCCCCGTTTCCTTTTCCAATCCTTTCATGCACAGGACGATACGCCGGTTCCGTAACCCGTATGCACACATCGTCCGGCACACCTCCCGCAGTGACTGGGCTCCTACCGCCAGGACCAGAATATCCGCGTCCAGCGCAGGTCCCATTTCAGTGGTCAGGTGGATTCTTTCTCCCAGCTGCAGCAGATCGTTCCGCCTTTCGGCCAGGAACCGCTGCATATGTCTGGATTCCGCACGCCCGTAGAGGGTCACCTCATGTCCCAGGGTATCCAGGTACCAGCCGATGAGCGAGCCCCAGCGGCCGCACCCGATGATCGTGATACGCATCTGTTGCTCCTTTTCCGTCCGTCTTTACCGGACGCGTTCTCCAAGCGGTGTATCGTCAGCCAGGAACACGACGCGGACCTGTTCTTCACCGGAAGCCAGGATCATTCCGTTGGATTCGGCTCCGCACAGGACAGCCGGTTTCAGATTGGCCACGACGATGATCTTGCGGCCAATCAGCTGCTCGGGCGCATAGAATTTGGCAATCCCGGACAGGACCTGACGCTTCTCATAACCCAGATCCAGCTGAAGCTTCAGCAGCTTCTTGGATTTTTCCATCTTCTCCGCGGCGATGATCTGTGCCGTCCGCAGTTCCACATTCATAAAATCGTCAATCCCGATCAATGCGCAGCCTTCCGGCTTTTCCGGTGCCTTGCCCGCTTCCTCTGCGGCCTTGGCCTGCTCAATGGCCGCCTGGCGCTCCGCTTCAAAGGAAGCGACCTCTTTCTCTTCATCCGCTCTCTGGAACAGGACTACGCTGTCTTCGACACAATCGCCGGGTTCAAGAACAAAGAAATCCTTTTCTTCCGTTGCAAACTCCGCATACGGAATGTAACCGTGACACCCGGCATGATCTGTGTGAGCCTGCAGGGCTTTCTTTGCGCCCAGCATCCTGAGGATCTCCAGGGCCGAATCCGGGATGAACGGATGCAGGAGCACCGCCGTCCAGTGGATTGCTGCTGTCAGATAATACAAGACCGTACCCAGCCGTCCGCGCTTGGACTCATCCTTGGCCAGCACCCAGGGCAGCGTCTCGTCTATGTACTTATTGGCCCGACTCAGCAGATCCATGATGTTGGCCATTGCATTCGCAATGTGATAGGAATCCATGTTTTCGCAGACTTTGCGGGTCGTTTCGAGACAGGCTGCCTTCAGCTCCTCATCCAGTGGCTCGGTATATTCCGGAGACTGGATGACTTTGCCGAAGTATTTCTTCTGCATATCCAGAGTGCGCTTGACCAGGTTGCCCAGATTGTTGACCAGATCCGTGTTGTAACGTTTGACCACGGATTCAATCGTTATGGAGCCATCTGAGGCAAAAGGCATCTCAGCCAGAGCATAGTAGCGTACTCCGTCCACTCCGAAATGTTCGGCCAGTGCATCCGCATAGACCACGTTGCCCCGGGATTTGGACATCTTGTCCGTCCCGAAATTGAACCAGGGATGCCCGAACACCTTCTTGGGAAGAGGCAGATCCAGTGCCATCAGGAAGATCGGCCAGTAGATCGTATGGAAGCGGAGAATGTCCTTGCCGATGACGTGAACGTCCGCGGGCCAGTATTTCTTGAAATGCTCGGACTGCTCCTCATAGGATTTGTCCGGATCATAACCCAGTGCGGTAATGTAATTGGTCAGCGCGTCCAGCCACACGTAGGTAACGTGCTTGGGATCGAACGTCACGGGAATGCCCCAGGTAAACGAAGTACGTGACACACAGAGATCCTGCAGTCCTCCTTCGACCTTCAGGAAATTGTTGAGCATTTCCTTTTTCCGGAGCTCCGGCTCAATAAAATCCGGATGGGTCTCGATATGCTCGATCAGCCGGTCGACATACTTGCTCATCCTGAACATGTATGCTTCCTCTTTGGCCCGGATGACCGGCCGTCCGCAGTCCGGACATTTGCCGTCTACGACCTGCGAATCCGTGTAGAAAGATTCGTCCGGCGTACAGTACCATCCTTCGTAGTAATCCTTGTAGATGTCGCCCTGGTCATAGAAGCGCTTGAATATCTTCTGCACGGCCTTGGCGTGCGTCTCATCCGTGGTGCGGATAAAATAGTCATGGCTGGAGTTCATCTTCGCCCACACGTCCCGGATCTCGCCGGACACCCGGTCCACATACTCCTGGGGAGTGATGCCGGCATCGCGGGCGCAGTTTTCAATTTTCTGACCGTGCTCATCCGTACCGGTGCACAGAAACACATCATACCCGCGTGCCCTCTTATACCGGGCGACGGCATCGCTCATGATGATCTCATATGTGTTCCCGAAATGGGGTTTCCGGGACGCATACGCGATTGCGGTCGTAATGTAAAATTTTTCTTTCTTCTCAATGTTTTCCATATGATTCGGCTCAGATGCCCGAAATCGGGCCCAGAGCGCTTCCTCCCATCTGTTTTAGTTTTGGATCATCGGGCCCAGGCCTGTCTTCCGCCTGAATAGACGGCCTCACATACCAGCGACTCCGGTGTTCCGTCGCAGCTAAGCAGGACCACGTCCGCCCGCTTGCCCGGTTCCAGAGACCCGATGATTGATTCAAGCCCCACTTCCTGCGCCGGCGCCAGACTGGCGCTGTACCAGGCTTCTTCAAGTGAAGCCCCCGTGAATCTCATATAGTTTCGGACGGCCAGATCCAGGGTCAGGGTGCTTCCCGCCAGTGCTCCGTCTTCGGTACGGGCTTCCCCGTCACGCATAATGACTTTTTCGCCGGCGATCCGGTATTCCCCGTCCGGGCAGCCGGTTCCCTCCATGGAATCCGTGATCAGGACCAGTTTGCTCCCTTTCAGTTCCCGGGTCAACCGAACCACCTCGGGGGCAATGTGCAGTCCGTCCACGATCAGTTCGCAAAAAACATCTTTACGTGTCAGGGCAGCCGCTACCACTCCGCCCGAGCGGTGATGGAGCGAAGGCATGGCGTTGAACAGATGCGTGACCGCTGTCACACCGCAGTCGAACAACTTCTCCGCAGTGGCGTAATCCGCCATCGTGTGCCCCAAGGACACTGTGGCTCCGCTGTTCAGTACGGCAGTCAGGAACGTATGTTCCGGATCATCCAGTTCCAGTGCGGCGGTCATATGCTTTGCACCGCGCACCTGCTGAAGGAATCCGGTCGCCTCCCCGGCATTCAGGGCAGACAGCCGGTCCGGAGCATGTGCTCCTCGTTTTGCCGGGTTCAGATACCGCCCCTCAAAATGGATGCCTCTCCATATGGATCCTTCGCCGGCTTTGCCGATCTCTGTCACGGCCCGACCCCATTCTTCCGGAGTCCCGGAGGCCAGCGTAGGCATCACCGAGGTCACTCCGTGCGAAAGATAGAAGGTCTGCATTCGGGCCAGCCCTCCCGCATCCGCATACACAAAGTCAGACCCTGCGCATCCGTGCGTGTGAACGTCAACAAGCCCCGGCATCACATACAGCCCGGAGGCCCTGATGACGATGTCCTCCGGAGAGGAGTCCGCGCATCCGGCCGGGAGGATCCTTCCGTTTTCGCAGATCAGATCCTGTTTCTGAAAACTCCGGTCCGCGGCACGGTAAACCCATCCGTCTTTAAAAATGGTTCTCATCTCAATCCCGCTTTTCCGGCCTCCACTCCATAATGGTCCTCTGGGGTCTAAGCCCGGCATTCTCATAAAAGGACTTTGCCGGTGCGTTGAAGTCCCAGACATTCAAGGTGATACTGTCAAAGCTCTGCTCAAGCGCGTAGGCCTTGACATAGTCCAGCATTTCGCTTCCGATATGCTTTCCTCTCATCGTTTCCAGCACGCATACGTCCTCCAGGAACAGCGTCCGGTAAGGCAGAGTGTTCACCGTCTCCGGGACATCTTTCGGAGTGGCAAAACAATGGGCCACCACACGTTCCGCTTCATCGGTATACACAAAAATGTATGTGCTCCTGTCCCGGATCATGCCTGCCAGCTCTTCCCGGGTAAATTTGGTGCCTGCCCCTTTGAACAGGTCCGGTCTGCCCTTATGATGCACGGCCAGGATCTGTTCAAGCAGGACCAGGATCCCGTCAATATCTTTTTCGGTTGCCAGTCTAATCATTTGAGCCTCCAATCCCAAAAAAGGCAAAAAGCCGATCCGTCCGCTTAGATTAGCGGGCGATACCGGCCTGGAATCATAATGCAGATACCTGCACAAAACGATGGACTCGAGGGGAGTCGAACCCCTGTCCGAAAAGCCTCTGATACAACTTTCTCCGTGGGCAGCTTGCTGTTTGGATTTCCCCGGGGTTTCGCGAAAACAAGCATCCTCGAATCCGGGTAGCCACTTAAGTCATGACCCGCTCAATGGCAAAGACGGGTTCACGTTCATCGCTTTCCTGACGTTCGGGCTCTGAGCAGCGATGGGCATCAGAGGGAACGGGCGGGAACGCATTCCCGCGGCCTGCCGTTAGGCAGCAACAGCAACTTTGTCGTTGTCGTTTATTTTTGAAGGTTGAGCAGTTTACAGGATTACTCGGCCTGCCACGCTTATCATATCTCGGACCCCCCGTCGAAACCATTACGAGCCCGTAAATGATGATTCCAGCCTATTATACACTTATTTAAACAATTGTCAAGTCCTATTCCGCCGTTTCCTTCGAAAGGCGTTCCAGTTCCTCGGGACCGGCCAGCCACTGCACAGCCCGGATAAAAGCCTTGACCGTCATGCCGGTCGGCAATCCGAGCGCCCGGGCCACCCGATCGCGTTTGTGCGCGCTTTCCGTGCCTCCGGTCAATCCCATTTCCATCAGTTGCCGGGGTTCGGCAGTCCTATGTACCTGTGTCCCCTCCTGACCGGAATAGGGTGCCAGGATCGAACGAAGCAGTTCTGCGGAAATTCCCTCCACACCGAGGAATCCCTCTGCAGAGGGCTTGTCTTTCCGTTTCTCTTTTCCTTCGATCTGCGGAACATACACATGGATCAGTCTTTCCGGGGGTATCATACCCGCGATATGTCCGCGAATCACCGCTCCGGCTTTGTCGCTGTCCGTCAGGACCAGGATTGGGGTCTGTTCAGCCATTTTCCGGAGAAGAACCGCCTTTTCCGAATCCTTGAAGATCCGGAAGCCATCCGTAGTCAGCACCGCCGTCTCCACGACCGAGTCCAGACGGATCCGGTCATACTTTCCTTCTACGATAATCGGATAGAGCAACCTGAGTTTCTCCATGGATTGCCTCCCGTTCTGGGCATTACCCGCATTCTTTCGGAACATCCGGTGCCCGGACCTGAAGCCCGGCTCCGGATCCGGCTCGCATGATATCGCCTTCCCGAATCTCAAAGGGTATACGGCACCAGAAGATCATATCCGGGTGAGGAGCAGAATCGATTCTTTCTCCTTCCGCATTGTACAATTCGCCGAGCGTGACCGGGCATCCGACTCGGGACGGACTTAAGATCTCCACGGATTCAAACGCGCAGACCTTGTTTTTCTGATGAAACCGGACCAGCTTCCCTTCCGGGGCTTCAAGGGGAATTCCCTGCCCGTTCAGTCGCTCCAGCTCTTCCCGGACCGCTTCCGGATCTCCGGGTTCTGCGATCGCATAGTAGGCCTTTTCCCGGATATATCCGCATACGTCCACGACCTGCGGATCCTTCATGGGACTGACCTCATAGAACCCGGTTCCATAGGTCCGGTGAGACACGCTGTCCAGTTCCTCCAGCCACTCCGGCCTGAGCTGGTAATGATCCGGATCCGCCAGATACGAGTCCATCGCCATACGGTATGTGTTGGTCACGACCGCTGCGTAGTATGCGCTCTTCATCCGTCCCTCGATCTTGAAGGACCGGATACCGGAATGCAGCAGCTCGGGAATCAGGCTGATCGTGCACATATCCTTGGAGGACATGATAAATGTTCCCTGGGACGTCTGCTCGATCGGAATCGGCATATTCGGCCGCTTTTCCTCGTACAGGACGTAACCCCAGCGACAGGGTTGCGAGCAGGTCCCGCGGTTTCCGTCGCGTCCGTTCATCTCGTTGGCCAGCAGACACCTCCCGGAATAGGACACGCACATAGAGCCGTGGATAAAGGCTTCCAGTTCGACATCGTCCGGAACAGCGGCTCGGATGGCCCGGATCTCCGGAAACGTCAGTTCCCGGGCCAGAACGAGTCTCTTGATTCCCAGGTCCGCATAGGCACGGGCGGCAGCCGGGCTCATGATACTGGCCTGGGTGGAGATGTGGATCTCCAGACCCGGGATCCTCTCCCTTACGGTCGCGATCACTCCAAGATCCGTACAGATCGCCGCATCCAGTCCTGAATTCCGGATATCCTCCAGAAAGGCATAGAGGGCGGGATATTCGTCGGTCCTGGGAATCGTGTTCAGCGTCAGATACACTTTTTTGCCGCGCGCGTGGGCATATTCTACCGCCTTGTATATCTCCTCGACCGTAAAGTTATCCGCAGCCGATCTCATTCCAAACTGCTTTCCGGCCAGATACACCGCATCGGCTCCGAACCGGATCGCCGCTTTCATTTTTTCAAAATTTCCGGCGGGTGCCAGCAATTCAAAATCGCTTTTATTCAATTGGGGGCACCTCGCTTTCATTTGGATACATGAAGGGGATTAGTTCTCCTCGGACTCCGGAGCCACAACGGTGATTCCGAGTTCTTCCAAAGCCTTGGGATCTGCGGGTGCCGGGCATTTGGACATCAGTTCGCTTGCATTCTGCACTTTCGGGAAGGCAATCACGTCGCGCAGGCTGTCCGCGCCGGTCATCACCATAGCCAGACGGTCCAGGCCCATTCCGGAACCTCCGTGGGGAGGAGCGCCGTATTTATATGCGTCCACAAGGAATCCGAACTTGCGGTCGATCTCTTCAGGAGTCAGGCCAAGCGCCTTGAACATCTTCTCCTGAAGCTGCCAGTCTGTGATCCGGATGGAACCGGAAAGCAGCTCCGTTCCGTTGAGAACCATATCATAGCATTTGGCACGGACCTTGCCGGGATCTGTTTCCAGATACGGCAGGCATTCTTCCAGCGGCATGGTAAACGGATGGTGCATCGCGTCCCAGTGCTGGGTTTCCTCGTTCCATTCAAAGAACGGGAATTCCACGACCCAGAGGAAATTGAACTTGCCTTCCGGAATGAGATCCAGCTTGCGTCCAAGGATCGTACGGATGGCACCCAGCGTAGGCAGCACGACCTTGTCCTTGTCCGCACAGATGAGCGCCACGTCGCCCTGCTTCATATTGAGCGCCGCGCAGAGTCCGGCTAGTTGCTCGGGGGTCATAAATTTGGCGAACGAGCAGGAAGGAGCCTCCTCGACCCAGCGGATATAGGCCAGGCCCTTCGCTCCGATACCCTTGGCATGGTCGACCAGTTTGTCGATTTCCTTGCGGGTCAGCGTCTGTGCCGCATTTTCCGCAACGATGGCGCGCACGCTGCCGCCCTGGCTCAATGCGTCCGCAAAGACCGGGAATTCTATGGTGCGGGCCACCTCGCTCAGGTCCTGGATCAGCATGCCGAACCGGGTATCCGGTTTGTCCGATCCGTACAGGCGCTGGGCATCCGCGAACGTCATACGGGGCATCGGTACCGGCACTTCCACATTCAGCACCTCGCGGAACACACGCTGGATGAACCCTTCGTTCATCTGCATGATGTCCTCCTGCGTTGCAAAGGACATTTCCAGGTCGATCTGTGTGAATTCAGGCTGCCTGTCCGCACGAAGATCTTCATCGCGGAAGCATCTGGCCAGCTGGATGTACCGGTCAAAGCCCGCCACCATCAGCAGCTGTTTATAGATCTGCGGCGATTGCGGCAACGCATACATGCAGCCTTTGTGGATACGGGACGGCACCACATAATCGCGGGCGCCCTCCGGAGTCGGCTTGATCATCATCGGAGTCTCGATTTCCATAAAGCCGTTTTCATAGTAATACTCTCGGGCCACCCTTGCGATCTCGTGCCGGATGCGGATATTCTTCTGCAGTTCAGGTCTGCGCAGATCGATGTATCTGTATTTAAGAGAGATATCGTCCCGGACTTTCTTCGCATCGTTCACCTCAAACGGAGGTGTCTGGGCAACCGAAAGGATCTTTAAGGACTTGGCACAGATCTCCACCTCGCCGGTCGGCAGGTTCGGATTGACAGCCCCCTCCCCTCTCGGGCGCACTACGCCGTGCACCGCGATCACATATTCGCTGCGGATCGTAAAGGCCTTTTCAAAGATCTCCGGATCCGTGGCATCATCAAATGCCAGTTGTACGATACCGGTGCGGTCACGCAGATCAATAAAAATCAGGGAACCCAGGTCGCGCTGACGCTGTACCCAGCCCATCACGCAGACCTCCCGTCCGATATCCGATGCGCGGAGGTCGCCGCAGTAATGTGTTCTTCTGTCCTGTTCAGTCAAAAACTCAGCCATGAGCGTACACGTCCTTTCAATACGGAAGCGGCTGCCCGTCCTTGTTGAACAGCGGCAGGGGCTCGAGATATGTGATGTCCTTCCGGGCGATCGCATCGCCCTCGGCCAGGATGGCCATCCTTCCGCACACGATTCCGCCGGCCTCTTCAACCAGCTTTTCCAGTGCGCGCATAGACTCTCCGGTGGAAATGACATCGTCCACGATCAGGATCTTCTTTCCCTTCATCTCATTCATATCCGCACGGTCCAGGAACAGATTCTGAACAGCTTCCGTCGTGATGGACTTGACCGTGACCTTCACGACCTCGGGCATATACAGCTTTGGGGATTTGCGGGCCAGAAAATACTTGCGGTTCCCGGCCTGTCTGCACATTTCGTGGGCAAGCGGGATCCCCTTGGATTCGGCAGTCAGCATATAGTCGAATTCAGGGGCCTTTTTCAGCAGTTCCGCCGAGCAGGCGGTCGTCAGTTCGGTATCCCCGAAAATGACGAATCCGGCAATGCAAAGTTCATCGTTCAGCCGGCAGATAGGAAGGTCCCGTTTCAGCCCGGCGATGGTCATATGGTAGTATTTTTGCATGATCATGATCCTTTCAATCATCATACGAAATTTTTACTCGGTAGGCTCCGGCAAAGGCTTCGTCCACCAGAGCGTTGAAATCCAGCTTTTTCTCCTGCAGGAGTACTTTGTCCAGTACAGGACGCGTCCGAGGATGGCGGGGCGTAAATACCGTACAGCAGTCCTCGTAAGGTTCTATGGACGTGTCAAACGTACCGATCTTGCGGGACAGCTGGATGATCTCCTCCTTGTCCATCCCGATGCAGGGACGCAAAACCGGGACTCCGGCAGCCGCGTCGGTCACCGTGATCGCTTCGGCTGTCTGGGACGCGACCTGACCCAGGCTTTCACCCGTGATCAGCGTCTGGCATCCGCATCTGTTGGCGACTTTCGTGGCAATGGCCATCATATACCTGCGAAGCAGCAGGGTGAAATAATCTTCCTCGCAGTTTCGGCTCAACTCTTCCTGAATCTTGGTCAGGGAGACCACATGCACATACATATCACCGGTATATTCGGTCAGGAGTTTGGCCAGCCTGAGGACCTTGTCCCTGGCCATCTCCGAAGTATACGGGAACGACTCAAAATGAACGGCTTCGATACGCATTCCCCGCTTGGCCATCATATAGCCCGCCACGGGTGAGTCGATCCCTCCGGACAAGAGAAGAAGTCCCCGCCCGTTGGACCCCACAGGCATCCCGCCCGCTGCATGCAATTGGCCGGCATGGATATAGGCGGCTTTTTCCCGGATCTCCACACGGACCGTAACGTCCGGACGATGCACATCTACCGTCAGTCCGGGCATAGCCTGCAGAATCACATAGCCCAACTCCGCAGACAGTTCCATGGAATTATAGGCAAACGTCTTATCCGACCGTCTGGCTTCGCATTTGAACGTCCGGGCACCACCGAGCAACGGGGGCAGGTAGTCCCTGGCCGTCTGCAGGATGGCATCCAGGCTTTTTTCACATTCTGCCGCGCGGGTGATCGCCGCGATCCCAAATACTTTGGACGCCGAACTCAGCATTCCGTCCAGGTCTGCGTCCTCATCCATAGGCTCGATATAGACGGTACTCTGCGCTCTGTAAACGGAAAAATTGCCGAAGCGCTTCGCACGCCTGACCAGCTCGCTGCACAGCGTGTCCTCAAAGAAATTCTTGTTGGCACCCTTCAGGACGATTTCGCCGTATTTGCAAAGCAGTATTTCTTTAATTTTCACTCTCTTCGCCGTCTTTCTTAGCGTTTTCGTTCTCTTCCGGAACTACTTTGCTGTCCTCTGTGTCCTCGGTCTCCTTGCCGTCCAGTATGGCATTCAGCAATTCTATGGCACGAGGCCCGTCCCGCTTGTCCACAAAGAAATCCGTTCCGAATACCGAAAAACCGGCAATGATCTTGGCGGAACTTCCGGATCCGCGCTCTTTGATCATATACGGGATTTCCTCGGCGCGCAGGATGCTCTCTATGAACGAGGCCTGTACGTTGTCATATGCGGTCCTCACAAACACAACGTTGTCATACTGCGACCGCGGTTCGTCTTTTCCAAACAAAATACCCATTTTCAGTCCTCATAGTAATGCGGGAACAGGCAATCCCAGACTTTCTGGCAGGCAATCGTATCCGCAATGGATGTGTGCGGAACGCCTTCTCCCCAGGATACGCCGAAGCAATCCATGGCGTCAATCAAGGACATGTGCACCTGATCCGGGTCGTGTTCGTGCGCGTAGCGAACGAATTCCCTGGCACAGTCCCGGGTTTTATCCTTGAGCCGGTCCCGTTCCTTTTCGGTGTCATATATGTATTTGATATGGCTGTAATCGGTAGAAACGCCGTATGCGATCAGCTGATCCGCATCCGCAAACAATTGTTTCAGACGGGGTACGAGATCGGAAAGGAGGGGCGCAGTTTTCACCATCTCCGGCGTGATCCCGTGTATCTGTTCCGTTCTCTTCCATTTCTTTTTCCGGAGCGGCTTGACCAAAGTATCCATCAGGACCGTTCCGTTTCCGTCACAGATGGAAATCGAAATGATTTCATCATGTACGTATACATCGGTCAACTCCAGGTCAAAGAATAGGACACGTTCCCTCTTCATGCCAAAATGCTGTTCGCGGTAAGCGTCCCCTTCCGCTCTGCGGACCGCCAGTTCTTTCTCAAAGCAGGCTCTGCAGAGCTTGTGCTTATACCGCTCGTTCTTTCCGCATTTGGCACAAGGCAAGGGTAATCTAGAAGCCGTACGGATATCGTAAAAGAATTGAATGGACTTATCCTTACGGATCGTATAGGCCACAGGTTCTTCAACCACTACGTAATGCTTCTGTTTCAATCTGTCTTCGGGATAATAGCCCTGGGCCGCCGCTCTTTTATAGCTCATCCGTCCGATGATGTTGCCGCTGTCCAACGTCATAGGCATGCTCTTGGCACTTGGGTCAAACCACTGTTCAGGCGGAGCCTCTTTGACCCGGTTGGGATCAAAGAAATACGTAATTGAGGAGCCCGCGTTGCGTTCGAATGCAACAGGACCGGCTGTGGGAATCAGGTGCATCTGGGTAAGGGTAGCCCGACTTAATAAGCGCCTTGCATCCGCTTCTTTCTTCGTGATTTCAGGAAGGTTACGTCCTGAATCCGTTTTGAGTGTATCGTTCACACAAACCTCCAAAGGTCATGGCAAAATACTGGAAAACCATAATCTTTTATAGGATAGCATATTATTAATAGAAAATCAAGTATTTCAACGGATTTCAGCCCACTGTAGACTCTGTGCCGTTCTAAAAAATGACGCCCGAAAGATTGCTTTTACCACCCCGGTGTGGTAAGATGTTGGTAGTACTTGAAGGAGGTTCGGAAATGCTGTTTTCATCCCTGACTTTTCTGTTTCTGTTCCTCCCCGCCAGTCTTCTCATCTTCTTCCTGGTCCCTCTGAAATACCGCAATTACGCCCTGTTCGCCATCAGCCTGATCTTTTACGGATGGCGTGCTGAGGACCGATGGTACCTGATCCTGCTGATTCTCACATTCAGCCTGGATTATGTGGCGGCACTTCTCATAGCAAGATCCAGAGCGAAGGAGAATCCGAAAGCATCCAAGATCATTTTTATCCTGGCCCTCTGCCTCAACATCGGTCTGCTCGCCTTTTTCAAATATACCGACTTTATCCTGACCAATCTCGCCCGGATACCGCTTTTCAGTGGGATCAAGCCCCTCGGGCTCGCATTCCCGCTCGGCATCTCCTTCTATTCATTCCAGGCCATGTCCTACCTGATCGACGTGTACCTCGGCAAGATTCAGATCCAGAAAAACTATTTCACATTCGGAACCTATGTGGTTCTGTATCCGCAGCTCGTAGCGGGTCCGATCATCCAATACCGTGAGATCGAATCCCAACTTGCAGACCATCCGTCCTCCGTTGCGCTAGCCGCATCCGGGATACGGACATTCATCTGCGGTCTGGGCAAGAAAGTCCTGCTGGCCAATGTGGCCGGAGAACTGTGGACCACCATCCACAACCTTCCTTCCGATCAGATGACCACACTGCTTGCCTGGTTCGGTCTGTTCCTTTTCTCCATGCAGATCTACTTTGACTTCTCGGGTTATTCGGATATGGCCATAGGACTTGGCAAAATCATGGGCTTCCGTTTCCCGGAGAATTTCAATTATCCGTACATAGCCCAGTCCATCACGGATTTCTGGCATCGCTGGCACATCACTTTGTCGGGATGGTTCCGGGATTATGTTTACATTCCTTTGGGCGGAAACCGTTCGGGTTATGCGCGAACGTTCTTCAACATGTTCGTGGTATGGTGCCTGACCGGCCTGTGGCACGGAGCAGCCTGGAATTATATCCTTTGGGGATTGTATTACTTCGTCCTGCTCAGCATCGAGCGGCTTGGATTTGGCAAACTCCTTTCCGAATGGCCTTCTTTTTTCAGGCACGTCTACGCACTGTTCTTCATCTTGCTCGGATGGCTGATCTTCGCTATTGACGGAAGTTCCGAGGCCCTGACATTCTCAGCGTTGGGACGCTACCTAGGCTATTTGTTCGGTATCGGAACAGCCGGCTTTGCCTCCGGCCTTACGGCTTATGAACTGGTACGCAATCTCTCCTTCTCGTTTATTCTGCTGTTTGCCTGCATACCCGGGCCGAAAGTATGGATGCAGCGAATCCGGTCCCGGTACAGGATCGCTCCGTACCTGTTCGATATCGGTGCCGCAGCCGTACTGGTGCTCTGCGTAGCCTATCTGGCTGACTCCGGTTTTAATCCGTTCCTATACTGGAAATTCTGATTTTCCCTCCCGGAACGGGTCAAAACTCGCTCTTGACTTTTGATAGGGCACATTGTATAATAACTTTGTATGTTTTTAGGAACCGTCCGGGCCGCTTTCACAAGCGTGACCGAACTTCCCCGGCCGGCTAGAAAGATTGAGCATATCTCACGGAAAGGAGAGCGTCACAAAGAGTCCGGCTCTTTGCGACGGGCAATACGATTCCTCCCTTGAGGGGGCATTTGCCTTTTTGAAGCATGAAAAGAATTTTTGCGTTTCTGTTATGCGGTCTGCTTTTGTGCAGCCTGCTCGCATGCGGCAAAACAGACGATGACGGTTCTTCTCTAAACAGAGACGAAGACCAGGAAATCGTCACCACATCCGCTGGCGACACATTCACATTTGAACCTTTGGACAGTGAAAGCGTCCAGATCACTTCCTACCGCGGCAACTACGTTGCGCATGAAGTTGTCGTTCCCGACACGATCGGAAGCAGCAAGGTCGTGGCTATCGGCAAAAACGCTTTCTATCAGAACATCTTCATCACAGGGATCACCCTTCCCGCCACGGTCACCACGATCGATGACTATGCCTTCGCCGGATGCACCAGTCTGAAAGCCATTACGCTTCCTGACAATCTGGAAGTCATCGGAAAAGGCGCCTTTTATGGTTGCACCGGCCTCAAGTCGCTGACTATGGGCAGTAAGGTGGAGACCATTGATGACAACGCCTTCTACAAGTGCACCGGCATGGAGACCATAAACCTCTCCGAAGGCTTGAATACGATTGGAGAAGCCGCGTTCTTCCATTGTGACTCATTAACGGAAGTCGTCGTTCCCGAAGGCACGGTCAAGATCGGCAAAATGGCGTTTTACAACTGCCGTTCGCTGGCTACCCTGACCCTTCCCGCCTCAATTGAAGAGATTGGCGAATATGCTCTCCGTCAGGCTCCTGACACGGATGAGACCAATGAAGACGGCGAAGATACTTTCGTTCCCCTTCAGGTCATCACGGTCGAAGGTTCCTATGCCGCTGAGTATGTCAGCCAAAACGTCCCGGCCTACGAGCCGAAGGAAACCACTTCCCCGGAGACAGATGCCGAATCGGAAGTCGTTCCCCCCGAATCCGAATCCGAATCCGAAACTGCAGAATAATATGTCATAGCGTAAAAAGCGCCTCCCGACTGTTTGCCCGGATGGCGCTTTTTTTGTATGCCTCTTTGAATGGAATCGCCGGGCAGCTGAAACCGCCCGGCGCTTTCTGTCAACCCGCTTAATGCAGTTCGACTTTCATATAGTTCTTCTTGCCTCTACGGATAACGACCCCTTTTGCAAGACGTTCCGCGTCATAGGATTCCCGAATGTTGGAGACCTTTTCGCCGTCTACGGTCACACCGCCCTGCTCTACCGCACGGCGGGCCTCCGATCTAGACGGAACCAAACCGGATTTCACCAAAAGGGTCAAGACATCCGCGCATCCGTCCGTCAGATCTTCGGTGGCGATCGTCTGTGAGGGCATTTCGTCAGTATTGCCCGCACCGAACAGTGCCTTTGCGCTGCTTTGGGCTTTCAGCGCTTCCTCTTCCCCGTGAACGAGTTTGGTCAGTTCGAAAGCCAGGATCTCTTTCGCTGTGTTCAACTGTGACCCTTCCCATTTATCCATTTCGTCGATCTGTTCAAGGGGCAGGAATGTCAGCATACGGATGCACTTGAGAACGCTGGAATCCTCCACGTTTCTCCAGTACTGATAGAAATCAAACGGGCTGGTCTTGTTCGGATCGAGCCAGACTGCCCCAGAAGCGGTTTTGCCCATTTTCTTTCCCTCGGAATTGAGCAGCAGCGTGATGGTCATCGCATAGGCGTCCTTGCCCAGTTTCCTTCGGATCAGTTCCGTTCCTCCCAGCATATTGGACCACTGGTCGTCACCGCCGAACTGCATATTGCAGCCGTAAGTCTTGTACAAATGATAGAAATCGTAGGACTGCATGATCATATAGTTGAATTCAAGGAAGGAAAGGCCCTTCTCCATACGCTGCTTGTAGCACTCGGCACGAAGCATATTGTTCACGGAGAAGCAGGCGCCTACCTCGCGGAGAAGTTCAACATAATTCAACTTGAGCAACCAGTCCGCGTTGTTGACCATAATGGCCTTGTCTTCACCGAATTCAATGAACCGTTCCATCTGCTTTCGGAAGCAGTCGCAGTTGTGCTGGATAGTCTCCGGTGTCATCATACTGCGCATATCCGTGCGTCCGGAAGGATCGCCGATATATCCGGTTCCCCCGCCGACCAGTACGATGGGTCGGTTGCCGGCCATCTGCAGTCTCTTCATCAGGCACAAAGCCATAAAATGTCCAACGTGGAGAGAATCCGCGGTAGGATCAAACCCGATGTAGAAGGTGGCTTTGCCCTCATTGATCAAATCCTTGATTTTGTCTTCATCTGTCACCTGTGCAATCAAGCCACGGGCAACCAGTTCATCATAAATAGTCATATAAACTCCAGTACAATAACGGTATGTTAGTGGTTATTTTACTCCAAGCACAAGCCTTTGTCAATATACCGAAGCGCAAATACCCTTGACAGCGCAGTCGGAACTCGGTACAATGGTACACGTAATGACCGGGGTTTCCCCCGCGCAAAAAAGGAATTATGATGAGTAAAAAAATATCTTTGGTCGTGATGGCTGCCGGAATCGGTTCCCGCTTCGGGAAAGGCATTAAGCAACTTACCGCCATGGGACCAAAAGGCGAGATCATTATGGACTATTCCATTTATGATGCCCTGAAAGCCGGCGTTGAGCAGATCGTCTTCATCATCCGGCACGATCTGGAGGCGGACTTCAAAGCCATCATAGGCGACCGAATTGCGAAATACTGCAAGGTGGCTTATGCATTTCAGGAAAAGGATGACCTCCCGGAGGGCTTCCGGGTTCCTGAGGGCCGCACCAAGCCATGGGGGACAGGGCAGGCCGTTCTGTCTTGCAAAAACATCGTGGACGGCCCGTTTATCGTCATCAACGCAGATGACTATTACGGAACCGGTGTTTTTGAAAACCTGGTCGCCTTCCTTAAGTCCACTCCGGCCATGAGCGACGGCAAACTGAATTTCTGTATGGGCGGTTACAAACTCCGGAACACATTGAGTGACAACGGCGGCGTATCCCGCGGCGTGTGCACTGTTTCCAAGGACGGATATCTGCAATCCATTGAGGAGACACATCACATTGAAAAAACCGCCGGCGGTGCAGGTTCCGTTCAGGATGACGGAACGGTCCGTCCTCTGGATCTGGACTCGCCGGTCTCCATGAATATGTGGGGACTGACTCCGGATATATTCCCTGTTCTGGAAGCCAAATTCAAAGAATTCCTGCGGGCGACACCGGCCGACAATCTCAAAGCCGAGTTCCTTCTGCCGACCATACTGGGTGACCTGCTTGCCGAAAACAAGGCCTGCATCAAGGTCCTGCATACGGATGCAGAATGGTTCGGAGTCACCTATGCGGCGGATACGCCAACTGTTCAGGAACCGTTCAAAAAGCTTTGCGCAGAAGGCGTATATCCGGAAGGTTTGTTCGGCAGAGCCGACTGACACGCAGTATGCGCGCCACACATTATACCTTTCACACCAACGGCCGGGTTTCCAACCTGACCGTTGCTGTCTGTGCGGATCTTCACGACCGTGTCGCTCCGGCCCAAAAAGCGATAAGCCTTTTGCAGGACCTACGCCCGGATCTGATCTTTCTCCCGGGAGATATCGTTGAGAATCATCCTGAACCGTACGGCTGCGGGTTTGCGTTTCTGCGCGATCTTTGCTCAATCGCCCCGTGCTATATGTCATTGGGAAACCACGAGACCGGAGGCCGGCATTACTACCGGAAAGGTACGACATTGCTGATGAACGAGCCGAACTCTTACCGTAACTTTATTACGGACATAAAGGCCACGGGCGTCGTTCTTCTGGACCAATCCTATGTGGAAACCAAAGGGCTGATTGTGGGGGGCATTTCTTCTCATCTGTTCCGCAACGCGGATGAAAAGCTGGATCATCATCCCATTCCAACGGCATTTCTTGAAGACTTTTCCTCCCGCCCGGGATTCCATGTCCTGTTGTGCCACCATCCGGAGATATTCCCGCAAATTGCAGCCCATCCCATTGAACTGACCCTTTGCGGGCATGCCCACGGCGGACAGATACGCCTTTTCGGCCGTGGACTGTTTGCACCCGGGCAGGGATTGTTTCCCAAATGGACAAACGGCCTTTTGGAACTTCCTGAGCATCCGGGCCATAAGATGCTGGTTTCAAGGGGAATGGCCAACAATACCCCGATTCCCAGGTTCTTCAATCCCACCCAGATTCCCGTGATTCATTTTGTTTGAAAAGTATGAGCAGGCCCCGGCGATATGCCGGGACCTGCCTTTTTGTGAGTATTGAATTTCAAGTCAAGGATCAAGCCTCGGCTTCCGCCTCAAGAGCATCCATCAACTTTTCAATATCGCCCTCGATCTTGCTCTGGTAAGTTGCAATCGCTGTAGTCAAAGACCCACGGCTTCCGCCCAGGCCCTGGATCACATCACCGAATGTGCCGAAGTTGAACACCAGACCCGGATCAAAAACACGACTGCTCAGAATGATTCCCAGGCTTTCGCGAGATTCCTCGTCACTGCTGTACTTGGTCTTCAGGGACAGATCCACATAAGCGGTCTGCAGGCCATAGTAGGAATCTGCGGCAAGCGCTTCCAGAACCATACCCGTCATGGACAGCCTGTCTGCCGCATTGTCATTCGGGATAGACAGAAGACCCGTGGTATGCTGGCTGACGGTGGAATAATACTGTTTCTGCTCTTCCTCCAGCATTGGGATCGGCAGAATGCCGAATTCAACTTCAGACGAACGCATGTTGGTGACTTCATCCAGTCTCATCCAGAAGAACAGTCCATGCCCGGTTTCAAACATACGGGTATATGCCGCGTCATCAATATTCTGCTTGTGATGATTGAAGAAGTAATTGGAATTCATAAATTCTCCAATGATAATGACAGCATCCACATCCCGGTCATCACCAAGGGCAAATTCAAATTCTCCATCCTCGTTCGTACGGATGATTCTGGCTCCGCTGCCATGGAAGAAGCTGGTGCTGACGTCATGTTTGCCAAGGAATCCCCAGAAGTCTTCCGCGTCATCGACGCCGTCTCCGTTACCGTTGGTATCCGGATTGCCGACTTCTTCGCAGTATCCCATCAGTTTATCATACGTCCACTCATAGTTGGCCACATCATCATAGAACGTGGTCATACCACGGTCATGGGCCGCCTTCTTGCTGAAGGCCAGGGCGGCAGTTGCGTCTTTATCGTTGACGTTGATTGCCGTTGCTGTCAGGTACAGCGTTCCCATAATGGACAGACTCTCAATTGAGTCCTGATCCCACCAAGGCTTTTCCAGATCGATATACTCAACCTGGTTTAAATCCACGAACAGGCCCTTGTTCAGCATGGACGGGAACTCCAGCAGGCGGGGATATACGACCTCATAGGCATCGTCCCCTGCTCCACCGCTCGTCACCTGGTTTTCGATCATACCGGGAACGGACGAATTGGTGGCAAACGTCTGAGTGATCTCAACTCCGTAGTTCTCTTTGATCAGTCCGTTTCTTTCATAGACCGCATCATTGACAAGGTCTGCATTGATGCCTTCGCTTACAATGTCACGGTACTGCCGGACAGTCTCTCTCCAGCTATCCACTTCCCAGCAAAGAACATCCAAGGTCGATCCCCAGCTATAGGTTGTGGGGATATCCGGTTTTATCCGGGTATCCAATTCTTCGGGCTTGGTTTCGCTTTCACCGCTACCGCTGTTCTGGGTCTCTTTTGAGGTTTCGTCACCCGTTTTGCCGCCCGAATCCGTTGTTGAGGATCCACAGGAAGCCAGGACCGTTATGAACATCATCGCAGCCAAAACCAGACAAAGCAATCTAATCAGGTTCTTCATGTCACTGTCGTCTTTTCTAAAATCAGAAAAAACGCTCTTCCTCCTTTACAAAATGTGGTTGATGGAAATGAACAAGATTTCGTGGTCATAGTATACTCCTTTTTATAGTAATTGTCAAGATGGTGGTCATTCCGCATAGAGCTGTGCTATAGCAAAAAAGAAGGGGGGAATAATTGATCCCCCGTTCCTGCCGACAACGAATGCGGCCTTATTTCTTTTTGAGTTTCCCGATCACACGGCCATAGCAGTGGACTTCGGAAAACTGGCTCAGCTGAATCGGTTTGTAAGCCGGGTTCAAGGATTCAAGGCGGTCTCCCTTGTACAACTTGAAATAGGATTCTCCGTCGGCTACAAACAAGCCCAGTTCTCCGGGCTCGATACCGTCGCAGGCCTGCACCATAAGGTAATCTCCGTCATGGAACTTGGGTTCCATACTGTCGCCGGATATTACGACCACGAAATCTGCGTCCCTGGTTTTGTCAACATCTGGAATCCAGATCTCATCCGTTGTTGTCGTGTCCTCAGATAGGTACTGTCCGGTACCGGCGGAAGCCTTCAGATCCGCGTACAACGCGATCTTGCGTTTCCCGGGCGCCGTATCCTTCTGGATAGCGGGTAGAATGCGAGTTGACACAGGTTCTGGCGCGCTCTTCACACTCTCTCCGGACAACCGGATCGTCTCCAGTTTCAGCAAGGCAAGCACAACGTCCCTGCCATGCTGATCCAGTGCCCGGAATTCTTCAACGAGCTGTGTTTCGTCATCGTCCAGCATCAGTTTCTCTCCGCTCTCTTCTCCGTTGATCAGGTATCCGTACGGGATTTTCAGAGCATCAGCCATTGCAATAATATGATTGAATTTCGGAACGTCCACGACCCCGGCAAGTATTTTTGCCAGTGTGCTTGCCGAAATGCCGGTAAGCTCCGCAAGCGTTTCATTGGTCATCTTTCTTTCCGCTTTGACTTTTTTAATTCTCTCAATATAATTGTTGTCCATAGAGACTATCCCTTCTTTCTCTTTTGGCTGATTGCATATTACCACAAATGGAATCGTTTGTAAAGTGTTTTCTAAAAATTTTTCCGTTTTTTGTCATAAGCCCTTGACAATTTCCATTTTTGGTGGTAAGATTGTGTCAGAATCAAGCCACAAACGGAAATTTCCATTTGTGGTCATCCAAGAAAGGCTTCCGTTATGGATTCGTTATCCAAGATTCAGTCCGTGTCATCCTATAAACCTCTTCGCCAGGCGGCGGTCAAGGCCCGGTTCTTTCCTGCAAAAACCGATTCTTCCGTAAAAGTCGCTACACTTATCAAGGTGCTGGCTTTACTGGGAGCCGCAACAGGCTTCTTCGGAATCATTCTTTTTACCTGCATCGCTGTAGCCTCCGGCATCAGCCTTTCAATCACCATTTTTGGAATCAGCGCATTCTCTGCCCTGGAGATGATCTCACTTCACCGGTTGCGCAAGATGTCCCCTATGTAAATCTTTTCGTCAACTTTCATTCTGTCCCCACAGAATCCCCCGCACACGGCTCTCCCCAAGCCGTGTGCTTTTTTCAAAAACGGTTTGTAAACATGTTGCACAATTTGAGTGGGCGTGAGTTGTGCACTTGGGCAAAAACCAGTAGAGTAAAAAAAGCAATTGATTTTACTATATCTTTATGTTATAATTACATAGCATATAGGCTTGTTGTATATGGCAGATACTCTTAGGAGGATTCACAATAATGTTCAGAAAAGTATTGGCATTATTTCTTTGTGTAGCCTGTCTTGGGTCGGTCTGCTTCGGACTGACCTCCTGCAAGGAGAAGGACGAAGAAGATAAAGGCGCCATCGTAACCGTTTATGTTCCGAGCACCGTCATTGACCTGGACCCGGCAAACGCTTTTTACGATGATGATGTGGCCCGCATCGTTAACCTTGTCTTTGACACATTGTTCTATGTAGACAGCCGTGGCAGACTGCAGAATGGTCTGGCCCAGTCCTACAAGATCTTTGAGGACAAGGAACATGATGAATATTATATGGAGATCACCCTTAAAAACACCCTGTGGACGGACAAGACCCCGTTGACCGCGGATGATGTGATCTTCGCCTGGAAACGGATCCTGGACTATGAAAACGACAACCCGGCTGCTTCCCTTCTGTTTGACATCAAGGGAGCCCGTGATTTCAACATCGGCGAAGTAGGTCCGGATGATATCGGTCTGGATGCTGTTGACGATAAGGTCCTGAGGGTCACCTTCGAAACCGCCATCAATTATCAGGCGTTCTTATTGAACCTGACCAACGTCTGCACCGCACCGCTCCGCGAGGACTATTGCGGCCGTCTGGGCGACTGGGCAAAAAAGTCCAGTACTATGGTGGCAAGCGGTCCTTACAAGTTGACGAAAGTCTATTTGTCCGGTCCTTACGATAGCGGCAAAATCCCGGATCACTACTACCTGGATGATGTCAACTTCAAACTTGGCGTCAAAGAAGGCACCTATATTGAGAAGTCTTTCGATGACAACCCCCGTCAGGATTTGTACATGTTCGTTTTGGAACGGAACCAGTACTATTTCCGTGATCCGGAACGCGATCCTCTGGAAAAGATCGTGAAGCCGTTCAAACTGATCGTGATGTGCGGTCTGTCCGCAGAGAATGTGGATGCTCTTTACAAGAGCGGTGACCTGTTCTATGTGGGCAACATTCCGCTCTCCATTCGGGAAGCCCATGCCAATGATGCGGTCGTTTCAGACGCTTTGTCTGCCTTTTCGCTGTCTCTGAATGAAAATCTTGAGATCAACGGCGTTAAGCTGTTTGCCGATGCCAAAGTCCGCAAGGCCCTTTCCCTGGCTATCGACCGTGAGGAGCTGGCCAAACTGGTCGTTTTCGCAAAGCCGGCTACCGGCATCGTACCTCCCGGAGTCTTCAATGCGGATTCTTCCAAGACGACCTTCCGTTCCGCCGGGGAGAACCTGATCGCGACAACGGCAAACATGGCAGAGGCCAAGAGCCTTCTGTCCGAAGCCGGAATCACGCCGTCCGAATTCTCTTTCCAGATCATGGTCGCCACACACAACGAAGTGCAGAAAGCCCTGGCTGAAAAGATCAAGGACGCATGGGTAGAGCTTGGATTTGATGTCAGCATCCAGGAAAAGCTCACCATTATGAACAACGATTACTACAAATACACAGCTTCCGTTCCTCAGGACGTCATTGACGATATGTTCATGGACTCCATCGTACATGGCGATTATGATGTTGCCGCGTTCGATATGAGCGCCTACAGCGTCTCCGCTTTCGGCGTTCTGGCTCCGTTTGCTTCCTCTTTCAGCGGTATGTCGATCGATATCTATGCCGATGAAGAGGAGAGATATGCTCCGCACATTACCGGCTATTACAACGAGGATTACGATCAGCTGATTGAAGATGCCTTTGCCGAAAAGGATCTTAACAAGCGGGCAGAAATCCTCCACGAGGCTGAAAAAATCCTTGCCGAAGACCTGCCTGTGATTCCCGTTCTGTTCAATCAGAAGGCCGAACTGATCAACAGCAAAGTGCTCCGCAAGTTCAGCGCCGACTATTACGGGCTACCCGTGTTCACAAACTGTGTCATCCCGGATTACTTCTCCTACTATGAAGATTTCAACGAACTGATCTCCGTCGGTTTGGCACCGTGGCTGGAGACCAAGTAATCAGATACGGTTTTTGATACACTTAACTTAACACAAAAACAGGATCCGTTGCCGGGTCCTGTTTTTGCGTTGAACCGTACGTCACACAAGCTTGGGAGCTTTCAGACTCACGATCCTGTTGAATGTGTTTTCGTGTTTCGTATCCTTGCAGTAATATGCATCCCTTACGAACTGGAATCTGTCTCCGGACTTGGCTTCGGCCAACGCAGGTTCTACAAGAGCATTCTCAATGGCCACTACGGACTCGGGATTCAAATACTGATCATAGTCGGCGCTGGAGATCTTGGTCATATCCGCTTCGGTGAAAAGTTGCCCATAAAGCATCAGGGTGGCTTTTTCCGCATTCTTTTCAGACAGCCAGTGCAATGTGCCCTTTACCTTTCTTCCGTCCACAGGATTGCCGTTTCCGGACACCAGATCCGCGCTCACATGTATTTCAACGATCTTCCCCTCTGCATCTGCGATTACTTCGTCGCAGCGAACAATGTAAGCACCCATCAGCCGGACCTCCCCGTCCGGTTTCAGCCTTTGGAATTTTGGTGGCGGCACCATGGCAAAGTCTTCCTCATCGATGAAAAGATTGCGGGTAAACAAAACCTTGCGGGTACCGTCCTCCGGACGGTTCGGATTGTTGGGAAGTTCGAACCATTCCTCCCGATCCTCAGGATAATTGGTCACCACGACCTTGATCGGATGCTTGATGGCAATTCGTCTGGGGGCTGCTTCGTTCAGTTCATCGCGGATACAAGCCTCCATCATGGAAATATCCACAATGCTGTCCGCCTTGGAAATACCGGCATCCTCGACGAATTTGAAAATGGAAGTCGGGGTATAACCTCTTCTGCGCAATCCGCACAGGGTCGGCAGTCTCGGATCGTCCCATCCGTCTGCAAGACCCGTCTCCACCAGTTTGCGGAGATAGCGCTTGCTCATCACCGTGTAAGTCATATTCAGCCGGGCAAACTCACGCTGCTTGGGCGGGATCTGTCCGGGTTTTACAATACCCGCATGTTCCACGACCCATTCATAAAGGGGCCTGTGATTCTCAAATTCAAGTGAACACAGCGAATAGGTGATTCCCTCTATGGCGTCCTGAATCGGATGCGCAAAATCGTACAAAGGATAGATGCACCACTGATCCCCCTGACGGTGATGTGACGTATGCAATATCCGGTAGATGGCCGGATCACGCATATTCATATTCGGGCTGGCCATGTCAATCTTAGCTCTGAGCGTCTTGCTTCCGTCCGGGAACTCCCCGGCTTTCATACGCTCGAACAGATCCAGATTCTCTTCTACGGTCCGGTTGCGGTAAGGGCTCTCCTTGCCCGGCTCGGTCAACGTTCCCCGATACTCGCGCAGCTCGTCCGCACTCAGGTCATCCACATAAGCCAATCCGTCCCGGATCAGTTTCAGCGCACACTCGTAGCACTTTCCAAAGTAATCCGAACCATAGAAAATGCCTCCGTTAGGCACCGCGCCCAGCCAGTTGAGATCGTTTTCAATCGATTCAACATACTCCATATCCTCTTTGGAAGGATTCGTATCGTCAAAGCGCAGGTTGAACAGGCCACCGTATTTCTTGGCCGTCGTGTAGTTGATCATGATGGCTTTTGCCGATCCGATATGCAGATAGCCGTTGGGCTCCGGAGGAAATCGGGTATGAACCTTGATGTCCGGATTCTGTTGCAGATCCGCATCAATGATATCATGAATGAAATTACCCTTGCTTTCAGTTTCAAATTCCATCTGCTTTCGCTCCTTTTTACATTCCCAGAATCTGTAGGGCATCTCCCAAAGTAGCTGAGGGGCCATGCCCGGGGAACAGTATGATTTTTCTATCCATACAAGCCAACAGTCCCAATGAGGCTGCCATTTCAGCATCATTTCCGCTATACAGGTCTGTCCTTCCGTATCCCATGGAGAACAGTGTATCGCCGGAAAGAAGGGTCCGGCCTGTCAGGAAGCAGCAACTTCCCGATGTGTGCCCCGGCGTATGTATGGTCTGGATTTCTTCTTTTCCAATATGGAAAGACGCACCGTCCGAAAACGTTTGGTCGACGAACCCATAGGCGCCTTCCTTTCCAAAAAACAGCGTATAGGCGTTCTTTCTTCCGTCATTGACAAACGTGCTGTCCGCTTCGTGGATCATCACAGGCACATGAAATACCGTTCTCGCTTCCTGCATGCACAGCATATGGTCAAAATGCCCGTGGGTCAACAGTATGGCTTTGAGTTCAGCTCCGTGCTGCCGGAGTTCCCTCTGAACAGATGCTACAGGAGCACTCGGATCAACCAAAACAGCCTCTCCGTCCGCCACCATAAGATAACAGTTAGAGGCATAATCCACCGAGGATTCAACATGTACGATTTCCATATCCGCCTCCGTTTGAAGATTCTTATTGATTATAGCACACCACGCGGAGTCTCGCAACGAACGAGTGAAAAAAAGCGAACGGCATAGCAGCGCAAACCGCCATGCCGTTGCCCTCGGATCTGCATTCCTGCAGGATCCGGTCCTATACACAGGTGCCCTCCCGCAGTTGTGCGGCACCGAGCACCGATTTCAGAGTCAATTAATCGACCAGAGTGAGAACTGCCATTTCAGCAGCATCGCCGCGACGGAAACCGGTCTTGTACAGTTTCGTATAGCCACCGTTGCGGTCGACATACTTGGGAGCAATTACGCTCACGATCTTCTCGACGACATCCTCTTTGGTGATGTAGGCATATAATGCGCGACGCGCGTTGTATGCGTTGACCTTGTCGCCGTCTTCTCTGTATGCATATGACTTTTTGCCAAGAGTAATAATCTGTTCGGCAATGGACTGCACTTCTTTGGCTCTGGTGACAGTCGTTTCGATCTTGCCTTTGTCTAAGAGCAGTGTTACCATACCGCGCAGCATTGCGTTTCTGTGAGCGGTAACTCTGCCGAGTTTTCTGTTGGGCATTATTCTGTCCCTCCTCTGTTTTACACGTATCTTTGCAGACCGAATCTACATTCAGTCTTCTTCTTCTCTCAGGCTGAGTCCCAAAGATTTGAGTTTCTGAATAACTTCTTCCAAAGATTTCTTGCCGAGGTTCCGAATCTTGATCATTTCGCTTTCAGTTCGGCTGATTAATTGCTCGACGGTATCTATCGACGCACGTCTCAAGCAGTTTTGACTGCGGATAGATAGCTCAAGGTCCTCAATGGTCATTTCAAGGAATTTTTCCTTCTTCTCCTCTTCGCCAACGCTCAGAGTATTTTCGGGAAGGTCCTCATCGGACAGTTCTTCAAACAGTTTGAGATGGTCGTTGAGAATCTTAGCACTGTAAGAAATAGCTTTTTTAGCGGAGATTGTTCCGTTTGTCAGAATTTCAATGGTCAATTTATCGTAATCCGTATCACTTCCCACACGGGTGTTCTCCACAGTATAGTTTGCTGCGTTGACCGGGGTGTAGATCGAATCCGTATAGATCGTTCCGATTGTGGAGGGCGCTGAAGCGGCAGGAGCGGGAGCGGCTGCTTCTTTAGCATCCTTTTCGCTGGCATTCTTGTCGCCGGCGTTCTCGTTATTCTTGTTCTCTTTTTCCTTAAGGGCAGCCAACTGATGGATCTGCTTGTTGCGTTCCTGAGACACATATCCGCGTCCGCTTTCAAAAACCAGTTCCATATAGAAGCGGCTTCCGTCGCCGACGGTAGCAATATGATGATCCGGATTCAGCACATCCACATCAGCGTCCGCAGTAATGTCACCAGCGGTGACTTCACAAGGACCGGTCACATCGATTGTGGCCATCTTGGGCTCGGATGTGTGCAGTTTGGCGACGATTCCCTTCACGTTCAGTACGATCTCTGTAACGTCTTCCGAAACACCGGGAATCACGGAAAACTCATGCACCACACCGTCGATTTTGATGCTCGTCACGGCATATCCGGGAAGCGAACTGAGAAGAACTCTGCGCAAAGAATTGCCCAGCGTGATGCCGTATCCTCTTTCAAGAGGTTCTACTACAAATACGCCTTTCTTGCCATCTTCGCTTAATTCCGCAACCTTGATTATAGGCTTTTCAATCTCTATCATTCCTTAATACCTCCTGGTTGTATCCGTAATAGTTGCATTTTCAAATTATAGAACAGCTGTGAGAACAGCAACCTATTATTTAGAATACAACTCAACAATCAGTGTTTCGTTGACGGGAACATCGATTTCTTCGCGGGTCGGATAAGCTTTGACAGTAGCCTTCAGGGCTTCTTTGTCGCACTCGATCCATGCGGGAGTCAGGCGGCCGGATGCGGTCTCCACGATTTCCTTGATACGGGCACTGCTCTTATATTTTTCTGCAATTGCAACCACATCACCGGGTTTGACCTGGATGGAAGGAATGTTGACAGACTTTCCATTGATCGTTACGAAATGATGATTGATCAGCTGCTTTGCTTCTCTTCTGGTTCTGGCCAGACCCATTCTGAACAGCACGTTGTCCAGACGGCATTCCAGAAGAACCATCAGGTTTTCGCCAGCCTGACCCTTCATCTTCTCAGCCTTGTCATAGTAGTTACGGAAGGGAGTCTCCATTACGTCGTAAATGAATTTTGCCTTCTGCTTCTCTCTCAGCTGCAAGCCATATTCGCTGACTTTCTTGTTTGAGCGCTTGGGAGCCCGCTTGGACTCTTTGTCCAGTCCGATCACGGCAGGACTGATCCCCAGGGCTTTGCATCTCTTCAATGCAGGTACTTTAGCCATAATTGTTAATCCTCCGAATCATTAGATACGTCTGCGCTTGGGCGGACGGCAACCGTTGTGAGGAATCGGGGTCACGTCGCGAATCAGCGTAACCTGCATTCCAACGGTCTCAAGAGCGCGAATCGCGGATTCACGTCCCTGACCCGGGCCTTTAACGTACACTTCCACAGTCTTCAGACCATACTCAAGAGCATTCTTGAGAGCGGCTTCAGAAGCAGCCTGTGCAGCAAAAGGAGTGGACTTTCTGGACCCTTTGAAGCCCAGTTCGCCTGCGGAAGCCCAAGAGAGAGCGTTGCCATTCATATCGGTAACCGTAACAATCGTGTTGTTGAAGGACGCGTCGATATGGACCTGACCTTTTTCAACAACTTTACGATCGCGACGCTTTTTAATAACCTTTTTGTTTGCGTTAGCCATCTTTTGTTACTCCTTTTATTTCTTCTTGTTCGCGATCGTCTTAGCCGGACCTTTTCTGGTTCTGGCGTTCGTCTTTGTGCGCTGACCTCTGACGGGCAGACTCTTTCTGTGACGGATACCGCGATAGCAGTTGATGTCAACCATTCTCTTGATATCCATAGATACATTTCTGCGCAGATCACCTTCCACAGTGTAGGAGTTTTCGATCTCGTCACGGATCTTTGCGATCTCGTCCTCGGTCAAATCCTTTGCGCGTGTGTCAGGATTGATTCCGGTCTTCGTCAAAATGTCGCTGGCACTCTTGTGACCGATACCGTAAATATAGGTCAGAGCGATCTCAACGCGTTTGTTGTTGGGCAAATCAACACCAGCAATACGAGCCATTTTTACATTTCACCTCGTGTTTCTTTCTGAGACCCGGCCGGATCAGCCCTGTCTCTGCTTGTGCTTGGGATTTTCACAGATGACCATGACAATCCCTCTTCTCTTAATGATTTTGCACTTGTTGCAAATCTTTTTAACGGACGGTTTCACTTTCATGAGAGAATACCATACCTTTCTTGTTTTTTGATGCATGCGACGCATGCGCGGACGCAACTTCGCACCCGATCGCGACTATTTCGCGCGCCAGGTGATCCGTCCCTTCGTAAGGTCGTAGATCGATACTTCAACCGTAACACGATCGCCGGGAAGAATACGGATATAATTCATACGAAGCCTTCCGGAAATATGTGCCATAATGACATGGCCGTTCGGAAGTTTGACTTTGAAGGTGGCGTTCGGCAGAGCCTCCAGCACAGTACCTTCAAATTCCATAACATCATCTTTGGGCAGAATAATCACTCCTATCTTGGATTAGAAATCTTCTTCAACGATGGTCAGATTGATAACACCGTCATCAGTCAGGGCAACTGTGTTCTCATAATGGGCCGACAACTTGTGATCCCGCGTTTTCACGGTCCACCCGTTGGGCAGCACATATACATCATAAGTACCCACATTCACCATAGGTTCTATGGCGATTACCATTCCGGCACACAAACGCGGCCCCCTGCCGGGGGTTCCGTAATTCGGCACATCGGGAGATTCATGCAGATCCGCTCCCACACCATGGCCCACATACTGTTTCACTGTGCTGAAGCCATATGAGCAGACAACCGCATCAACAGCCGCCCCGATATCACCGATCCGGTTGCCGACCTTTACCTGTTCAAGTCCGGCAAAAAAGCTGTCCCGGGTTACCTTGATCAGTTGCAGCGCCTGATCGCTCACTTTCCCAACGGGAATGGTGCGCGCGCTGTCTCCGTGGAACCCTTTGTAATATGCCCCGACATCGACTTTCACGATGTCTCCGTCCTTGATCACATGCCGGTCATCCGGAATTCCGTGGATCACCTCATCATTGATGCTGATACAGGCACTGGCGGGAAATCCGCCATAGCCCAGGAACGAGGGTTTCGCTCCGCACCGCACAATGTAATTGTGAATCACGGTATCCAGTTCCTGCGTTGTAATGCCGGGACGCAGGAAATCACGAGCGGCCAGTAAAGCCTCACCCGTAATTTTTCCTGCATCTTTCATTGCCTCGATTTGCAAAGCATTCTTGATTTGAATCATTTTATGCCTCAAATTTGGAAATAGCCTTGAAAACCAGCGCAGTCGTTTCGGAAACTTCTTCCTGCCCTTTAACCCGGATCAGGAGCCCTTCCTTGTCATAGAATCCAGCCAACGGTTCGGTCTGTTCATGATAAGTCTTCAACCGGGCCTTGACGGTCTCCGGTGCGTCATCCGCACGGATCACAAGTTTAGACCCGCACTTGTCACAGACATCCGCAACCTTGGGAGGATTGTATTCCACATGATAGGAAGCTCCGCAAGAGCATACACGCCGTCCGCTCATTCTCTTGACGATTGCCTCGTCCGGGACTTCAATGCTGACGACCGCATCAATGCGGACTCCCATTTTCTTCAGGGCCTCTGCCTGAGGAATGGAACGCGGAAAGCCGTCCAGAATAAATCCATTCCGGCAATCATCCGCCTGCATTCTCTCTTTGATCAGGTTAATAACAAGCTCATCCGGCACAAGCTGGCCTGCATCCACGAAGGATTTGGCCTGCTTGCCCAGTTCAGTTCCGGCCTTCATAGCAGCACGAAGAATATCGCCTGTTGAGATGGCCGGGATTCCATACTTCTCGGAAATTTTTGCAGACTGGGTGCCTTTGCCGGCACCCGGTGCGCCCAGTAAAATCAAATTCATTGCGACCTCCGTCACGGCAATCAATCAAGGAATCCTTTGTAATTACGCATTGTAATCTGGGATTCGAGTTCGCGTGCCGTTTCAAGCGCAACACCAATCACGATCAGCAGCGAAGTGCCACCGAAGGCAAGTCCTGCAAATCTACCGCCGGAAACCGCATTGATGATCAGAGGCAGAGCTGCCACGACGACCAGGAACACAGCACCGATCAGTGTGATTCTGTTGAGGACCTTAGTGATATAATCCGACGTAGGCTTGCCGGGACGAATACCCGGAATGGCTCCGCCGTTGTCTTTGATGTTGTTCGCCACTTCTACAGGGTTGAACGAGATCAAAATATAGAAATACGAGAACGCTATGATCAACGCGATGTCCACAACGATGTAAATCCATGTGTCGGTATCAAACCAGGTATCCACCACACCTGCGAACCAGCTGTTCGGGAAGAACGTAGCAATGGTAGCAGGAATCGCAACCAGCGAGTTGGCGAAGATGATCGGCATAACGCCGCTCATGTTCAGTTTCAACGGCAGATGACTGGACTGACCGCCGTACATTTTACGACCGACAGTTCTCTTGGCATACTGGATCGGGATTCTGCGCTCGGAGTTGGTCACCCAAACGATCAACAGGATCATACCCAGTGTGATCAGAACGGAAACAACACCAAGCAGGATGCCGACAGCAAGCGGATAAGCATTGCTTGTGATCATACCCCAAAGGCCGTTCACAAGGACCGGAACTCTGGAAATGATACCGGCAAACAGGATAATTGAGATACCGTTGCCGATGCCGTGCTCGTTGATCTTCTCTGCCAGCCACATAATGATGGCCGCACCTGCACAATAGCAAACCATCATAATGATGATTTCCCATGCGCCGGTATCCACACCGTTGATCAGCAGTTTCTGAGTTTCAGAACTGTTGTTCTTCAGCATCATGGCATAGCCGTATGCGGTCACGATAGCCAGGATCACAGTCAGCACACGGGTGATGGCCGTAATCTTCTGGCGGCCGTTCTCTTCCTTGGACATCCGTTCCAGGGCGGGAATAGCCACGCAAAGCAACTGCAGCACGATGGACGCCGTGATGTAAGGCGAAACCGACAGGGCAAACAACGTGCCATAACTCAAAGCACTACCGGACAGGATGTTGAAGTAACTCAGGATTGAACTTCCGGAAGTTGCGGAGAACCAAGCGTTAATAGCTTCACCATTAACAAATGGTACAGGGATGTTGGAGCCTAAGCGATACAGGATGATTACGATGATCGTGAACAGGATCTTTTTGCGTAATTCCGGTATTCTCCAGGCATTTCTAAATGTTTGAAACATCCTTATACCTCCTCAACCGTTCCGCCAGCCTTCTCAATCTTTTCTTTGGCAACTGCAGAGAATTTTGCAGCTTTTACAACGAGAGCCACATTGAGTTCACCGTTGCCGAGCACTTTCAGACCGTCAAGTTCTTTCTTCACAAGTCCTTTTTCTCTTAACGCCGCCAGATCAACAATGGTTCCGTTTTCAAAGACGGAAAGTGAGCCGACATTAACGGTAGCATAGTTTGTCGCAAACTTGTTGTGGAATCCTCTCTTCGGGAGTTTCCGATACAGAGGGAGCTGGCCACCTTCAAAGCCGAGTCTCACGCCACCGCCGGAGCGGGCATTCTGACCCTTGTGACCCTTGCCTGCGGTTTTACCGTTTCCGGAACCCGGGCCTCTGCCTTTGCGATAGGGACGCTTTGCAGAACCCTCAGCAGGCTGTAAATCATTCAGAAGAAATGACATAGCACTACCCTCCTTAAGCTTCTTCCACTGTCTCAACCTTGACCAGGTGAGCCAGCAGCCGTACTTTTCCGGCAACCTCAGGACCGTTCGCAACGGTAATGCTATTACCGATCTTGAACAGACCCAGAGACTTTGCGGTCGCAACGGTCTTCGGCTTCGCGCCGATTAAACTTCTTACAAGTGTAATCTTAATCATTGCGCGCCTCCTTAACCTTTGACCTGCTCCACGGAAATGCCGCGGACCGCCGCGACCTCTTCAATGGTTCTCAGTTCTTTCAAACCCTCGATGGTCGCTTTGACCACGTTGGTCGGGTTGGTTGAACGAAGACATTTTGCACGGATGTTCGAAATGCCGGCAGCATCCAGAATCATTCTGACCTTGTTACCTGCGATAACGCCGGTACCTTCGGCAGCCGGCTTCAGCAGAACGCGGCCTGCGCCGTATTCGCCGACGACTTCGTGCGGAATGGTCGTGCCTTTCAGCGCAACCGTGATCATGTTCTTCTTCGCGTCTTCAATTCCCTTGCGGATAGCTTCGGGAACCTCGGCGGCCTTGCCCAGGCCAACGCCGACATGACCGTTCCGGTCGCCGACAACCATAATAGCGGCGAAGCGGGCCACACGGCCACCTTTAACGGTCTTGGAAACACGATTCAGCGCAACAAGCTGCTCTACAAGTTCATCGCTTGCAGAATCAAATCTTTTAGACATAATGTGTGTTTTCCTCCATAATTGTGTTCAATTGGCATTGAACAGTGTACAAACCGGACTGACCTGAACCCAGATCAGAACTTCAGTCCGCCCTCACGGGCAGCTGCAGCCAATTCCGATACACGGCCGTGAAAGAGATAGCCGCCACGGTCGAAAACGACCTCGGTGATACCTGCTTCAAGCGCCTTTTCAGCAATTTTCTGGCCGACAAACTTGGCCGCTTCCTTATTGCCGCCGTTGCCTTCGTATCCGGCACCGTAGGTAGAAGCCGCGACAAGCGTCACGCCTTTTTCATCATCAATGATCTGAGCCGAGATATTCGCGTTGGAGCGGTAAACCGCCAGACGAGGACGGGAAGCTGTGCCCGAGATCTTGGCTCTGACTCTCTTGTGTCTCTTAAGACGAGCTTTGTTACTGTCTTTCTTAGAAACCATGTCTATTCCACTCCTTTCAATTACTTACCGGTCTTGCCGGCCTTGCGGCGAATACGCTCACCCTGATACTGAATGCCTTTGCCATGATAAGGTTCAGGCGGTCTCTTGCTGCGAATGACCGCCGCCATCTGACCTACAGCCTGCTTGTCCGCACCCTTGACGATGATCGTGGGATCTGCGGCCTGTTCAAGGACTTCCAGCGTGATTCCTTCGGGCGGAGTAATGATGTACTTGTCCTGGGGAACCATTTCGTTGCCTTTGCCCTTCACCAGGGAGTAACCGACAAACAGAAGAACAGAGTTGCCTCTCTTGACGGCTTTGTAGCCGACGCCTTTGATGATCAGTGTCTTCTGGAATCCCTCGGAAACACCGACGACCATATTGTGCAGAAGCGCGCGGGACAGACCGTGCAAACGCTTTGCTTCCGGATCTTCGGTTTCTTTTCCGTCCTCTTCCAAAGGACGCTCAAGTTTGATTTCTTTTGCGCCTTCATCATAATTCAGGGTGATGCAAGGGGCAAATTTACGTGTCAGTGTGCCGTTCTTGCCGGATACGGTCACCACGTTGTTCTCGCCGATCTCGATTTTGACGCCCGCGGGGACGGCAACGGGAGCTCTACCAATTCTTGACATTGTTCAAACCTCCCTTACCAGACGAACGCAAGAACTTCTCCGCCGACATTCTCGCGGCGGGCCTTCTTGTCCGTCATAATACCCTTGGATGTGGAAACGATCGCGATTCCCATACCGTTCATAACCTTAGGCATATCCTCGCAGCCGGCGTAGATTCTCAGACCCGGGCGGGAGACGCGCTTGATACCGCGGATTACGCGCTGTTTGTTCGCCGTATACTTAAGAGTAATACGGATCACACCCTGCTTGGTGATATCCATCACTTCGTAACCTTTGATATATCCTTCTTCAACAAGGATATCGGCTATGGCCTTCTTCATATTGGAAGCCGGTACATCAACAGTCGCATGCTTTGCAGAGCTGGCATTTCTGATTCTCGTCAGCATATCTGCGATCACATCAGACATTTGCATAGTAATAATCCTCCTTATGCAAGTTCATTTATCTTGCTGCCGTTCTACACGGCGGCCAGCCGGCGGTTAAGTAAACTTCCTACCGGCCGTTGGGGGAACGATTGAATTCCAATCGTTGGAAATCACCAGGACGCTTTTCTCACGCCTGGAATTTCGCCTTTGTAAGCCATTTCGCGGAAGCAGATACGGCAGATCCCGTATTTACGCAGATACGCATGCGGCCGTCCGCAAATCTTGCAGCGGTTGTAGCGTCTGGTCGAGAATTTCTGCGGACCCTGCTGCTTCAAAATCATCGCTTTCTTTGCCATTGTTCAGTTTCCTCCATCAATCAGCAAACGGAGCGCCGAACATTCTCAGCATCTCTCTTGCTTCATCATCATTCACAGCCGTGGTCACGAAGCAGATATCCATACCGCGAATCTTTTCGATCTTGTCGTATTCGATTTCAGGGAAGATCAGCTGTTCCTTCAGACCCAGCGCGTAATTGCCGCGGCCGTCAAAAGCGTTCGGATTGATGCCTTTGAAGTCACGTACGCGAGGCAGTGCGAAGTTGAACAGACGGTCCATAAACTCATACATGCGCTCGCCGCGCAGTGTGACTTTCGCACCGATCTTCATACCCGCACGGAGTTTGAAGTTAGCTACGGATTTCTTAGCTGTGGTGGGAACCGCTTTCTGGCCGGAGATCTGAGTCAGATCCGCAAGAACAGCGTCCAAAGCTTTGGAATTTTCCTTTGCATCTCCGACGCCGACGTTGATCACGATCTTGTCGAGCTTCGGAATCTGCATCACGCTCTGATAATTGTACTTCGCCATAAGGGCGGGAGCGATTTCGGATTTATACAAGTCTCTGAGTCTTGCCATTGTCGTTCTCCTCCTTACAGTTCAGCGCCGCATTTTGCGCAAACGCGGACTTTCTTGCCGTTATCCAGGACCTTTGTCTTTGTCCGAACGCCTTTACCGCATTTCGGGCAGTACAGAGCAACCTTGGAAGCGTAAATCGCACCTTCCGCCTCTACGATGCCGCCGGCTTCACCCTGGCGACGGGGTTTCATGTGCTTCTTGATCATATGCACGCCTTTGACCAGGACCTTGCCCTCGTCAGGAGAGGCGGCGATCACTTCACCGCGAACGCCCTTGTCATCGCCGGAAAGGATCACAACGGTATCACCTTTTTTGATGTGTAATTTAGCCATTGCGTTCCTCCTCACAGCACTTCAGGCGCCAAAGACAGGATCTTCAGATACTGCTTTTCGCGAAGTTCACGTGCCACCGGCCCGAAAATACGGGTGCCCGTCGGCGTCTTATCTTCCTTTATGATGACCGCTGCGTTCTCATCAAACTTGATGAAGGTTCCGTCAGCACGCTTCACACCGTGCGCGGTACGAACAACAACAGCTTTCACAACATCGCCTTTTTTGACAACGCCACCAGGGATGGCCTTCTTGACGGAGCAGACCACGATGTCTCCGACATTTGCATATCTTCGACCGGATCCGCCCAGAACCCGAATGCACATCAGCTCTTTGGCACCGGTGTTGTCAGCGACTTTCATCAGTGTTTGTTGCTGAATCATGTTATTCCTCCTACTGTTTCAGTACGCATCGACGTACTTACTATTCGTGATTCAATTCAGTAATAATTATTTCGCTTTTTCAATAATGCGAACCAGTCTCCATCTCTTGGTCTTGGAAAGAGGACGGGTTTCCATTATCTCGACTTTGTCACCGATACCGCACTCATTGTTGTCATCCTGAGCGTGTACCTTCAGTGTCCGTTTAATGATCTTGCCAAAAGCAGGATGCTTCACGTTATCCTCAATGGAGACGACAATGGTCTTGTCCATCTTGTCGCTGGACACGATACCCACTCTGGTTTTTCTCAGTGTTCTTTCCATTATTTAGCCTCCTCCTGGGATTTCTTCTGCTGCAGGACCGTCATCACGCGGGCGATATCCTTTTTCACGTCGTTGATGACGTGAGGATTGTCCAGCTGATTGGTGGTGTGCTGGAAGCGAAGATTGAACAGCTCTGTCTTCAGATCCTTCAACTTTGCCTCCAGTGCCTGGATGCTCAATTGATTCAGTTCAGATGCTCTCATGCCTTACACCTCCTCGGTCTTTTCAGCGGTCTCTTTGGTCACGAATTTGCTCTTGATCGGGAGCTTGTGACCGGCAAGTCGCATAGCTTCTCTGGCGGTTGCTTCGTCGACACCATCCATCTCAAACATAATGCGGCCGGGCTTAACCACTGCGACCCAGTACGAAACTGCACCTTTACCGGAACCCATACGGGTGTCAGCCGGCTTTTCGGTGATCGGTTTGTCCGGGAACAGTTTGATCCAAACGCGTCCGCCACGTTTGATGTAACGGGTCATGGCGATACGGGCAGCTTCGATCTGGTTGGCCGTGATCCAGGCCGGTTCAAGTGCAACCAGGCCGTACTGACCATTGCTGATCGTGTTGCCGCGGGAAGCCTTACCCTTCATTCTGCCGCGCTGAACACGACGGAATTTAACTCTCTTAGGCATCAACATTACTTTGTACCTCCATCTCTAGGAGTTCTGGCGGGACGATCGCCTGCCGGACGCGGCTGGCGGGGTCTGCCATCATTGTTAAAGCGTCTGCCGTTGTTGTTCTGCTGACCGTTCGGATTGTTTCCTCTGCGATCGCCGCCTCTGCGGTTGTCTCTGCGGTCGCCGCGACGGTTGTCACGCTGGCTACCCGGTCTGGTCACTTCGCGGAGCACTTCGCCGCTTGCGTAGATCCAAACCTTCACACCGATACGGCCATAGGTCGTTGCCGCTTCGGCAAACCCGTAGTCGATGTCGGCACGAAGTGTCTGAAGCGGGATGGTTCCTTCGTGATAGTGCTCACTTCTGGAAATCTCAACACCGCCGAGACGGCCGCCGCATGTGATCTTTATGCCCTTGGCACCCAGTCTCATCGTGTTGCGGATCGCCATCTTCATAGCCTTACGGTAGGTCACTCTGCGCTCCAGCTGAGCGGCAATGTTTTCAGCCACAAGCTGAGCGTTCAGATCGGGCTGTCTGACTTCCGTAACGTCCAGGACCACTTTCGCGCCGGGAACCATCTTGGACACAGCCTGTCTGTACTTCTCAATCATGACGCCGTCTTTGCCGATCACATATCCGGGTTTTGCGCAATGCACAAGAATTCTCACGAATTCCTGATTCTTGCCCGAACGTGCATCGTACACGTTTTTGCGTTCGATCTCAATCTTCGGAACGCCGGCATCCTTGAGTTCGTTCTTGAGGAACGTTCTGATCTTTTTGTCTGACACAAGGGTTTCACCGAATTTCTCATCGGACACGAACCATCTTGAGTCCCAATCTTTAATTACGCCGACACGCATGCCGTGGGGATTAACTTTCTGACCCATGATTCATACCCTCCTATCAGTCTCTTTCGGCCACAACCATGGTCACATGGCTGGTGCGCTTTAAAATTCTGTCTGCACTTCCCTTAGCGCGAGGCATAAGCCGTTTCATTGTCGGGCCGGGGCACACAAAGCAGGTCGAAACATACAGACGGGTTGTGTCCATATGGAAATTCGTCTCTGCGTTGGCGACCGCGCTGTTCAACAGCTTGATCAGGTATTCCGAAGCTCCGCGGGGTGTGTTCTTCAGAATCGCCATCGCGGTATCCACATCCTTGCCTCTAATCAGATCGAGCACATATTGAACTTTTCTAGGGGAAATTCTTGCATACTTAAGATATGCTGCTGCTTCCATTTTCGTAAGTGCCTCCTCTCATTATTTGCCGGACGTGTTGGATGTCTTGGATCCAGAATGTCCTTTGAATGTTCTGGTCTGTGCGAACTCACCGAGCTTATGGCCGACCATATCTTCGGTTACGAACACAGGAACATGCTTTCTGCCGTCATGAACTGCAATCGTGTGACCCACGAATTCAGGGAATATGGTGGAAGAACGAGACCAGGTCTTGATCACTTTCTTTTCATTCTTCTCATTCATCTCAACGATTCGATTGTACAGCTTCTCTTCTACGAAGGGCGGCTTTTTAGTACTTCTACTCATTTGATTCCCTCCTTATTTCGCGTTGCGGCGCTTCACGATGAACTTGTTGGTTCTCGCTTTAGCGTTGCGGGTCTTGTATCCGAGAGCAGGTTTGCCCCACGGGGTAACAGGGCCGGGGTGGCCGATCGGGCTCTTACCTTCACCACCACCGTGAGGGTGGTCGCACGGGTTCATCACGGAACCGCGGACAGTCGGGCGAATGCCCATATGTCTCTTGCGGCCGGCTTTGCCGAGTTTAACGGTATCATGCTCGATGTTGCCGACCTGTCCGATAGTCGCTTTGCAATCCAGACGGATGATGCGGACTTCACCGGAAGGAAGACGGACCTGAGCGGAACCGTTCTCTTTCGCGATCAGCTGAGCGAAAACGCCAGCGGAACGGACCAGCTGCGCACCCTTGCCGGGATACAGCTCGATGTTGTGGATCATAGTACCCACGGGGATGTTGGCGATCGGCAGTGTGTTGCCGGGCTTGATGTCTGCGCCAGCACCGGAATACACCACGTCTCCGTCCTTCAGTCCGACAGGAGCGATGATGTAACTCCGCTTGCCTGCTTCATTCTCCAGCAGAGCAATATATGCGGAACGGTTGGGATCGTATTCCACGCCGATGACCTTGCTTGCGCTGGTGTCCTGGCGCTTGAAGTCCACGATTCTGTACTTGACCTTGTTGCCACCGCCTCTGTGACGAACGGTGATCTTGCCGTAACTGTTGCGACCGGAAAACTTCTTTTTCTTAGCAATCAGCGACTTCTCGGGAGACTTACGGGTGACTTCCTCAAAAGACGGGGTCGTCATGTTTCTCCGCGAAGGGGTCGTCGGTTTAAACTTAATTGTAGGCATTTCTCATTCCTCCTACTCTCAGTTCAGGCCTTCAAAGAATTCGATCGGTTTCGAATTCTCGGTCAACGTTACAAAAGCCTTTTTCCATGCAGAAGTGTAACCGACGTGTACGCCCAGTCTCTTCTGCTTTCTCTTCATGTTGGTCGTGTTGACGGAAGCGACCTTGACCTTGAACATGGTTTCAACGGCCTTGGCAATCTCCGGCTTGGTGGCGTCCGGGCGAACCTTGAAGACGTAATGCTTGGATTCAACGCCGCGCATGCTGCTCTCAGAAATCACAGGAGCCACGATAATGTCTTGAATCGCTTTCATTATGCATAAACCTCCTCGAGTTTCTTCACTGCATCAACAGTCATAACCAGTTTCTCAGCATTCATGATGTCATAGACGTTCAGAGTGCTGTACAGGGTTGTCTTGACTTCCGGAATGTTTGCGCATCCCTTAACGACGACCGCATTGACCTCGGGAAGAACAAGCAGCGCGGTCTGAGCCTTCGTTGCCGTGCGGGTTCCCTTTTCGCCTTTGATCAGTTCGCCGTTTTCATCAAGCTTGTAAACCTTGAATTCCTTTTCGTAAGTCTTTTCACAGCCCAGGGCCTTGAACATCGCGACCATCTTGGACGTGGACTTCTCATAGCTGTCCAGATTCACGGAATCCACGAGGATCAGGTCGCCGGAAGCGGCTCTAGCGGACAGAGCGCTGTACAGTGCCAGTCTCTTGACCTTTTTGTTCATCGTGATCCGATAATCTCTGGGTTTCGGGCCTAATGCGATACCGCCGTGTGTCCACTGCGGAGACCGTGTGGAACCCTGACGGGCGCGTCCTGTGCCCTTCTGTCTCCAGGGCTTCTTACCGCCGCCGCTGACCTCGGTACGGGTCAGTGTGGACTGCGTGCCCTGACGCTGATTGACGAGATACATCTTTACGGCCTGGTGAAGGACAGACACATTGACTTCCGCACCGAACAGTTTTTCGGACAGGTCCAACGCACCGACTTCAGCACCGGCCATATTATAAACTTTTACGTTTGGCATTGTATGTTACCTCCTTCAGCTCAGCCCTTGATCGAATCGCGAATGAATACGATTCCGTCTTTGGCACCGGGAATGGCACCCTTGACAGCGATCAGATTCTTCTCGGAGTCGATCTTGACGACCTTGAGATTAAGAATGGTGACTTGCTCATTACCGTACTGTCCAGCCATGTGCTTGTTCTTGTAGACACGGGAAGGAGTGGAGTTCGGACCCATAGAGCCAACCTCGCGGTGGATCGGGCCAACGCCGTGCGTGGAGCACAGTGTGTGCTGATTCCATCTCTTGACGGCACCGGTATATCCGTGGCCCTTTGTGAGACCGGTAACATCGACCTTTTCACCAACGGTGAAGGTATCGACGGTCACTTGCTTGCCACTTTCATAACCGGAGCAATCCTCAAAGCGGAATTCCTTCAGGTGCTTCAGAATCGGCAGATCTTCGCCGGGAACCCATTTTCTGAAATGGCCCTTTTCTGCCGCAGACAGATAGTTGTGTCTCTTTTTGCCACCTTTTGTGGTGCGGAACAAATGCTGGGACTTTACTTCTTCGAAGCCAAGCTGAACGGCATCGTATCCGTCATTCTCTGCAGTCTTCTTCTGCACAACGGTGCAGGGACCTGCCTCGATGACAGTAACGGGAATCGCATTCCCTCTCTCATCGAAAATTTGAGTCATACCGATTTTCTTACCGATAATACCCTTTTTCATGTTTGCTTCCTCCATAAATTATTGGTTGGACACCCGTTCGGGGCCAACATGACTTACAAAGTTTTGTCGTACGGCCTGTTGGGTCTGGCCATCCGCCTTTAGCTTTGTTTAATAGCTTTCTTAAAGCTTGATCTCAATCTCAACACCAGCGGGGAGTTCGACTCTCATCAGATCGTCGATTGCTTTCTTGGACGGTTTGATGATGTCGATCAGTCTCTTGTGTGTACGAGTTTCGAACTGTTCACGGCTGTCCTTATACTTGTGGACCGCACGAAGGATCGTGATGATTTCCTTATCCGTCGGAAGCGGAATGGGGCCGGAAACTTCAGCACCGTTTCTCTTCGCAACTTCAACGATCTTCTCTGCAGCAGTATCAATCAGCTTGTGATCATAACTCTTGAGTCTGATTCTCACTTTTTCTGCCATTTTGGTTGCCTCCTTGTTTGTAAGTTGCCGCCTATAATAAAAAATGTAGGCTTCGCTTGCCAAGTGGGGCCTTCGCTCTGCACACGCTATCTCGCGTTTCTCACTTCCCGAAAAGATTGGATTCACCCGGACATCAGCATCTGTCTGAATGAACCCCTCAACGGTTGTGATCTATACGAAACGCTTGCGCATTGCGATTTCAGCTACACTCGCCCGATTATCGGACATACTCCACGGAAATTCCCTGTTTCCATATAAGAAACAGCAACCTCCCGCTTCTTCGCACATCAAGCTCGCCCATTATACCATAGGGCCCAAAAATCTTCAAGAATTATTTCTTTTGCAATTGTAGAACTTTTGCACTCATATCTGGGTTTATTTTGTGCAATCTGCACAACAGCGACTTGCATGTCTCTGCTTTTACCAGTTTTTTACAATTTTTTGGCCGTGGTCAAGAAACGATTATCTTGTTCCTTTGCCTTTCCACATGTCCATGATCTCTCCAGGTCATCACCACCGGCACAGACATACTTTTTTCTCAATCAGATTGGATATGGTAACTGGACAAAAAGTGTGCTATAATGTTAAAGTAATGATTTTGCGTCAGGTTCAGCCTCGGGCAAACCGACGCAGGCCGGGAGGACACCCATATGATGGATAAAATTCGCATATCTGCCTTGAAATGGGTCGTTCCGTCTCTAACGCTCATTTCCGCCCTTCTCTATACGTTCTCTATACTGTTCAGTTTTGATTCCGAGGTTGGATATTTTGATGTCTCACCTCTCCTGATTGCGGCACGGATCGGGTTCGGGCTTTCACTTGTCGTCCCACTCTTTTTTGTGATTGCAGCAACGGATACCAAATCCTATCCGCTTTCATATGATCCTTCGGCCGTGGCCCTTCGCAGATATGACCGCAAACTGGCTGCATTCCCGGTTCTTGGGTTGCTGATCTGCGGGACCGGGCTCCTGATCCCCTTCACCTCTGCCATCAATGCCGTATGCGCCGTATTATGTCTGGTCGGCATTATCTTTTTTGCACAGATGCTGGGCACACGGATGTCCGCTCTTTGGGGACTCCCCATCATCGTCTTTTGTATGATCCGTCTGTATGTGATATACACGGATTTCCATATCCCGTTGAATTCTCCATTAAAAGAATCCGTAATGTATGGCCTGCTGACCATAATGCTGGTCATCCTGGCCGAAATGCAGTGCATGACATCCGCCGGCAAGCCCAGGTACTGGTTTTTCAGCATGAGCGTGTCCTCGTCCGTCGGAGCTGTAGCCGGAATCCCCTTCCTTATTTATTATATCCGCCAGGAAGCGATCACATCTTCCTTTGCCGTACAGGCTTTTCTAAGCCTGACTATGGCAGGTTATTGCATCTACAGGCTGACATCCGTCTTAAGACCCCGTTCGGAGAACCCGGACGCTCCTGCAGACCCAGATTCCAGTATCATCCCGGACGAAGCAGAACGGTCCGGTGATGTATCCCAAAGCAGTTCAGACAGAGGTCAGAGTCTATGAGTTCCGCATCCCCCATCCGCATTCAATGGCTACACAAAAAGATACTGGGCAAAGTCTATCCCAACCTGAAATCTCTGGCGGACCGGTATCACATCAGTCTACGTCAGGCTCAGCGGGACGTGACCTATCTGAAAGAGGAACTGGGAGCTCCCGTTGAATACAGCCCGCAGAAAAAAGGCTATTATTACTCCCAGCCCTATTCTCTTCCCCCGTTTATCACCAATGAAAACGACGAAAGTTTTATGGACGCCGGAGCGGACGAGAATGAACTCTACCGCGGGGGGCTTGAGGGACTTCAGATCCAGATTCCATATACCGCTATCGTATCCATAAAAGACAAACTCGCCGTAATGGAAATCAACCGGTTTATCAAGGAAACAAAAGCTCCCGGCATCTATGAGTGCGAGTTCCACAATATTGACCATTTTCTGGCCGTCCTAATGACCATTCCATCCAATCTGCGTATCGTGGAACCGGACTGGCTGAGGGAAACGTTGGTCAGGAACGCCAAACGGATCCTGGAAAACAACGTGGATGAGAACGATGACGATATGTTCTCATCCTCTTCCCGACGATAAGCAAAAACGACTCAATCTCCAAGAAAGGTAACCACCGGAGTCTTCAGGCTTTACGGCCGTGCATCCTGGTTTTCTAATTATGAGTGCGCCTACCCTTTATATTGAAAAATGCGACTCTTATACACCCGATGTAAAAGAGTCGCTTCTCCATCTTATCCGCCCCTTCGGATGGCCGGAAAAGGCCGCCGGAAAGCGGGTAGCCATCAAGGTCAACCTTCTCCACGGAGCATCCCCGGAGAAGGCCGTTGTGACACACCCTGTCCTGGTCAAGGCCCTGAGCGAACTGCTTGTGGAAGCCGGCGCGGAATCCGTGGTCATCGGGGACAGCCCTGGCGGACTGTATACGGTGTCCTATCTCAATCATGTCTATAAACTGTCACAGTTGCTCCCCTGCGAATCCGAGCGGGTGCATCTGAATCAGAATGTCGAGACTCGGGAGGGCCATTACGAAAACGCCTATCTCCTACACAGCTTTTCATATACAGCCTATCTGGATGACGCCGATCTGCTGATCGATTTCTGCAAGCTGAAGACCCATGGTATGATGGGAATGAGCGCAGCCGTTAAAAATATGTTCGGAACGATCCCGGGCACAACGAAGCCTGAGTATCATATGCGATTTCCGAACAAAACGGACTTTTCCAAGATGCTGCTGGACATCTACCGGTACTGGCATCCGGATCTGTGTATCGTAGATGCCATAGACGGCATGGAAGGAAACGGCCCGTCACAGGGTCTTCCGCGCCACATCGGCTGTCTGATAGCGGGAACGAACGCGGTGGAGGTAGACCTGGTCTGTGCCGGGATCATCAATCTAAAACCGGAAGACGTGCCTACGCTTGAAGTAGCGGAACAGCTGGGCCTGATTCAGGCAGATACTCTGGATACCCTGACAACCGGCGGAGCCGACTGGCGGGATTTCGTCGTACGGGATTATCAGAATGTTGCCGTCAAATCCGACATTGCCTTTGCCGGAAAAGGAGGCCCCATAGGCCGCGCATTTCGGTCCATAGCCCGTATCTTTCTAAAGTCACGCCCGCAGGTACGCAAAAAGCAGTGCATCGGCTGTGCAAAGTGCTTTCAGGTTTGTCCCGCCCGGGCCATCACCATGAAAGACAAGAAACCGGTCATAGACCGGTCTCAGTGTATCAAGTGTTTTTGCTGCCAGGAATTCTGTCCCGTAGGAGCTATGAAAGTCCACAGGACTCCGTTGGCCAAACTTCTTTCCAAAAACAAGTAGTGCAAGAGCAGAGGGATTTCGGTCTCTCTGCTCCGTTTTTTGCGCTACATATGTACGGGAGTCTGTTTTTCAGATTCCGCAATTTTTTTACGGATTTCAACAATTGCTTCGCTTATCGTGCATTTAACCTGATTGCCCGTCTGCATATCCTTCAGTGATAAGGCGTTTTCACGGATCTCGTCTTCTCCCAGAAACAGTACGAACGGGACCGCCAAACGGTCTGCATAATGCATCTTGGCTTTGAACTTGCCCTCTTCAAGATAGATCTGCGTACGGATCCCTTCTTCTCGCAGTTTGCTGGAGAGCGAGATCGCGTCCGTGATCTCCTGGGTCATAGGAATGATCAGCACGTCCTCGGGTGCCCGGTATGCGTCGCTCAGATAATTCATATCGTTCAGGATAAAGAACAGTCTGGTCAGGCCTATCGACATACCCACGCCGGGGAGACTTCTGTTCGTATAATACCCAGCCAGATTGTCATACCGTCCTCCCGAGCAGATGCTTCCGATCTCAGGATGCCGGATCAGCGTAGTTTCATAGACCGTTCCGGTATAGTAATCCAATCCGCGGGCGATGGAAAGATCAATGGAAAAATGGTCCTCAGGAACTCCGAACGCGCGGACGGCGGACAGAACACTCTTCAGTTCGGAAACACCTGCGTCAAACTGTTCGTTCTGTCCGCTCAGACCTTCCAGCTTGGCCATCACTTCTTCGTTGGATCCGCGGAATCCCACAAAATCGATGATCCGGTCGCACGCATCCTTGGAAAGACCCTGTTCCTTAAGTTCTTCCACAACCTTTTCCCGGCCCATCTTATCAATCTTGTCGACAGTACGCAGGATATCCGTTGTGCGCTCTTTTGCGCCCATCATGTCAAAGAAGCCGCCCAGTACTTTCCGGTTGTTGATCCGGATGACAAACTCTCCGATCCCGAGTCTGGTCAGGATCTGGTAGATAATGCTCGGGATCTCCGCATCATAGTAAATGCTCAGTTTTCCGTCACCAACAATATCGATATCCGCCTGATAAAACTCGCGGAATCTTCCACGCTGCGCGCGCTCACCGCGATAAACTTTCCCGATTTGATACCTACGGAACGGGAAAGTCAGATCCGGAGCATGCTGTGCGACATACTTGGCCAGTGGAACAGTCAGGTCAAACCGCATCGTGAGATCCGTATCCCCCTTGTTGAACCGGTAGATCTGTTTCTCGGTCTCTCCTCCGGCTTTGGCCAGCAGGATCTCCGAGTACTCCAGCACCGGCGTATCCAGCGGCGCAAACCCATACAGCCGGTAGACCTCCTCCAGAACGGATTTGATCTTTTCAAATATTTGCTGCTTCTCAGGCAGCAGTTCCATAAACCCGGGCAGTGTCCTGGGTTCAATTCTTGTATTGCTCATTTCAATGTCCTTTCGAGCCGGCCGCCTGCATTCTCTCGCGGGCATTGGCCAGCATCAGTTTCAATCTGTTTTCCTGATTGATCTTCGTCGCGCCGGAATCATAGTCGATTGCCACCAGGTTGACCTGTGGGAATCTGTCTTTGACCGGTTTCATCATACCTTTTCCGACGATATGGTTAGGCAGGCACCCAAAAGGCTGGGTAATGACCACATTTTCCACTCCGGAGTCCACCAGTTCCAGCATTTCCGCCGTCAAGAGCCATCCTTCACCCATCTTGACCGCGTGAGAAATCACGCCTTCTGTCAGGGATTCCGTGTGCTGAAAATCGCAGGGCGGTATGAATGAACTGTTCTCCCGGATCATACGGGCCATGTCCCGTTCCCGGTTAAGCAGAAAATCATAGACGATTTTGCCCAGAAGTGCCTTTGTCCTGGAAAAACCGTAATAGGAACGGTCATATTTGTTATTGGCCGCACAGAACAGGATAAAATCGACCAACCCTGCCATAACCGGTTCCGCGCCCTCTGAAATCAGATACTTCTCCAATTCGTTGTTGCCCAGGGGGCTGAATTTCACAAAGATCTCTCCTACGATGCCCACACGTATCCTCTGCTCGGGCATACGGATCGGCAGTTTCTTAAAATCTTCAATGATCCTCAGGTAATTGCGTTTGACGTTCCCGTAGCGAAGTCTCTTCTTTGACATTTCCGCGATCAGCGTGTCCATCCACCGGTCGGCAAGTGTCTCCGCGGATCCCTTTTCAGTCTCATATGGTTTAGTCTGGTTGACCAGACACATCAAAAGATCTCCGTAAAACAGTGCATACGCCGCTTGATGCAGCATTTTCACCTTAAGCTTGAACCCAGGGTTCGGCTCCAGTCCGGCCACGTTCAAGGATATGACCGGAACATAGCCGTATCCGGCTTTGGCCAGTGCCTTTCTGGCCAGATGGATGTAATTGGACGCCCGGCATCCGCCGCCGGTCTGCGGATAGAGAAACGCGACTTTATGTGGATCATAGTCCCCGCTTTCCAAAGCGACCAGCATCTGCCCGATGATCAGTTGCGCCGGATAGCAGATATCGTTGTGGACATTCAGCAGTCCCGCATCGATGACTTTCCGTCCGTCACCGTGCAGGCCGTATTCCATAACTTTTGCCGTGTACCCGTGCATTTCCAGTATTTTTCCGATCATCTTCAGATGTCTGGGCAGCATATTGGGCATCAGGATCGTATGCGTCTTCCGCATCTCTTTGGTAAACGGAACGCGCGGACGGTTCCGGCAGTTCTCGGCCGCCTCACAGGTCGCACAGGAATATTCGCATGTCTTGTTTGTTTCGCTCATACGGTTTTCTCCCGTCCTCTCTCCTGTGCGGCCTCCAGCGCGCCAATAAGGCTACGCAGACGGATACGCACCGCACCCAGATTGGTGATCTCATCGATCTTGATCTGTGTATACAGTTTGCCCTTTTCTTCCAGGATCGCACGAACCTCATCCGTCGTGATGGCATCCACACCGCACCCGAACGAAACCAGCTGCACCAGTTCAACGTCCGGATGGCGCGTTGCATACTCTGCGGCGCGGTAGAGCCGGGTATGATAGGTCCACTGGTTCAGGACGTGGACCGTGACCGGCGGAACAAGTTCGGAAACACTGTCCTCGCTGACAACCGCAAAGCCCAGAGAGTTGGCCAGCTTGTCGATCCCGTGTCCGATCTCCGAATCCACATGATACGGCCTTCCGGCCAGGATCATAATGCGCTTTCCTTTTTTCCGGGCCTCCAAAATGGCATTCTGTCCGGTCAGCCGGATGTCATTCATCCAGTCACGATAATACTGAAGAGCTTTATGAACGGCCCTTGCCACATCCTTTTTGGATATGTTCTCCTTTTCCCGCTCAAAGAACCTGTAAAGTTCGTTCACGAGCTGCCTTTCGTTGTTCAAATTCAGATACGGATACCAGAACCGGACTTTCCGCAGGGATTCCATATTGCCTTTGAGCAATTCGGAATAGTAGGCTACGATCGGGCAGTTATAGTGGTTGTCGCCCGCCTTTTCATCAAAGTTGTAACTGAGCCCGGGATAGAAAACGGTAGTGACGCCCTTTTCAATCAGATCCTCAACATGCCCGTGCATGATTTTGGCGGGGTAGCATGCCGTATCCGAAGGAATACTGTACTGGCCCTTGTGGTAGAGTTCCCGGTTGGACGGGCCGGAAACGACCGTTCTGTAACCCAGTTCATGGAACAGCTTATGCCACAGCGGAAGAAGTTCATACATGCCAAGCCCGAGCGGCAAACCCACCGTCCCGCGGGTCCCGGAACCCTCGTCCTTGGCCAGTGCATCGATCTTGTTTCGTTTGTATTCGTGAAGATTCGGCAGCTGCTCATATTGTCCGGGCACAAGTCCCGCGCCTTTTTCACATCGGTTGCCCGATATGAATTTCTCTTTGTCATTGAAAATGTTGACCGTTAGCTGGCAATGGTTCGCGCATCCATGGCAAACGGCAGATCTGGATATGTGTTTCAGGTCACGCACTTCCTCGGCATGGAGCAGACGGCTCTCTCCAGCGTCTCCTTTGGAGTACAGTGCGGCGCCAAAGGCACCCATAAGACCTGCAATCTGAGGCCTTACCACCTCCTGCCCGATCTCCCGTTCAAAACTGCGAAGGATCGCATCGTTCAGGAACGTTCCGCCCTGAACGACCACGTGCTTGCCCAGTTCCTTTGCAGAATGTGCCCGGATCACCTTATAAATTGCATTTTTGACCACGCTCATGGACAGACCGGCAGAAATATCTTCGACACTGGCACCGTCTTTCTGCGCCTGTTTCACTGATGAATTCATAAAGACCGTACAGCGGGTCCCCAGCTGGACCGGTTCCTTGGCGTACAGCCCGAGCTTTGCAAATTCTGCGACCTCATATCCCATTGACTTGGCAAACGTTTCAATGAAGGAGCCGCAACCGGAAGAACACGCCTCGTTCAGCATAATACTGTCGATGGCTCCGTTCTTGATCTTGAAGCACTTGATATCCTGACCGCCTATGTCCAGAATGAAGTCCACATCCGGATTGAAATAATACGCCGCCGTGAAATGGGCCATCGTTTCCACCAGACCCCGGTCAACATGAAACGCGTGGCGGATCAGGTCCTCTCCGTAACCCGTCACGGCACTTCCCGCAATACGGATTCGGTCGCCTGTCTTTTTATAGATTTCCAGAAGGCAGTTCCGGATCACTTCGATAGGATTCCCCAGATTGGAGGCATAATACGTATACAGAAGCTGATTGTCTTCACCGATCAGAACCAGTTTCGTTGTCGTACTGCCGCAGTCGATGCCCAGATAGGCCTTTCCCTCATATGCCTCTATATCCGCCATCGGGACATTGGCCTTTGCATGTCTCTCCACAAACGCCTGATAATCCGCCTCATCGGAAAACAGCGGACGGTCATGGAGCCGCTCGGTCCGAACGTTCAGGCTGGCTTTCAACGCCTCAACCAGTTCGGAATAGGTAAATGCACGGGTCTCTTTGGCCGCATAGAGGGATGCACCCAATGCAACGGCATAGAGTGCATATTCCGGGAAGATCGCATTTTCATCATTCAGTTTCAAGACCTCAACGAATGCCTTGCGAAGTCCGCGGCAATAGTAAAGCGGGCCTCCCAGAAACACGATCTTGCCGTTGAACCTTCTTCCCTGAGCCAGTCCGGCAATCGTCTGGCTGACCACGGCATGGTAGATACTGGCCGCAACATCCTCCTTCTTTGCGCCCTGATTCAAAAGCGGCTGTATGTCCGATTTGGCAAACACACCGCAACGGGAAGCGATTGGATACACTTTCTCTGCGCGTAGCGAGAGTTCGTCCATTTCTTCGTTGGATACGTCGAGAAGAAGCGCCATTTGGTCAATAAACGCCCCCGTACCGCCGGCGCAGGTCCCGTTCATCCGCTCGTCCAGTCCTCCGTCGAAGAAGATGACCTTGGCATCCTCTCCTCCGAGTTCGATCACAGCTCCTGTACCGGGTTCCAGTTGCTTGATGGCTTCTCCGGTCGCAAATACCTCCTGCACAAACGGCAGCCCGGCCGCGTTGGCCATACCCAGCCCCGCAGACCCGGAAACGGCCACCCGGATGCTCTCTCCTTCCAGATATGTGCTTGCCTCCTCAATCAGTTCCAGAGTTTTAGCCCGTACCTGAGAGAAATGTCTTTCATATTTTGCATAAACAGTCTTGCCGTTCTTAACAACCACGATTTTGGCGGTCGTGGAACCAATATCGATTCCGATCAAGGTTCCTTCCCCGGCATTGAGTGTCCAAGGATAGTCCACTTACTTGACTCCTTTTTTGTCCATAGATAATTTATTTTACCACATTTTTGAGTCCTGTGTCCCGGAAAGACCGCAAAAAGTGCTTCTCTTTTACAGAAATCCGGACAATGGGCCGACAAAAGGGCTGCCCGCTCCATGAAGGCAGCCCCCTTCCATTACTTTTCCGAAACGCCGGTCCATCGAAAAAAGGGCCGCTCATTGAACGACCCTTTTCAAGCAAATCTACGGCTCAGACAACACCGTGCGCGAGCATGGCGTCTGCCACTTTCAAGAAGCCCGCGATATTGGCGCCGGCAACCAGGTTGCCTTCCATACCGTATTCTTTCGCGGCTTTCGCAGCATTGTGGTAGATGTTGACCATAATGTCATGCAGCTTGGCATCGACTTCCTCAAACGTCCAGCTGTACCTCATGGAGTTCTGACTCATTTCCAGAGCCGAAGTCGCAACGCCGCCGGCATTGGACGCCTTTGCGGGTGCAAACAGTACGCCGTTGGACTGGAACACATGAATGGCCTCGGGAGTTGAGGGCATATTGGCACCTTCTGCAACGGCCATAACCTTGTTCTTGACCAACGCCTCAGCACTGGCCTTGTCGATCTCGTTCTGCGTTGCGCAAGGAAGAGCCACGTCGCATTTGATGGTCCAGATTCCGGAACAGCCTTCATGATACTCGGCATTCGGATGATCTGCCACATATTCCTTGATCCGTCCGCGGCGAACCTCTTTGATCAGCTTGACAGCGGCCAGATCCACGCCGTTCTTGTCATAGATATAGCCGTTGGAGTCGGACATCGCCACGACTTTGGCGCCAAGCGCAGTTGCCTTTTCATTGGCGTAGATGGCCACGTTGCCGGACCCGGAAATGACAACCGTCTTGCCCTCGAAGGACTGTCCGTGGTCCTTCAGCATAGCGTCTGTAAAATAGCACAGGCCGTATCCGGTCGCTTCCTTTCTGGCCAGAGAGCCGCCATACGGGATGCCTTTACCCGTCAGCACGCCTGTAAATTCATTGCGCAGCCGTTTGTACTGACCGAACAGGTAACCGATTTCACGGGCGCCCACGCCGATATCCCCTGCGGGAACGTCCGTGTCCGCTCCGATGTGCTTGGACAGCTCGGTCATAAAGCTCTGGCAGAACCGCATCACTTCCCCGTCGGATTTGCCCTTGGGATCAAAATCCGAACCGCCTTTGCCGCCGCCGATGGGAAGACCGGTCAGAGAGTTCTTGAAGATCTGCTCAAAGCCCAGGAATTTGATGATGCCTTCATAAACGGAGGGATGGAACCGCAGGCCGCCCTTATACGGACCGATCGCGCTGTTGAACTGAATGCGGAAGCCGCGGTTGACCTGAACTTTTCCTTTGTCATCCACCCACGGTACGCGGAACTTGATGATTCTTTCCGGCTCGACGATTTCATCGATCACGCCCTTCTCGATATATTCAGGTTTCTTTTCCACTACAGGTTCCAGCGATTCCAGAACTTCAGTCACGGCCTGAATGAATTCCGGTTCGCCCGGATTTCTCTTCTTGACCTGCTCAAGTACACCTAACAAATACTCATTTTTCATAGTCACATTGCCTCCTTGGACTGTATGCAGAAATTTTAGCACAAGCGCAAATTGATGTCAACGAATTATGAAAAATTTTTTCACAATTATTCATAAAAGCAGATAAAAGCGCATGTTTTGACCGTTTTTGAAGAAATTATGCAAACTTATCAGTCTGTTTTTGCATAATGTCATTCCAGCTCAAACGCACCGGTATACAGCTGGTAGTAGGTTCCCTTCTGTGCAATCAGAGACTGGTGGTCGCCCCTTTCAATGATTCTTCCATGGTCCAGAACCATGATGACGTCTGCGTTCTGCACCGTGGATAAACGGTGGGCAATCACAAACACCGTCCGCCCGGACATCAGGGAATCCATGCCCTTCTGCACGACCGCTTCGGTCTGGGTGTCGATGGAGGAAGTCGCCTCATCCAGAATCATGACCGGCGGATCCGCAACAGCGGCCCTGGCGATCGCCAGCAGCTGCCGCTGCCCCTGGGACAGGTTGGCGCCGTTGTTGAAGAGCATCGTATCATATCCGTCCGGAAGTCTGTGGATGAAGCTGTCCGCTCCGGCCAGTTTGGCTGCCGCGATACAGTCCTCGTCGCTTGCGTCGAGCCGCCCGTAACGGATGTTGTCCATTACACTGCCTGTAAACAGATTGGTTTCCTGCAGCACGATCCCTATGGAGCGCCTGAGCGAATCCTTCTGGATCTTGTTGATGTTGATCCCGTCATAACGGATCTTTCCGTCGGCAATGTCATAAAAGCGGTTGATCAGATTGGTGATGGTCGTTTTACCGGCGCCGGTCGCTCCTACGAAGGCCACCTTCTGACCGGGCTTGGCATACACGGACACATTATGGAGAATGACCTTTTCCGGATCATATGCAAAATCCACGTCAAACAGCCGGACATCGCCTTCCAGCCGGGTGTAGGTGACGGTCTGCGTCTCTTTGTGCGGATGCCTCCAGGCCCAGATTCCCGTATGCTCATCGGTTTCTTCAAGAGATCCGTCCGCATTGATACGGGCATTCACCAGCGTCACATATCCGTCATCCTGCTCGGGCTGCTCGTCCATAAGTTCAAACACCCGCTCCGCTCCGGCCATAGCCATCACGATCGAGTTGAACTGGTTGGACAGCTGCCCCACGTTGCCGGTAAACTGTCTGGTCATATTCAGAAACGGGACGAACACGTCAACGGTAAAGGCCAGTCCGGACAGACTGACATTTGGAACGGAAAAGACGAGAAGAACGCCTCCGAGCACGGCCATGATCGAATACAGGATGTATCCGATGTTGTTCATGATGGGCATCAGCATGTTCGCATATCGGTGGGCCAGCCTGGAATCCTCGTAGAGCGCCTCGTTGACTTCGTCAAATCCGCGCTCGCTGAGTTCCTCGTGGTTGAAGACCTTGACGACCTTCTGTCCGTTCATCATCTCCTGGATATATCCTTCGACGCGCCCGACGGATTTCTGCTGGCGGATAAAGAATCTGGCTGAATTGCCCGCATATTTCCGGACGACAAAGATCATCAGCACTACCCCGGCCACAATGGCCAGCGTCATCCAGAAGCTGTAGTACAGCATGATCACGAACACGGAGGTCACGATCGCGGCGGAATTGAGGATCTGCGGGAAGGATTGGGAAACGAACTGTCTGAGCGTATCGATGTCGTTCGTGTATACGCTCATGATGTCCCCGTGCCGGTGTGTGTCGAAATAGCGGACGGGCAGTTTCTGCATGCCGGTAAACATGCGGTCACGGAGTTTGCACAAGAAGCCCTGCGTGATGTACGCCATCAGCTGCGTGTACAGCGTTGAAGCGATAATCGAGACCAGATACAGCGACAGCAGCACGACGATATACCCGATAATGAGAGGACCGGCCGTCTCCCAGGATCCGCCATTGATGGCAGGATCCCGGATCACCTCAATGACTCTTTGAATGAACACGGCCGGAATGGCACTCACGGCGGCCGAGAAAAGGATACACACCGTGACAAGCGGCATCAGGACCGGATAGGATCCGTACAGGAGCTTGAGCACGCGCCAGAGGGTGGCGAGTTTTCCTTTGGTCGTCTTTTTTCCGTTCCGGACGGAAGCTGAATCCTTAGGCATGATCCGCACCCCCTTCCGTCAGAGCCGCCTGGTTCTGGGAAATGTATACCGACCGGTAATCCGGTTCTCTCTGCATTAATTCCGCATGGGTGCCGATTGCCTGGATCCGGCCGTCCTTCATCATCACGATCTGATCCGCCTCCTCAACTGAAGAGACTCTCTGCGCAATGATGATTTTTGTGGTCTCCGGCATAAACTCCCGCAATCCCTTGCGGATCAGCGCATCCGTGCGCGTATCGACCGCACTTGTGGAGTCGTCCAGGATCAGGATTTTCGGATGCTTGAGCAATGCCCGTGCGATACAGATACGCTGTTTCTGTCCTCCGGACACGTTGGTGCCGCCCTGTTCGATCCAGGTGTCATATCCTTGCGGGAACTGCTTGATGAAATCATCCGCCTGGGCCAGACGGCAAACCTCCTCCAGTTCCTCGTCAGTCGCATTCGGATCTCCCCATCTCAGGTTATCCCGGATCGTACCCGAAAACAGCGTATTCTTCTGCAGGACTACGCCCACGCTGTCACGCAGCATGGCCAGATCGTAATCCCGCACGTCGATTCCGCCCACCAGGACACGTCCCTCCGTAACGTCATACAGTCTGGAGATCAACTGGATCAGGGTGGTCTTGGAGGACCCCGTCATGCCTAGAATTCCGACCGTCTGCCCGGAACGGATATCCAGATTGATTCCCTCCAGCGCATTGGCCGCCGCTTCCGCGGAATACTTGAACGAAACGTTCTCAAAGCGGACTGACCCGTCCGGAATCTCCATGACCGGATTCTCGCCGTTCTTCAGCATCGGCACCTCATCCAGCACCTCGGAGATCCGGCGTCCGGACTCGATCGACATCGTCATCATAACGAATACCAGGGACAGCATCATCAGAGACATCAGGATCTGGAATCCGTATACCAGCATGGAAGACAGTTCGCCTACCCCTATACCGTAAGTGGCCGTAGGGGGATTGAAAATGAAATAGGACCCGATCAGCAGGACGCCCACCATATTGGCATACAGGCAGAACTGCATAAGCGGACTGTTGAGTGCGACGATCCTTTCTACTGTTGTGAAATTCTTCCGCACGTCCTCAGATGCCTTTTTGAACTTGTCCGTCTCATAGTCTTCGCGTACGAACGCCTTGACGATCCGCATGGCACGGACGTTCTCTTCAATGGACTCGTTCATTTTGTCGTACTTTTTGAAGATCCTCTTGAACATGGGGAGCGCCTTGAGACCGATCAGGATCAGTCCTACGGCCAGGATCGGAATCACCACAACAAAAATCAGCGCCAGCTGCCCACCCATTCGGAACGCCATGACCGATGCAAAGATCAGCATCAAAGGACTGCGGACAGCCGTCCGGATCAGCATCATAAACGCCATCTGGACATTGCTTACGTCAGTTGTCATCCGCGTAACCAGAGATGCGGATGAAAACCGGTCTATGTTACCAAACGAGAACGTTTGGATGCTGTGAAACATATCATGCCGTAGGTTCTTGGCAAACCCGGCAGAGGCCTTGGCGCAGGTCGCCCCAGCAAAGCCCCCGAAACACAGAGAGGCCAGCGCCATCACGATCAGGATGACCCCGTACCGGATGATCACTTCCATTCCTGCCCCTTCCGAAATGTCGTTGACCATATTGGCCATTACAAACGGCATCAGGCATTCCATCACAACCTCTCCTACGATCAGGATCGGGGTCAGGATTGACAGCTTTTTATATTCCCTTAAGCTGCGCGCCAGTTTTTTGAACATACTGCTTTCCCGGTATCCGGCACTCCTAGTGTGCCCGCCGGTTCTCCTTCCTTGTCCGCCTTATGTGCGGCATTGCGCCGCAAATTCCAGCAGATCCTCTTTTGCATTGTTGATTTTCCGGTCGATGACCGCATTCAGAAGCCGGTTCAGGCATTGCCCGACTTCCGGCCCGTTTTGGACGATCCCGGCTGCAATCAGCTCTGTACCGGAAACCGCCAGGTCCGCGGGTCTCATACAGGCGCCGGAACAAACCAGCTCCTCGACAACGGACCGCAGTTGCTCATGTGTCTGAGCCACTTTATCCAGGGCTCCCTTTTCCTTGGAAAAGGACATACAATGGACAGCATAATGATATTCGATCGCTTTTCTGACAATGGGCAGGCTCTTTTCGACGATCAGATGGTTCAACGTGACCGGTTCCGCTTCCAGCCTTTCATACGGAAAGGCAAGGATCTTCTTCACGGTTTCCTGAAGAGCATTGTCCATACGAAGGGCCTTCAGATAGTGCCCGACCGAATGCTCCGTATAGGGCAGCGCTTTATCGGTCGGCATAAAGGCCAGCGCCAGCCGGACCGCTTCGTCGGGTACGCTGTACCCGATGGCATCCGCAACCCTGGCGGACTCAAGCGAGATCGCAGCCTCGGGAAGAAACACCTTCCAGACATTCGAATAGTCCCGGATCACTTTTCCCGCTGCAGGCCCCGCAATCAGTTTTCGGAATTCGCTCTGTATTCTTTCCGGTGCCACGACCGAAAGATATCCGGCCTTCTTCCGGATCTCCCGGCAGCATTCCTCGTCGATTTCAAAATCCAGTGCCGATGCAAACCGCAGCGCACGCAAAAGACGAAGAGGGTCCTCTTCGATCCGGTCAGCCGCACTTTGGACGAACCGGATACGTCTTTTGGCCACGTCCTCCGCGCCCCCGAAGAGGTCCGTCAGCCCTCGATCCGGATGATAGGCCATCGCATTCACCGTCAGATCCCGGTGCGCCAGATCCATCTGCAGGGTGACCGGCGTCATCTCCTCGGTTCCTGTCCGGTAGGTGGTCACCTCGACCGGATGCCCATCCGCTATGACCGTGATCGTTCCGTGCCGGATACCTGTATTCACGGTTTTATACCCCTCAAAGCAGGCCTGCATATCCCGCACGGTCGCATCTGTGGCCATATCCCAGTCGTGCGCGGCTCTGTGCATCAGGGCATCCCGGACGCATCCGCCGACTACGACCGCTTCGTGACCGCCGGATTCCAGCCTTGCGATCAGTCCGGCCACGTATTCCGGTATTCGGATATCAACAGTACTCACGGCACTCTCCTTTCCCGATCATTTCACATAGGAAGTATATACTTTGACCGCATCCTGAGCACGGTCTTTCGGATATCCCGCACCTCCTGCAGTGACCAGGACATAGGTGTGTCCGGAGCCGTCCTTGGCGCAGGTCACCAGGCAGTGATTCTTCTGTACTTTCCCCTGCTCATCATAGGTGTCCGCCGTATACCCCGTCTTTCCTCCGAACACGGTCAGCCCGTTGTCCAGCTTGAGCGAAAGTCCGTAATCCAGGAAATTGGTATACCATCCGGCCTTGAAATAGTAGGAGATGTCCTTTTCATAATAGGACGGCATATTGCATTCGGTCGTGGTCAGGACGGTTCTGGCCAAATCATTGTCCAACGCATACGCAAAAATCGCTGCCATTTCCCGACATGTCGTGTAGTGGTTATCGTCATGCAGACCTGTGCAGTTCGTGAAATGCGTCTGTGAAAGTCCCATCTGCTGAGCCTTACGGTTCATCAGCTCCACAAAGGACTCCTCCGATCCGGCGGTAATATCCGCAAGCACGATGGCTGCGTCTCCGCCCGACTTCAGGATCAGGCCATACAGAAGGGTCCTGATCGGCACGATCTCCCCTTCAGACAGAGACATCACGGAAGCTCCCGTTCCTTTCAAAGGATCCAGCATCTCCCGGGTCACGGTAACGGTCCTGTCCAGGTCCGTGATGCGGTCGCAGACCACCAGAAGTGTCATGACCTTGGTCAAAGACGCCGGAAAGATCTTATCGTTCGCATGCAACGAGCTCAAGGCATGATAATCCCCAAGATCCACCAGTACTGCGGCCTGCGCGTTGATCGGTGTCTGGATCAGCTGGGTCGTATCCGAAATCTCGCATAAATAAGAGTCCCGGTGCGCGGATGTCGCATAGGGATGGACTGCGTTCTCGTCCTCTGTCTCATAGCCATTCTCTTCCGTTTCGCCGGACCCTGCGGGCTTTTCAGAGGCAAACCGGGGCACGGCCAGTATGACCAGCCAAACGGACAGCAGAAACAATACGCCCAGTGTTATGACCGTGACCAGAACGGCTCCGGGCACCCGCTCGGAACTGTCTTTTTCGGTTTTTGTCTTGCTGGCTGCTTTGTCCTTTGCCATATTCCTAAAGTCCCATTCGGGACTCCCCCTTGCATCCTGGAATCGGTTTGTGTTAGAATACAAATTAGAAAAAGGCCTTGCAATATTGCAAAGCCGAGAACCTGGGGTGGCCAGATTCGAACTGACGCATACAGGAGTCAAAGTCCCGTGCCTTACCACTTGGCTACACCCCAACACGCGCAATATTTTAGCATAACAACAGTGCGTCTGTCAATATTCTATTTCATTGGAGGCTATGGATATGTCAGATTGGGAAACCGCAAAAGAAACCGTCAAGGCCACTGCTCGGAACGTGGCTCAGAAACTCGATGAACTGACGGACAAGGCCGCTTTATACATCAAGATCCAGCAGGTCGAATCCCATTTGGATAATCTGTATGCCCGGTTGGGGCGACTGAGTTACCGCAAGCTCATGAACGGCGAAAACGTGTCTGATGAGATCGGGACGCTGCTTCCGATCCTCGAGGACAAGATCCGTGAACTGGACTCTTTGCAGGACCAGTACAAGGCTCTCTGACCCTATCCGGAGATGATCCCGGCGAATCATTTCGCCGGGCTTTTCTTATTTTCTGATTTTTTGCATTCTGACGTCGGTTCCCTTAAAGAGAATCACCGCGTATTCTCCCAGCAGACGGCTGACGATCCGGTCGGTATATCTGGCCTGCAGTTCCCGGTTGGTCAGGTTGGTGTTGATGATCGTGGCCTGCTTGCGGTTCATTCTTCCGTTGATGACCCCGTACAGGACAGACAGCGTAAACTGGTTGGCGATCTCCGTGCCCAAATCATCAATGATCAGCAGATCCGCTCCGTAGTAGCGGTCCACTCCGTCATTTTCCGCCTCAGGAGCCGTACCTCCGAACCGCTGCTTCTCGAAATCCGCCAGCATATTGATCGCGGATACGTACAGCACGTCATGTCCGGTATCGATCAGCTGTCTGGCCAGCGCACTGCACAGATGTGTTTTGCCCAGCCCGGTCGCGCCCATAAACAGCATGTTGCCTCCTTCTTCATCGAACCGGTCCGCATAACGGCGGATATAGTCGAGATTGGCGGACATCAGTTTGTAGGTCTCGTCAGAACCCCGGTAATACTCCAGCTTGAACGTGTCGAATGTCTGTGTTTTCAGCAGTTCGCCGATTCCGGAATATTTATAGGATTCGAGAATGATCTCACGCTTCATACAGTCGCACATCTGTATGCCGATATAGCCGGAGTCTCCGCACTTCGGGCACTCATAATGCACATCCAGATAGTCTTCCGGATATCCTGCGGCCCTAAGCAGTTCCGACCGCCTTTTCAGTGCCTCTTCCTTGTCCTTGCGGATCTTCGCGATTTCCTCCGGGCCGGCTTTCTTTCCGGACAGGGTCAGCGCAAACAGTTCCGGCCCCGTGTTCCGAAGCCGGCGCAGGACGTTCCTCATTTCCGGGATCTGCGCACAGACCTCGGCCTCATGCTCTTCGGCCTGCTGCCTGGCGGCTGCAAATTTGTACTGGTACCGTTCCCTTACGGTCTCAAACGCCTCTTGATTATACCCCATATCTGATCCCTTCTATCCGGTTACGGATTGTCGTCTTTCAAGTCGGCGGATGTGCTGCTCCGCTGAATGGCTGCAGTCAGGAAATCATCCAGTTCAAAGCTGGACTCTCCCTCAAGCTGCTGACTGACCTTTCGGCCGTTGCGCCCGCGGCTTGCAACCGGTTTGGGCGCTGCCTCCGCCGGCTTGGCGGCCGCCTGTCTGTCCACTTCCTCGGGAGTGCGGTAACCTTCTTCATACCATCTCTTAAGGATTGCGTTGGTGTATGGGAAGGAGGCGACTCCGGAAGCGTTCACGCCGATTTCATATGCCTTGCGGATCATATCGATACCGTACCCGTACCCTTCCGTCCATGTCGTGATCATCTCCGTCTCTTTCTTGGTCAGAGAACGGGTCCCGATGCCAAACATGACCCGGATCTGTCCCTCCACTCCTTTGAGTGCTTCCCTTCTGCGCAGGGTTTCATGGAGCTGCTGAGGAGTGCGGATGCCCTCGTCATAGTACTGAACGGCCATCGTCTGCAGATAGCGCAAGCCCTTGCTCTTGGATGAGAGAGCACAGGACGCAGCCAGACTCAGCACATATTCCCCGTCCAGGTCCAGATAGGTCATCAGGGCCACGATGACATTGATATCATAACTTGAGAAGGCCTTTTGATAGATATTCTGGCATTCCTTGACGACCAGCGAGACGTCCTCACGGTCCGTAAGGATCTGGGCGATCTCTTCGGATGAGTATACCGGAAGACTGGATGAACTACGAATGACTGTGGGCGCGGATCCCGAAGCCCCGGAAAGTGCTCTCTTTTCCGTTTCCGCCCCGTTTTTCTCTTCCTCGTTCAGGATACCGGCCCCCTGCCAGAAAGCAACGGCCTTCTCAAACGCGTTCCGGCTCATGCCCAGCTCTCCGGCCAGGCTGTCCGCACTCTTTTCCGGGTGTGCAGCGACCGCAAGCAATACGCAAAGTGTCTTCGCGTCTGCCCGTCCTACCGCCTCCAGCACTTCTTTTGGGAGATTGATGACTCCGGTTTTAAAAATGAGTTTATACATTGGCTTTTTCGCTCCCATTTCTCTTGTCCTGTGTTCTGAGCTTATAGTCCAGGATCATCAGAGAATCTCCCAGATGCACGTTTTCGATTATGATTTGGGGATGGCCTTCCGGATGCAGTTCCCGGCCGGTATAATTCCAGATTCCCCGGACGCCGCAGTCCGCAGCCCGCTGGGAGATGACCTGGGCCTGTTCCTTCGGACAGGTCAGAACGGCTATGTCCACCTTATGCGTTTCACAGAATGTCTCCAGCTTGCTCAGGCTGATTATAGGAATGTCATTGATCGCGGTTCCGGCCCGGTCTCCGATCCCGTCAAACAGGGCCAGCACATCTATGCCTCTCCGGACAAACAGCGTCGTCTGGACCAGGGCCCGGCCAAGGTCGCCGGAATCGATGATCACCGCAGTCATTCCTTCCCGGACACCCAGGATCTCGGATATCCGCTTAAACAGGTAGTTCACGTCATATCCATAACCCATATGGCCAAAATCGCCGAGCTGGTTGAGATCCGACCGGATCTGTGACGCAGTTACGTTCATCATTTTGGACAGTTCGGCGGAACTGATGCGGATCCTTCCCTGCTCGACGAGTTCACGCAGATAGCGGAAGTATCTGGGAAGCCTCCGGATCGTCATTTCAGAGACCTGTATATCTTTTTCCGTTTGCGTAAACAGCCAGTCATTATCCATAGATCCGTTCCGGGGTTAACCGTCCTCCTGTGTGATCTCGTATTCGTCAGTTCGGATCAATCCGGACTGCCGTCATCCTGCGCCGATGCGTTCAGGTCGGTTCCTGCACGTTCACCGGCCAGATAGGCATAGTACCCTGCGGCGGCAACCATCGCACCGTTGTCCCCGCACAATTGCGGTCTGGGTACATAAAAATTCACTTTCTTATTCTTGCAGAGCGTTCCAAGCGCTTCCCGCAGATGCGTGTTCGCGGCGACCCCGCCGGCCATAACCAGACTCTTTTGTCCGGTCTGGTTCAGGGCCTGACGGATTTTTTTGACGACCGCGTCCGTAATGGTTTTGACATACGCACAGGCAATATCCGCTTTTGGCGTTTCCTGCCCGGTCTGCACAAACCGGTTGATCGTATTCAGCGCCGCGGTCTTGATCCCGCTGAATGAAAAATCCAGGGCGTCTCCGGCGAGAGCCGGAGAAGGAAATGTCAGTACTCCTTCTTTTCCCTCATACGCCAGTCTGTCCAGTGCCGCCCCGCCGGGATAGGGCATGCCCAGCACTCTGGCGATCTTGTCAAACGCTTCGCCGATCGCGTCATCCCGTGTGGATCCGAGTTCTGTCATCTCGTTGAAACGGTCCACAGAATAGATGGACGTGTGCCCTCCGGAAACGACCAGTGCCAGAAACGGGGGCCTCAGTTCCGGATATTCCAGATACGCCGCGGCAATATGGGCCTTGATATGGTTTACACCCACAAGCGGAATCCCGTTGGCATACGCCAGGGCCTTGGAAAAGTTCACCCCGACAAGCAATGCCCCGATCAGCCCCGGGTAGGCGGTCACGCCGACAACGCCAAGATCCTTTGCTCCGATCCCGGCTTCTTCCAGGGCACGATACGTAATGGAAGACACCGCTTCCACATGCGCACGGCTGGCAATCTCGGGAACCACTCCCCCATACATGGCGTGGACGTCGATCTGAGATGCCACGATATTCGATAATATGCGGCGGACGCCGGCTTTTTCATCCATTTCCAGGACGGATGCCGATGTCTCATCGCAAGAGCTTTCAATTCCTAAAACAAACATATCGTCTTTCAAAGTTCGGCCGACAGCAGACACGCATTTTCCTTGGGCTGCCGGTAATAGTTGTTGATTGTGCCCACCTGCACAAATCCCAGGCTCTCATACAGGGCCTTAGCGGCAGCATTGGACTCCCGCACTTCCAGAGACATATGGGTGAGACCTTTTTCCCTGGCAACCTGTTTGAGCGTTTCCATCAACTTCCGGGCGACACCCATACGCCTGTACTCCTGACGCACAGCCAGCCTAAGCAGTTCCGCATCATCTACGATGCAAAGGATGTAGCCGAATCCAATCAGCTTTTCTCCCTCAAATGCACCGTATGGATCACAGGAATCCCCCAGGAGCATCCGGAACGAATCCGGTCCCCACGGAACGGAAAAACAGGCTTTGTCAAGTTCGGATAACAGCGGAATATCCTCTTCCGTGATTCTGCGGATGATCATTCGACGGTTCCCCCTTCCGCAGGCGCAAACAGTGTCCGGATCGCCGATATGAGCTGTTGAAGACAGTTGGCATAGGTCTCCTCATCTCCTCCGAAAGGATCCGGAACGTCGACCGGAAGGGCGCAAATCCTGTCCAGCTGATCCGGATATGCCGCGCGCAAGAGCTGAGCGTGCATATCGGAGATCCCCACGATCAGGTCTACCTTCCGGACAATGTCCTCCCGGATCTGACGGGCCCGGTGATCACGATAGGGATTTTCCGGAGTGCTCTCAATTCCTGCATTTTCCAGGGCTTTGACAGCCAGTTCCGTAATCGGCATGCCTTCCTGGGCAAACAGTCCTGCGGACACCGCCCGAATATGCATCGGGTCTTTGACATCCTTTCGGTTAGGGATCCGGATGTCTTCCCCGGACCTGACCATCCCGTTCAATACCGCGGCGGCCATGGGCGATCTGCAGGTATTGCCCGTACATACGAAGCACACCGTATATTCGGAAGCCAGACGTTCCCAGCTCTTTGATCCGGCCGAAGCCTCCTCGACCACTTGTTCGCAAGTTTGCATAGACTTCAATCAGTCCCTTCAATTAATGTCTGCAATCCCTCCGGAGCCCACCGGCAGGTTTTGGCATAGATATCATAAATCACATGCCGGCCTGTCGTAACCGTGCCCGAGCTGTTTTCGGAATAACCTTCCACAGGCTGTCCGTAGATTAGGTACCGGACAGTATAGTAAAGCTGAGGGCATTCCTGCGAAACCAACTTCAGCAGATAGATCTCCGCAGGCGTTTCCAACGGCAGATCGAAAGAATCCTCTTCCTTCCCGGGTATGAGCCCGGCGAGCGCATCCGCATCCGTGATCCGTTCGATCACGATCGGACTCCCGTTGGAAGCAAATACATCCGCCCGGGTCAGATGCAACTCTGATGCCTTCTTTTCCTGGATGGATTTCTCCCGGAAGACCACACCGTCCTCCGTGGCCAGCCAGGTCTCCGGATCCAGTCCGTCGATCTCGTACATCGTTACCGCCACATTCCCGAGTTTCAGCTCCGCATAAGGCTCTTTCAGTGCGATCGGGGAATAGGACAGGCTCATCTGTTCAAATTCCCGACCCGTTTTGTCATCCTTGTAATAAATGTTATCCTCCACCCTGACTGTCGACATCTGCCGCAATTTGGGGGCACAGGAGGGGATGACAGTCAGGAGCAGCATTCCCAGCAGCAGGATCGCGCTCAGTCTTTTGAACCTGACCATATCAGTACCCAAACACTCCGCCTAGAGAGTCGTCATTTGAGATCCAGTCCTGGACAGGAATCGACCGGAACTCGTCAGCGGTATCCCGTACGACCACGGTTTCGATTCCCGCGTTGATGATCATCCTTTTGCACATCATGCAGCTGGATGTGTTGGGATAGAGTTCTCCGGTTTTGGGGTCTACGCAAACCATGTAGATGGTGGCACCCAGCATCTGGTCCCTCGGGGCCGCGATGATCGCGTTGGCTTCCGCATGTACGGAACGGCAAAGTTCATACCGTTCTCCTCTCGGAATGTTCATCTGCTCCCGGTAGCAGGTGCCTAGATCGATGCAGTTGGCTCTGCCTCGGGGAGCACCGTTGTATCCCGTTGCAATGATGGAATCATCCTTGACGATGATCGCGCCGAACTTCCTGCGCAGACATGTGCTTCTTTCCGCAACCGTCTGTGCGATATCCAGATAGTAATTCTCTTTTGAAACTCGTTTGCTCATAGATCTCACCCCTCGTCCTGTTCCGGCCAGATGCCGTCTGAACAGGTAATTACAAAATCCGTTGGCTGAATGCCGCTCCAAACGGTCTGAATCTGTCCGGTCGTTCCGGAATAGCTGCAGTTCTCAATCCCATCCCCGGCAAAACATTCTTCCCCAATTTCGGTCAGGGATGCCGGAAGGCTGACACGGCTGAGGCCCCTGCACTGTCCGAATGCAAAGGCACCGATCGTTTGACACACGGATTCGGCTTCAAACCGAACCTCCGTGATATCCGACCCGTAGAACAGATAGTTCGGAATCGTCGTGACCTGATTTCCTACAATCAGGACCAGTTCGTCATTCCGGTCTCCGGTTCCTCCAAACGGGAGGGACAGGTTGACCAGCTGCATTTCGGAAAGGTCAGCAGCATTGAGCCGGATTTCCGTCAGGGACGCACAGTTGTAAAACGCTTTGTCCCGAATAGACTTGAGCGAAGCAGGCAATGTCAGCTCCGTGAGCCCTGAACAGTTTCCGAACGCATACTTGCCGATTTCCTCACAGACACCGTTTTCGGCAAAGTGTACAGAAGTCACATACGCTTTTCCGCCGTAAAACAGGTATCCCGGAATACGTTTGACCTCAGGACCGATGTTCATCCGCAATCCGTTCTGAGCCGTTTTCCCGGCATTTGAAAACGGTTTGTTCTGAGCCGTGGCATCCTGCGCGCTGACAGCATTCCAGTTGAGTTCCGCCAACTTTTCGCACAGATTGAACGCGTCGGTCCCGATCATCTTCAAGCCTTTCCCGACCGTCACTCTTTCCAGTGCCGAACATTCCATGAAGGCCTTTTCGGACAGGACTTCCAGCGCGTCGCCCAGCGTGACTTCTGTCAGAGCGGTACAGCGTGCAAACGCATTGATCCCGATCGAGTTCAGATTCCCGGAATGAAACGCGGTCAACCCGCAATCCTCAAAAGCGGACTCTCCCAGAACGGTCATTCCGGCGGGAAGCGAAACCCCATTCAGGGCATAGCACTTCAAGAACGCTTTTACCCCGATCGTTTTAAGGCCTCCGCCAAACTGGATGCTCTGCAGTGCGGAGCATCTGGCAAATGCAAACGAGCCGATCGACGTGACCGTATCCGGAAGCTGGACTCCGTCCAGTTTCACACAATCCGCGAACGCGGAATTGCCGATTGAAGTGATTCCGCCGCTGACCGTGATCTTTTCAATATCACCGGCAATCTCATGCCAGGGCCTGGATGCCAGATCCGCATAATTCGTCATCTCACCGGTCCCGGTCAGAGACAGCGTTTCCGTATCCGCATTATAATTCCATTCTATATTCTCACCGGCCGTCCTAAGTTCTTTCCACTGCGCTTTCAATGTCGTATTGTGAGCGATCTGATACGTTCCGGTCAGGGCAAACTGTCCGTCAGCTCCGCTCCAGCCCAGGAACTTGTGGTTGGCCCAGGTCGGCTCCGGAAGGTTATACTCTTCCCCGTAAACCACGTCCAGCGTAGCCGGCCTGACCTGTCCTCCGTCCGCATTCAGGGTAATGGTATAGATGTTAGGCGTAAACCGGGCTACAAAGACCGTATCCCTGCTGATCTTGACCGGGAGCGTGACAATTTCTCCATTGACTGTCCACCCCGCAAATGTCATACCGGTCTGGGCAGGCTCGTATACGGTTTTGACATAGGTTTCCGAATCCACGGTCCCCGAATACAGGACTTCCGTTCCGTTTACAAACTGATAGGACAACTGGACCGGCCTGGTGATGCGAAGCTCATACCGTCTGAAGTCGCTCTTATCCGCATTCCATACGATCACATAGGCCACGTTCTCGCCGCTGACCAGATTCATGGCCTTCAGCGCATACTTCTTTGTGCCCACAAAATCCTCATACAGTTCCCACGAACAGCCGGGAAGAACACCGAATGATCTGGATAAATCGATGTACTCATCCCCGGCATTCACCGTCATGGTCAGGATGGTGTTCCCATCCACGACCTCGGCTTTGAATCCGGTAGCTGAAACCAGGATAGGCCCGATGAGGTCAACGGTTTCTACCTCGGTTTCGGTCTCCTGTGTAACCGGTTCTCCGGTTTCCGGAGCAGTCTCCGTTCTGCTTTCCTGCGTTTTGTCACTTTCCGTATGGATCTCGGTTTCTGTTCCGGCCGGCCTGGAGGCAGCTTCCGTTTCCGAACCGGTTTCCCCAGAGGGAACGGACGTCTGTCCGCAGGAAACAAGTCCAAGAATAAGGATCAGGGAAAACAATATAAAGAATATGCTGATTCGATTTCGTTTCATAATAGTCAGCGGCCCGTCGATGCGGAATGAGGTTCCGGAAGAGTCGGGCTGCGCCCTCCTGCAAAATATGGGGCATTTTACACCAATTGTTATTATATATCAGTTTTTTGTTATTTTCAAGTGTGAACTACCCGCCACCTATGCAAGGCATCGAGGTGGGGGCTTCATAAGATACGGTAGATTCCCGTTGCTGGAATCTATCCTTTGACC